>JAEYTA010000124.1 GCA_023434265.1 Pseudomonadota bacterium
CGGCCCGCGTTAACGCCCGGCGGCGATCCGGCCGCCGGGGCAGGAAACGGTGACGCTGCAGCAGGGACTGGCGTTCGGCCTGGTCGGACTGACCATCGCCGGCTTCGTCTGGGGCCGGTTCCGCTACGACCTCGTCGCCCTGGCGGCGCTGGTGGCGGGACTGGCGGTCGGCGTCATTCCCGCCGAGGCGGCCTTCGACGGCTTCCGCAACGACGTCACGGTGATCATCGCCGCCGCCCTCGTGGTCAGCGCCGCCTTCGCCCGCTCGGGCGTGGTCGAACTGGCGCTGGGGCGGGTGCTGCCGCTGCTCAGGACCGAGCGCAGCCAGGCGCCGGTGATGACGGTGGCGGTGACCCTGCTGTCGATGGTGACCAAGAACGTCGGCAGCCTGGCCATCATGATGCCGGTGGCCATCCAGCTGACCCGGCGCACGGGCACGAGCCCCTCGCGCATCCTCATGCCGATGGCCTTCGGGGCCATGGCCGGCGGCATGGTCACCCTCGTCGGCACCTCGCCGAACATCATCGTCGCCGAGACGCGCGCCGAACTGCTCGGCGAGCCGTTCCGCATGTACGACTTCGCCCCGGTGGGGCTGGCCCTGACCGCCCTCGCCCTGATCTTCCTTGCCTTCGGCTACCGGCTGCTGCCGCGCAACCGGCAGGGGACGATCCGGCTCGGCGAGGCGCTGGAGGCGCAGGGCTACGCCACCGAGGCGCAGGCCCCGGAGGACTGGGAGCCGCGCACCATCATGGCGCTGCGCGACTGCAACCGGGACGTCCGCATCCTCGCCCTGATCCGGGACGGCCGCCGCAATCCCCGTCCGCGCGGCAACCAGATCGTCCGCCCCGGCGACGCCCTGCTGCTGGAGGGCGGGCCGGAGGCGCTGGGGGCCTTCCTCGCCGCCTCGAGGCTGAAGCTGGTCCGCGACGACCGCCCCGTGGCGCGCGAACAGCCCACCGACGAGGTGCAGGTGATCGAGGCGGTGATCGGCGTCAACTCGCCGCTGGCCGGCCAGTCGGTGCGCCAGGCGGACCTCTACGGCCAGTACGGCGTGAACCTGATCGGCCTGTCGCGGAGCGGTCACGAGCTGGCGCAGAAGCTGCGCTCGGCGCGGCTCAAGCCCGGCGACATCGTGTTGCTGCAGGGCGGGGAGGCGGGGCTGCCGATGGCGCTGCAGGCGCTGGACCTGCTGCCGCTGGCCGAGCGGCAGGTTCGGCTGGGCGGCGCCCGGCGGCGCTTCCTGCCGGCGGCGGTGCTGGCGGCGGCGATGATCCTCGTCGGCTTCCAGGTCGTGCCCGTGGCGGTGGCCTTCTTCTCGGCGGCGGTGATCATCGTGGCCCTGGGCGGGCTGAAGATGCGCGAGGCCTACGCCGCTCTGGACGGGCCGCTGCTGGTGCTCATCGCCGCCCTGATCCCGGTCTCCGACGCCATCCAGCAGACCGGCGGGGCCGACCTGATCGCGGCGGCGATGCGCGACCTGTTCACCGGCCTGCCCGGCGTGCTGGCGGTCGGCGGGCTGATGCTGGCGGCGATGGCGGTGACGCCGTTCCTGAACAACGCCGCCACTGTGCTGATCGTCGCCCCCATCGGGGCCAGCCTGGCCACCCAGCTGGGCTACGACCCCGACGCCTTCCTGATGGCCGTGGCGGTGGGAGCGGCGTGCGACTTCCTCACCCCCGTCGGCCACCAGTGCAACACCCTGGTGATGGGGCCGGGCGGCTACCGCTTCGCCGACTACGCCCGCCTCGGCGCCCCGCTCAGCCTGCTGGTGCTGCTGGTCGGTCCGCCGCTGATCCTGCTGGTGTGGCCGCTGTAGGCGCTCGCACGCCCGTGTCCGAAAACCGCGAGACTCGGTCGCGCCAAGGGCCCATGTTGCGGCCATGGAAATCGCCCGCGAACTCGACCAGGAGGCCTGCTACCGCGCCGTGCTGACGCGCGACGCCCGGTTCGACGGGCGTTTCTTCGGCTGCGTGAAGACGACGGGCATCTACTGCCGTCCGGTCTGCCCGGCGCGGACGCCGAAGCGGGAGAACATGTTCTTCGTCGTCTCGGCCGCGGCGGCCGAGGAGGCGGGGTTCCGCGCCTGCCTGCGCTGCCGCCCCGAGACGGCGCCCGACATGGGCGCCTGGCGCGGCACCTCCAACACCGTCAGCCGGGCCCTGGCCCTGATCGAGGCGGGGGCGCTGGACGAGGGAGACGTCGACGCCCTCGCCGGGCGGCTGGGCGTCGGCGAGCGCCACCTGCGCCGCCTGTTCCGCCAGCATCTCGGCGCCGCTCCGGTCAGCGTGGCGCAGACGCGAAGGGTGCTGCTGGCCAAGGCGCTGATCCACCAGACCGACCTGTCGATGGCCCAGGTGGCCCTGGCGTCGGGTTTCGGCAGCGTGAGGCGCTTCAACGAGACCTTCCAGGCCCTCTACGGGCGTCCGCCGTCGGCGCTGCGCCGACGCGGCGAGCGCGAGGCGGCGGCCGGGGTGCGGCTGAGCCTGCCCTACCGGCCGCCCTACGACTGGCAGGCGATGCTGGCGGCGCTGGCCGCCCGCGGGGACGCGGTCGAGGACCGGCGCTGGTCGCGGACCCTGACCGGCGCCGTCGACGGCGCCGACGGCTTCGTGACGGTCGAGCCGGGCGAGGCGGGCCGCGTGTCGGTCTGCATCGAGGCCGACGACCTGAAGGCCCTGCCGGGCGTGCTGGCGCGGGTGCGGCGGGTGTTCGACCTGTCGGCCGACCCGGACGCCATCGCCCGCGATCTCGCCTGCGATCCGGCGCTGCGGCCGCTGGTCGCGGCGCGGCCGGGCCTGCGCCTGCCCGGCGACTGGATCGACGAGGGCGACGAACCTCCGGCCGACCGGCTGGACGACGCGGCGCTGACGGCGCGGGCCGAGGCCTGGCGGCCGTGGCGCGCCTACGGAGCCCTGCACCTGCGGACGGCCGGGATGGCTGTGGCGCAACCGACGGAGACGGACCATGCGAAACGCGCAGCCTGAGACCCTGACCCTGGACCGCATCGCCACGCCGGTGGGCGAGGCCCTGCTGGTGGTCGACGCCGACGGCGCCGTGCGGGCGCTGGATTTCGCCGACTACGAGCCGCGCATGCGCCGCCTGCTGCGGCGGCACTGCGGCGGCGAGCCGGTGCTGGTCGAGGCGCGGGCGCCCGAGCCCGTCCGCCGGGCTGTCGAGGCCTATTTCGCCGGCGACGTCGGGGCCCTCGACGGACTGCAGGTGAAGACCGCCGGCACCGCCTTCCAGCGCGCCGTGTGGGCCGCGCTGCGGGCCATTCCCGCCGGCGAAACCCGCAGCTACGGCCAGCTGGCGGCGGCGGTCGGTTCGCCGCGGGCGGTGCGCGCCGCCGGCCTGGCCAACGGCCAGAACCCGGTGGCGGTGATCGTGCCCTGCCACCGGGTCATCGGGGCGAACGGAACCCTGACCGGCTACGCCGGCGGGCTGGACCGCAAGCGCTGGCTGCTCCGGCACGAGGGCGCGGCCGTCGCCTGAGGTCTTGACGCGACCCGCCGTCCGGGCGTCACCTGCGCCCGGGATGCTGGGGAGCAGGACCATGAAATCGATGATGGCGGTCGCCGTTGCGGCCGTGGCGATCGCCGGCGCGGGCAGCGCCCAGGCGCAGGCGGCGGACGACGACTGGGAGTTCGCCGAGGATCCGACGCGCCAGCTGACGGTGGCGGCGTCGCGCTACGACGCCGGGCCGAGCATCATCGTGCAGTGCCGCGAGGGGGCGCTGGCGCTGATGCTGGTCGGCATGCCCGCCGGGACCGAGCGGATCGAGGTCAACGCCAGCCGGGCCGACGGTCGCACCGACGTGCAGGCCTGGCGGCCGACGGGGTCCGACGGCGTCTTCCGCAGCACCGTGCCGGCCCGCGACATCCGCTTCATGCGCGGCGGCGGCGCCTATGCGGTGCGGACCGGGGAGGGGGTGGAGCCCGCCTTCGCCGCCAGCTTCGACCTGCCGACGCAATCGGCCAATCTCGACCGGGTGCTCACCGCCTGCGGCTGGGCCCTGGCCGACGACCGGGACCAGCTGCCCCGCGCCCAAGGCGCCTCGCTGACCGATCCGGACGTGCGGGCGCCGCGGCGCTCGACCTCGCGGTCGATCACGGAGCGGCGCGCCCAGCGTCGGCCGCCGCCCCCGCCACCGGCGACCGCCTTCGTTCCGGCCGAGCAGCAGGCCAGCTGCATCGTGCGCGACCGGCGATTGGCCGACTGCCGCGCCGACCACCCGCCCGTCGCCGGCGCGCCGGATCCGGCCGAGGCCTTGCGCCGTCTCGACGGCGCGCGCGTCTATGCCGACGACCTCGAAGCCCTCGAGGGCAAGGTCCTGTACGCCCACGCGGGTGGGGCCATGACGGTGGTGGAGTACATCGCGACCGTCCCGGCGCGGTAGCCGCCAAGGAAGCGACGCGCTTGCATTTTCCGGCGATCGTCCTAGATTGTCCCTGCTTATGCTGAAAGTGAGCATAAGTCGGCGGCGGACCCGGGAGTCAGGCCGCCGTTCTTCGGACCTCTGATTTGCTCAAGTCGAGCAAAAGGGTGGATGAAATGGCCGGCGGGGCGTTCGGACTGTCGAAGGAACTGGAGCGGGCGACCGCGCCGGTCTGGGCCAAGGTCAAGGATCACGTCACGCCGCTGGAATGGCCGGCGCAGGCGGCCCTGATCGCCGAGATCAACGCGCTGAAGCGCGAGCGCGACGCGGTCGTCCTCGCCCACAACTACATGACGCCGGAAATCTTCCACGGCGTCGGCGACTATGTCGGCGACAGCCTCGGGCTGGCGAAGGAAGCCGCCAGATCCGACGCGAAGGTGATCGTCCAGGCCGGCGTGCACTTCATGGCCGAGACCTCGAAGATCCTGTCGCCCGGGAAGACCGTGCTGATCCCCGACCTGCGCGCCGGCTGTTCGCTGGCCAGTTCGATCACCGGCGCCGACGTGCGCCTGATCAAGCAGCGCTATCCGGGCCTGCCGGTGGTGACCTACGTCAACACCACGGCGGACGTGAAGGCCGAGACCGACATCTGCTGCACCAGCGCCAACGCCGTGCAGGTGGTGGAGTGGGCGGCGAGGGAGTGGGGCGTCGACCGCGTCATCCTGATCCCCGACGAATACCTGGCCCGCAACGTGGCGGCGCAGACGACCATCGGCATCATCGCGTGGAAGGGCCGCTGCGAGGTGCACGAACGCTTCACCGCCGACGACATCGCCGACATGCGGGCGGCGTATCCGGGCGCCGAGATACTCGCCCACCCGGAGTGCCCGGAGGAGGTGCTGGCCGCGGCCGATTTCGCCGGCTCGACGGCGGCGATGATCGACCACGTCTCGGCGCGCAAGCCGAAGCAGGTGGTGATGATCACCGAATGCTCGATGGCCTCCAACGTCGCCGGCGACGTGCCCGGAGTTCAGTTCATCGGCCCCTGCAACCTGTGCCCGCACATGAAGCGGATCACGCTGGAGAACATCCGCGACGCCCTTCTGCACATGCAGTTCGAGGTCACCGTGCCCGGGGACATCGCCGAGCGCGCCCGGCTGGCGGTGCAGCGCATGGTCGACATGCCGCCGCCGGCGGTCCCGGCGCGCTACGACCTGATCAAGGCCCGACATCACGTGGCGGTGGAGCTGATCTGATGCACTACACGCCGCCCGTCCGGGCGGTGGCGAAGGTGGACCGCCGCAGCCTGCGACTTCTCGCCCTCGTGGCCTTGTGGCTGCGCGCGGAAAAGGCCACGTCGGGCAGATGAGCGACACTGAAGCCCCCCGCCGCCCCGGTCCCTGGGACCCCAAGCCGGAAGACGCCGCGCCCGCGCCCGCCGCACGCGCGGAGGTCGCGTCGGCGCGCGCCACGGCGGCCGACCCGCCGCTGGACAAGGGGCAGCACCCGGTC
>JAEYTA010000126.1 GCA_023434265.1 Pseudomonadota bacterium
GCCTTCGGCGGTGCGCAGGGCGGCGACGGCGCTGGTCGCGGCCCCGGCGGCGTCGGGGGTCGGTTGGTCGGCCGTCGGCGTGGCGGGCGCGGCCGGCGTTTCGTCGGCCGGTTCGGGCGAGCCGCAGGCGGCGAGGGCCAGCGTCAGGATCGCGGCGGTGCAGGACATTCCCTTCATTGGGGGCCTCCTCTTCATGGCTTCGGTTCAAGCGCCGGCGGTCCGATCCGTTCCGCCTGCCGTTCGGGTGAAGAAAACCGCGGGGCTTGCGGCAGGACAAGGCCAGCGCGCCGCCGCGAGCGCATGGGCGGGCCGAAGGAGACGCCCATGACCCAGACTCACGCCCCCGCCGACGCCGCGATTCCGTCCGCTGCCGTGTATCCGTTCGACGCCCGCGCGGTGGCCAAGCGCTTCCGCCACTCCGCGATCTTCGGCGCCCTGGATGCCCTGACGCCGGGCGAGACCATGCGCTTCGTCAACGATCACGACCCGATCCCGCTGCTGCGCCAGATGGCCGAGCGCTATGGCGAGACGGTGATGGTGGCCTACCGGCATCGCGGCGAGGACGGCGTGGTCATCGACTTCACCATCCAGGGCTGACCCCGCCTTGCCGGAGACGGGCCGCTGGGGCAGACCCGGGGCGACATTTCCGAGGCCGCGCCATGCTCCCCACCCTCTACGGCATCCCCAATTGCGACACGGTGAAGAAGGCCCGCGTCTGGCTGGACCAGCACGGCGTGGCCTACGCCTTCCATGACTACAGGAAGGCGGGGATCGACCGCGCCTCGCTGGAGGACTGGGTCGCCGCGCACGGCTGGGAGACGGTGCTGAACCGCGCCGGCACGACCTTCCGCGCCCTGCCACCCGAGGCGAAGGCCGACCTCGACGCCGGCAAGGCCGTCGCGCTGATGCTGGCCCAGCCGTCGATGATCAAGCGGCCGGTGCTGGAGGTCGACGGCCGCACCACCGTGGGCTTCCGGCCCGAAGTCTATGCGGCCGTGTTCGCCTGATCAGCGCGTCAGGGTGAACCGGGCCGGCTCCCCGGCCTGGGCGCTGGGAGCCAGCCAGACGTCGAATTCCCCCGGCTCCACCGTCGGCCGCAGGTCCGCGCCGAGGAACAGCAGGTCCTCGAATTTCAGTGGCATGGACACCTCGATCGAGCCGCCCGCCGGCACGGTCACGCGGCGGAAGGCCTTGAGCAGGCGGATCGGCTGGGTGATCGAGGCGGCGCGGTCGCGGATGTAGAGCTGCACCACCTCCTCGGCGGCCCGATCGCCGGCGTTGGTCAGGGTGACCGTGGCGGTCAGCTCGCCGTTCCACGCCATGGTCGGGCTGGACAGGCGCACCGCCGAGTAGCTGACCGGGGCGTAGGTCAGGCCGTGGCCGAACGGGTAGAGGGCGGTGTTGCCGGTCTCGCGGAACTGCGCCTTGAAGCCCTCGTTGCGCGCCGCCGCCGGGCGGCCGGTGGTCTTGTGCGCATAGTAGAAGGGCGACTGGCCCGAGAAGTGCGGAAAGCTGACCGGCAGGCGGCCGGTCGGTGCGTGGTCGCCGAACAGCACGTCGGCCACGGCGTTGCCGGTCTCCGACCCGAGGAACCAGGTGACGAGGATGGCGCGGGCGTCCTTGACTGCTCCCGACAGCTCCATGGCCCGGCCGTTGCGCAGCAGGACCACCACCGGCTTGCCGGTGGCCGCCACCGCCTCGGCCAGGGCCAGCTGCGGTTCGGGGATGCCGATGTCGACACGCGACTGGGCCTCGGCCGACATGTTCTGGCTCTCGCCGATCGCCAGCAGCACCACGTCGGCCTGCGCCGCCGCGATCACCGCGGCCTCGATGCCGCCCTCCAGCGGCGCCTCGACGTTGGAGCCCTTGACCACGGTCAGACTGGAGCCCGCGCCGAGCGCCGACCGGATGCCCTGCTCCAGCGAGACCGCCAGGTTCCCGTCCTTGAAGATCGACCACGGGCCGAACAGGTCGACCCGGTCGTCGCCGAACGGCCCGATCAGGGCGTAGCGCTTGCCGGCCTTGGCCAGCGGCAGCAGGCCGCCGTCGTTCTTCAGCATGACGATCGACTTGCGCCCCGCCTCGCGGGCCAGCGCCAGATGCTCGCGGCTGCCGGTGACCCGCGCCTCCAGCCGCACGTCCGAGCCGCGATAGGGGTTCTCGAACAGGCCCAGCGCCGCCTTGGTCATCAGCACCCGGCGCACCGCCTCGTCGACGCGCTCGACCGGCACGTCGCCCGACTGCACCAGCTCGGGGATGTGCTTCATGTAGAGGCCGCTCTTCATCGACATGTCGACGCCGGCCATCAGGGCGATGCGCGCCGCGTCGCGGCCGTCGGCGGCGAAGCCGTGGGCGATCAGCTCCTCCTCGGAGGTGTAGTCCGAGACCACGAAGCCGGCGAAGTTCCACTCGCCGTGCAGCAGGTCGGTCAGCAGCCATTTGTTGCCGCTGGTCGGCACCCCGTTCAGATCGTTGAAGGCGCTCATGATCGACAGCGCCCCGGCGTCGATCGCCGCCTTGAACGGCGGCAGGTAGACCGAGCGCAGCTCCAGCTCGCTCATGTCGGTGGAATTGTAGTCCAGCCCCGCCTCTGCCGCGCCGTAGGCGGCGAAATGCTTGGCCGTGGCCAGCAGCGACGACCAGTGCTTCAGGTCGTCGCCCTGGAACCCTCGGGTGCGCGCGGCGGCGAACAGATTGCCCAGCAGCACGTCCTCGCCGGCGCCCTCGACAACCCGGCCCCAGCGCTGGTCGCGGCCGATGTCGACCATGGGGGCGTAGGTCTGGTGCACGCCCGCCGCGCCGCCCTCGACGGCGGCGGCCCGGGCGGTGCGCTCGGCCAGGTCGAGGTCCCAGCTGGCGGCCTCGCCCAGCGGCACCGGGAAGGTGGTGCGCAGCCCGTGCACCACGTCGGCGGCGAGCAGCAGCGGAATGCCCAGGCGGCTCTCGCGCACCGCCAGCTCCTGCACGAAGCGGGTGCTCTTGGCCCCAACGCCATTGAACAGCGCCCCGATCCGTCCGGCGCGAATGTCGGCGGCGGTCTGCTCCTGGTTGGAATCGAGCGTGTCGCCGGGGTTGACCCCCTCGGGTCGCCAGCGGAACGGGTCGTTCTGCAGGTTCAGCTGTCCCGCCTTCTCCTCGATCGTCATCCGGGCGATCAGCCCGTTGACCCGCTCGAGGTTGGCCTGCGCTTTCGCCGCCGCGATCCGCGGCGCCAGCATCAGCCCGGCGGACAACGCGCCTCCGGCCAGCAGCAGGCGACGGGTCGGGGCGAAGGGCGTGTGGCGCATTGTAACCGGTTCCAGTGCGAGATCGGGCAGCACTAGCCGCCGCGACCGGCCAAGCCTACCCCCGCGCGTTCACAAGGCGTTGCTCGCGTCAGTCGGCCTGCTGGCGCAGGTAGTCGATCACCGCCCACCGCTCGGCCGCCGGCCCGCCCTGGTAGGGCATGGCCGTGCCCGGCACGACGGCGTCGGGATCCTCGAGGAAGCGGGCTAGCGTCGTTTCGTCCCACACCAGCCCGTGGCGCCCGGCCCGCCGCATGGCGTCGGAATAGGCGAAGCCCTCGGCCGCCCCGGCCCGGCGTCCGTAGACCCCGTGCAGGCTCGGCGCCATGGCCTGCGAATCGTCGGCGCGCAGGGAATGGCAGCCGCCGCAGCGCTGGAACGCCCGCTCGCCGGGGTCGCGGGCCTGCGGCGGGCCGGCCAGCGCCAGCAGGAGCAGCAGCAGGGTCACGCCTCAGCCGCCGTAGCGGATGACCACCAGCCGGTCGGCGCCAGACTCCGCGCCCCAGACCTCGCCCGGCCGGCCCAGCATCTGGCGGACATTGGCTCCCTCGCGGTCGCTCGGGAAGCTCTCGAAGGTCTCGGTTTCCGGGTCGAAGCGGACGATGGCGTTGGCCGCGAAGTCGGTCAGCCAGACCTTGTCCCGCTCGTCGACGTAGACGGAATAGGTCTTCGGCGCCTCGCCCGGCAGCTTCCAGGTGCGCCAGCTGCCGTCGGCCGGGTCGTGGACGCTGACGTTGCCGCTGTTCCATTCGCTGACCCACAGCCGCCCGCTGCTGTCCGACCAGATGCGCCGCGCGCCCTGGTTCGGCGTCGGCGGCTCGACGATGGTCGCCTCGCCGGTGTCGAGGTCCACCCTGGCGATATGGCTGCCGGCCAGCGAGGCGTACCAGACGTCGCCCGACGGCGTGGTGGCGATGCCGTAGGGCCCGCGGCCGCGCGGCGCGGCCCAGACCTTCATGTCGTCCGTGGCCGGATCGAGCCGGCCGTAGAAGCCGGTCTGCCCCGTGAACCAGATGCGCCCCCGGTGATCGAAGGTGGCGGTGTTCATGTTGATCGGCCCGGTCTCCTCCGGCAGCGGCCAGACCTTCACCTCGCGGGTCCGGCGGTCGACGCGGACGATGGCGTTCTGGCCGCCGTCGGTGATCCAGGCGTTTCCGTCCGGCCCGACGATCACCCCGTGCGGGGCCGAGCCCTCGCCCAGCGGGATGAGGGTGGTCTCGCCGGTGTCGGGATCGAGGATGCCGTGCGCCCCGCCGCGCTGGACGGTCCACCACACCTCCTCGCCGTCGGGCGTGACGGCTACGTCGTGGGCGCGACCGCCGGGCGCGAGTTCGTAGTAGCGCACCTCCTGGGCCTTGGCGCAGGCGGCCATGCCCAAGGCGGCGGCGAGGACGGGGACGGCGAGGGGACTCCACAGCGAACGCATGGCGGATCTCCGGTCTGACGTCCGCCCATTCCGCCGCTTTCCGCGTCCGGATGCAACCGCCGCCGTTCAGCCCTCGACCTCGGGCTCCGGCCGGTCGTGGCCGTCGGCCCGCTCGACGATCCAGCGGCCCGAGGCGTCGGCGTACTCGATCAGGGCGTCCTCGTCGGGCACCTTCTGCTCCCGCGCCGCCGCCACCGCGGCCGCCCGCGCCGAGTCGTGGTCGGGATAGGTCTCCGACCAGGTGTCGCCCAGCCGATAGGCCCAGCCCCCGTCGTGCTCGGCGATGCGGTAGGTGATCTGGACCATGGGATCTCCTCGGCGTTCGCGGCCGCGCCGGCCGTCCCACGCCAACGCAGGCTGACCCCGCCGGTTGCAGCGAGCTTGACCGCAGGGGTCCGCCGCGCCGACCGTCAAAAAAAATCGCCGCCCGCCGCATCCGTCCGGCGTCGCGGCGACGACTGCGGGATGAAGGCGGCCGCGGGGGCCGCGCGAGGAGAGCGACATTGACCGACCTGTTTCACGCCTATTGGTGGCTGATCTTTCCCATCTTTGGCTTGGCCATGGGCGGCTGGCACAGCTTCGCCCACTACCGCCGGCAACGGGCCATCCTCGAGGTCATCCGCACCTATGCGCAGAAGGGCGAGAGTCCGCCGGAAGCCCTGCTCGCGGCCCTCACCGCCGACGAGGAGGGCGAACAGCCCGGCCGCCGCGCCCCGGCCCACTACTGGTCGCTGTTCGGCCTGTTCGGCGTGCTCGCCGCCGGCTTCGGCCTCGGGGCCTGGTTCTACGACTTCGAGGGCGTGGGCTGGCCGTTCGCCGTCGTCGCCCTCGTCATGGGCGCCCTGGCGACCTGGGCCCTGATCAACGCCTTCCTGTTCCGCCGCCCGCCGGCGCCGTGACGGGTGGCGTCCGGGGGCTCGACATTGGCCGATGCGGCGATCGACGCGGAGCTGGTCCGGCGCGCCCGGGCCGGCTCCGACGCCGCCTTCGCCCGCCTGGTCGAACGCCATCAGGCGGCGGTGCGCGGCTTCCTGCGCCGGACGCTGGGCGGCGGCTGGGCGGAGGCCGACGACGTCGCCCAGGACGCCTTCCTCGCCGCCTGGACCTCGCTGCGTTCGCTGAAGGACCCGGCCGGGGTGCGCGCCTGGCTGTGCGGGGTGGCCTGGCGCAAGGCCCAGGACCGGCTGCGCGCCCGGCTTCGCGGGGCCGCCCGCGACGCCGCCTGGCTGGAGGCGGCCGACCTCCCGGCCGGAGTCACGCCGGAGGAGCGCCTGTCGCTGGCCGCGGCCATGTCCGGCCTGGCCCCCGACGTGCGCGCCTGCGTCGCCCTCTGCCTCGCCGACGGCTGGTCGCATGGCGAGGCGGCCGCGGCCCTGGGCTTGCCCCTCGGCACGGTGAAGTCCCATGTTGCGCGCGGACGGGCGCGGTTGCTCACGGCGCTCGGAGGTTCGGATGACGCCTGAAGCCAAGCTCGACGTTCTGCTGAGGTCGGCGACGCCGCCGGCCCGCGACTACGCCTTCGAGGCCGAGGTCGCCCGCCGCCTGGCCTTGCGACGCGCCTGGCTCGGCGCCGCCGCCCTGCTGCCGTGGGCCATCGTCGCCGCCGTCCTGCTCTGGGCCCTGTCGCGCACCGCGGCCCCGCACCTCGCCGCCGCGGGGGAGGCCTTGGAGCCCGCCGTCACGGCCGCCGTCATGGCCCTGGCCGGAGCCGGCCTGCTGCTGTGGGCCGTGCGCCGTCTCCGCTTCAGCGCAGCCTGACTGTCGCCGCCACGCCGAAGTGGTCGGACGGGAACAGCCCGGCCGTCGCCGAGTCGCCGATCACCTCGCCCGAGACCGGCGCGCAGCGGGCCGCTTCGGCGAAGATGTGGTCGATGACCCGCGGCGGGTGGCCCATGGCGGGGTTCAGCGTCGTCGCCGCCGCGCTGCGGGGCAGGGCGCTGAAGAAGCGCGGCCCGGTCAGCGCCGCCAGCCCGGCGTCGCTCTGCTCGGCGTTGAAGTCGCCCATCGCGACCAGCGGCGTCCCGTCCCCTGGCAGCCAGGCCATCAGGTCGGCGACCTGCCGCGCACGCGTCGCCGCCTGGTCGGGCTGCCACGCCAGGTGGGTGTTGACCACGTCGACCGCCCGGCCGCGCAGGTCGACCCGCGCCCGGATCGCCGTGCGGTAGTCGTCCAGCGGCTCCAGCTTCTTCCAGTCGTGCGCCAGCACGGGCAGGCGGCTGAGAATGGCGTTGCCGTAGCGGCGCCCCGACCCCTCGGCGTCCACCGAGGAGAAATGCACCTCGTAGCCGCCCAGGGCCTCCGCGATGGTCCGCGCCTGGTTGGGCAGGCCGACGGCGGCGTCCTCCAGCACCTCCTGCAGGCCGATCACGTCCGGATCGGCCGCGCGCAGCGCCTCGACCAGCAGGCCCAGGCGGGCGGGCCAGTCGCCCTGATTGTGCCAGATGTTGAAGGTGGCGAGCTTCAGGTCGCGGCCGCCCGCGCCCGGCGCGGTGGCGCAGGCGGCGAGTGGGACGGCGGTCAGTCCGGCGACCATGGCGCGGCGATCCAGCATGGCGGCTCCTCCAGTCGCGGGCTCTGTAGCCCCATTCGCCAGCCTTACGAAAGTTTCACCCGGCCGACCGCATCCGCCGCCGCCTCCCGCCGCCTCTTGTCGTCAGGAGGCCGGAGCGTCACGCTCTCGCCCAACGAGGAAGAGGGGATATCCCAATGGAAGATTTCATTCCGGTTTTCGCGATTTTCGCGGTCTTCGGCACCATCACCGCCATCGTCGTCGGGCCGAGCTGGCTGAAGAGCCGGGAGAAGCGTGAGATGCAGGCCACCCTGCGACACGCCATGGACAAGGGCCAGACCCTGCCGCCGGAGGTCATCGAGGCGCTGACCCAGGACGTTTCGCGCAACCTGCCCTCGCGGACCCGCGATATCCGCCGCGGCATCATCTGGCTGGCGGTCGGCATCGGCTTGGCGGCCTTCGGCCTGATCACCGACGGCGGCATCCACGGCGACGGCTGGGGCGGTGGTTTCGACACCGGCATGCTGGGCGTGTCGGCCATCCCGATCACCATCGGCCTCGCCTTCATCGTCCTCAGCTTCTTCAACAAGAACAAGGACTGAGGCCGGACCGGACAGGGGAGCCCATCATGACCCAGCCTCTGGTCGACCGGCACGACGTCGAGCTCGCCGCCCTCGCGGCGGCGGGCGGGCGGCGCGAGTTCGGAGAGCTCGTGCGCCGCCACGGCTCGGCGGTGCGAGCCCTGCTGCGCCGCATGGGGGCCCAGCCGGCCCTCGCCGACGACATCGCCCAGGACGCCTTCATCCAGGCGTTCGAGCGCTGCGCCGAGTTCCGCGGCGAGGGCACCTTCGCGGCCTGGGTCAAGCGCATCGCGGCGCGCCTCTACATCAAGAAGGTGGCGAAGGAGGCGCGCTACGTGGCCGAACTGGAGAGCGAGGACGTCGCACCGGCGACCGACCACGCCGGCCGGGTCGACCTGGACGAGGCCCTGAAAAGCCTCAGCGAGGCGGAACGGCTGTGCGTCTCCCTCTGCCACGGGGCGGGCATGGCCCATCCCGAGATCGCCACGGCCCTCAATTTGCCACTCGGCACGGTGAAGTCTCATGTCAAACGTGGTCTGGATAAACTCCGCGCGCGGCTCCAGCCGGAGCCCGCTCAATCCTTGGGGAGGACTCAGCATGTCGGCTGACGAATTCGACCCCGACATCGAGCGCCTGTTCGCCCGCGCGCCGGCCATGCCCGACGCCGCCCTGTTCACCGCCCGCGTCGAGCAGCGGCTGCAGAAGGGCTCGGCCATCCGCGGCCTGGCTCTGGGCCTCGCCGGCGTGATCGGCGGCGTGGTCGCCGTGCGCGAGACCCTGTCGGTCAACATCGGCTCGGGCGACGGCGTCGTCGCGGGCGAGGCGCTGGGGCAGGGCGTGCGCTCGGTCTCGTTCAACACCCAGGCGGCGGTCCAATCCGGGCTGGACCAGTTCGGCCTTGGCAATCTCGAGCTGGGCTCGATGAGCGGCATGCAGCTGTTCTGGATCGCGGCCGGCGCCCTGATCGCCGTCGCCGCCGCCGGCGTGGTGCGCCTGTCGCAGGAAGTGTGACGTGACGGCCGCCGGGCGGCGGCCTATCTAGGAGGCTCCCTCGACCTGGAGCCTCCCCCCATGTCCAGTCAGAAGCAGGAGACCGTCCGCCGCCTCGCCGCGCCGGACATCCGCGCCCGCAAGGGCGGCGAGCCGCTGGTCTGCCTGACCGCCTACGACGCCCCGACAGCCGAAATCCTCGATCCGCACTGCGACGTCCTGCTCGTCGGCGACAGCGTCGGCATGGTGGTGCACGGCCTGCCCAACACCGTCGGCGTCACCCTTGAGATGATGATCCTGCACGGACAGGCGGTGATGCGCGGCTCGAAGCGGGCCATGGTCGTCATCGACATGCCCTTCGGCAGCTACGAGGGCGGCAAGGAGCAGGCCTACGAGAACTGCGCCCGCGTCATGAAGGAGACCGGCGCGCAAGGGGTGAAGCTGGAGAGCGGCCCGACCGTCGCCGAGACCATCGCCTACCTCGTCCAGCGCGGCATCCCGGTCATGGGCCACGTCGGCCTGCGGCCCCAGGCCGTGCTCACAGACGGCGCCTTCAAGGCCAAGGGCCGGACAGACGAGGAGCGGCTGCGGGTCATGGCCGAGGCCGAGGCCACCGCCGACGCGGGGGCCTTCGCCGTGGTGGTCGAGGGCGTGGCCGAGGGGCTGGCGCGCGACGTCACCGCCGCTATCGACAAGCCGACCATCGGCATCGGCGCCTCCGCCGCCTGCGACGGCCAGATCCTCGTCGTCTCCGACATGCTGGGCCTGTTCGACTGGACCCCGAAGTTCGTGCGCCGCTACGCCGACCTCAGGGGCGAGATCGACCGCGCCGTCGCCGCCTACGCCCGGGACGTCCGCGAGCGCCGTTTTCCTGCCGAAGTCGAGACCTACTTCTCGAAAAAGCCAGCGACTCCCTAAGCGGCGCGTTGCGGCGGACAAGCCGACCCTCTAGGGTCCGGCCGGATTGAATTTCAGCGGCCTGATGTCCGTTTTCCGGGGGTGACGTTTCCGTGGTTGATGTCTTCGAGCAGGTCGAGGAGGAGCTTCGCTCCGACCGCTACAGGCGGCTGGCCCGCACCTGGCTGCCCGTCGTCGGCGGCGTGCTTCTGGTCGCCCTGGTCGCCGCCCTCGGCTGGTGGGGCTGGCAGAGCCTGGAGACCTCGAAGGCCGACAAGGCCTCCATCGCCTACGAACGCGGCCTGGAATCGCTGGAGGCCAACAACCCCGTGGGGGCCGACGCCGCCTTCACCCAGGCCGCCGACGAGGGCAACGGCGCCTACAAGGCCATGGCCCTGATGCAGCGCGCCGCCATCGCGCTCGACGCCAACCGGACCGACGACGCCCTTGGCCACCTCGACGCCGCCGCCAAGGCCTCGCGCGATCCGCTGATCGCCGACGCTGCCGCGCTCAAGGCCGCCTGGGTGGCCATGGACACCGCGCCGCTGGCCGATCTCGAGGCCCGGCTGGAGCCGCTGACCGACGACGACCGCCCCTACAGCGCCTTCGCCGTCGAGGCCCTGGCCATGGCCCGCCTGCAACACGGCCAGGCCGACAAGGCCCGCGAGGCCCTCGTGCTGCTCAAGAACGGCCTCGACACGCCGCAGGTGGTGTCGCGGCGCGCCGACCTCGCCATCTCGGCCATCGACGCCGGCGGCGCCGCCAATCTCGCGGCCATCACCCGCGCCATGGCCGCCGCCTCCGTTCCGGCCGCTCCGGCGACGGCTGCGCCGCCCGCCGCCCCGGCCCGCCCGTGATCTCCGTTCTCAGGACGCCCGCCATGAATCGTGTGCTCAAAGTCGCCCTGCTGTGCGGCCTCGCCGTGACCGTCGCCTCGTGCGGCACGGTCCGCCGCGTCCTGCCCTTCGGCCTCGGCGGCGACGACCAGCCGCAGGCCACCGCCACCGCCGGCCAGCGCATCTCGGTGCTGGAGTTCGAACAGCAGCTGGCGCCCTCCGCCGCCCTCGCCGGCCGCGACTTCTTCCTGCCCGGACCCCAGGCCGCCACGGCCTGGACCCAACCGGGCGGCGGCGCCGACAACGCCGTCGAGCACGTCATCGCCGGCGCGGATCTCGCCGTGGCCTGGCGCCGCGACATCGGCGCCGGCTCCGGCCGCACCCGCCAGGTGATGGCCCCGGTCGTCGCCGACAACGGCCGCGTCTTCGTGCTGGACGGCGAGTCCACCGTCTCGGCCCTCGACGCCGGTTCCGGAAACGTGGCCTGGAAGGTCGACGTCAAGCCCGATGAGACCTCGGCCGGCGGCGGCCTGTTCGGCTTCGGCCGGGATTCGGGCGGCGGCGGCTTCGGCGGCGGCGTAGCCGTCGGCGGCGGCAAGGTGTTCGTGGCCTCGGGCTATCGCACCATGGTCGCCCTCGACCAGGCCACCGGCGCGGTGCTGTGGAGCACCCCGGTCGACGTGCCGATCCACGGCGCCCCGACGGTGGCCGGCTCGCGCGTCTTCGTCGTCGACGTCGAGAACCAGATGTTCGCCTTCGACGTGAACACCGGCCAGCAGGACTGGTCCTATCGCGGCATTCCCGAGCCGGCCCGCATCATGCGCGCCTCCAGCCCGGCGGTGACCGGCGACACGGTGATCGCGCCCTTCTCGTCGGGCGAGGTCATCGCCCTGCGCGCCTCGACCGGCCAGTCGTTGTGGAACCAGGTGCTGTCGAACGCCAGCCGGACCAGCGCCCTGTCCGAGATCCGCGACATCGCCGGCCGTCCGGTGGTCAGCCGCGGCGTCGTCTACGCCGTCAGCCATTCGGGCCAGATGGCCGCCATCGACGTGCGCACCGGCCAGCCGAAGTGGCAACTGCCCATCGCCGGCGTCAACGCGCCCCTGCCGGTCGGCGACGTGGTCTACGTCGTCTCCAAGAACGGCGAGCTGACGGTGGTCAACCGCGAGTCGGGCCAGGTCTACTGGACCCGCGACCTCAACGAGGGCCGTGAGCGTCAGGAAGGGGGCTTCCTCGGCTTCTTCGACCGCACCGTGACGCCTGAGTGGTCCGGTCCGTTGCTGGCCTCCAACCGCCTGCTGCTGGTCAATTCCGACGGCGAGCTGGTCGCCCTGGACCCGAAGACCGGGGCCCAGACCGCGACGGTAAACCTCGGCGGCCCCGCCTACATCGCCCCGGCCGCCTACAATGGCGCGCTGTACGTCCTCACCGATCGGGGCCAACTCGTCAGCATTCGCTGACGGAATCCCGCCAGACGCGTTAGAAGGCCGGCATGGCTCTCAAGGTCGCCATCGTCGGCCGCCCCAACGTGGGCAAGTCGACCCTGTTCAACCGCCTCGTCGGCAAGCGCCTGGCGCTCGTCGACGATCGCCCCGGCGTGACCCGCGACCGGCGCTACGCGGACGGGACCATCGGGGACATGGACCTGACCCTGATCGACACCGCCGGCTACGAGGACGTCACCGACGAGAGCCTCGAGGCCCGCATGCGCGAGCAGACCGAGGCGGCGATCGAGGACGCCGAGCTGATCCTGTTCATGATGGACGCCCGCGAGGGCGTCACCTCGCTGGACCGCATCTTCGCCGACCGCCTGCGCAAGGTGTCCAAGCCGGTCATCCTGCTGGCCAACAAGTCCGAGAGCCGCGAGAGCGGCGGCGGGGTGGGGGAGGCGCACGCCCTCGGCTTCGGCGAGCCGGTCGCCCTCTCGGCCGAGCACGGCGAGGGCATGGCCGACCTCTACCAGGCCATCGTCCTTGCCAGCGCCGATCTCGAACTCGCCGAGTCCGACGACGAAGAGGCCGACAAGCCGATCCGCATCGCCGTCATCGGCCGCCCGAACGCCGGCAAGTCGACCCTGATCAACCGCCTGCTGGGCGAGGATCGCCTGCTGACCGGGCCCGAGGCCGGAATCACCCGCGACTCCATCTCGGTCGACTGGGAGTACGAGGGCCGCGCCGTCCGCTTCGTCGACACCGCCGGCATGCGCCGCAAGGCCCGGGTGCAGGAAAAGCTGGAGAAGCTGTCGGTCGCCGACACCATCCGCGCCATCACCTTCGCCGAGGTGGTGGTGCTGGTCATGGACAAGGACAACGCCTTCGACATCCAGGACCTGCAGCTCGCCGACCTCGTGGAACGCGAGGGCCGGGCCCTGGTCTACGTCGCCTCCAAGTGGGACCTCGAGGAGGAGCCGCAGGCCCGCCTCGCCGAGCTCAAGCGCCTCGCCGACGACAAGCTGCCCCAGCTCAAGGGCACGCCCTTCGTCGCCCTCTCGGCCCATTCCGGCCGCGGCGTCGAGCGGCTGATGCCGGCCATCCTGCAGGCGCATGACACCTGGTCGGTGAAGGTGAAGACCCGCGACCTCAACGACTGGCTGGCCCTGGCCGTCCAGCGGCACCCGCCGCCCGCCGTCGACGGCAAGCGCATCAAGCCCAAGTACATCGCCCAGACCAAGGCCCGCCCGCCGACCTTCGTGCTGTTCTCCAGCCGCGCCTCGGCCATGCCCGACCACTACAAGCGCTACCTGGTCAACTCGATCCGCGAGAGCTTCGACCTGCCCGGCACGCCGATCCGCCTGACCGTCAAGTCGGGCTCGGCCAACCCCTACGCCGAGGGCGGCGCCAAGTCCGGCCCCGAACGCTTCAAGGGCGCCGCCAAGACGGCCCCGAAACGGGTGCAGAAGGCCGAGAAGGCCGAGGCCGTCTCGAAACTGCCCGGCAAGGCGCTGGAGCAGAAGACCCGCGCCGGCTTCAAGCCCAAGGTCAAGCCACTGGGCGGCCTCAAGGCCTCGGCCTCGAAGAAGGCCGGCTCCAGCGTGGCGGTCCAGAAGGGCGCCCGCGGCGGCGCCCGACAGGTCTCCCGCTCCGGCCGCGTCCGCACCGGCCAGAAGGGCGGGGCGAAGAAGTAGGGCGATTGACGGCGTCGCCCCGGGGGCTCTAGGCAAGGCCCGAGGGGGACATCACGAATGAACAGCATCGCCGCCGCCACAGCGAGCCTCCTGCTCGTGAGCCTGCCGGTCCGGGAGGCCGCGACGCCCGCCGCGGCCTGTCCGGTTCCCCAGCCGCCGGCCGTCGAACGCCCGGTCAAGCCCGAGCGGCCGTCGGTCCCGTCCTGCGTGAACGAAGCGCGCGGCACCCACACGTGCAACAACCGCACCCTGAACGCCTACCAGCAGGCGACCACGGCCTATCAGCAATCGTTCACCGCCTATGTGGCGCAGGTGAACGCCTACCTCCAGAAGCTGGAAGCCTACACGCGCCAGACCGTGACCTACGCGGAATGCGAGCGCGCCGTCGTGCTGCCGAGCCCGATCATCAGCGGCTGATCCGCCGGATCAAACCAGCGCCGCCGCCCCCGGCCCGTCCTTCCACTCCCGGAAGCTGACCTCCAGCGGCGGCTCCCGGTCGCCGCGCGCCAGCTCCACCACCAGCGGCCCGATCTCCGACGGATGGGGCACGGTCTCCGGGTCCTCGCCGGGATAGGCCTGGGCCCGCATCTGCGTCCGCATCCGCCCCGGATCGAGCACCGCCACACGGATCTTCACGCTCTCCAGCTCGTCGGCCCAGCACTTCATCAGCATCTCGGCCCCGGCCTTGGTGGCGGCGTAGGCCCCCCAGAAGGCCCGCGGCGCATTCGCCAGGCTGGTCGTCAGATGCACCACCCGCCCGGCGTCGGAGGCGCGCAGCAGCGGCTCCAGCGAGCGGATCAGCCGGTAGACGGCGGTGAAGTTGGTCCGCTCGACCTTGGCGAACTGGCGCGGGTCGGCGTGCGACACCGGGCTCAGCCCTTCGGCGCCCAAGGTGGCCGCCGCCTGCACCCACACGTCCAGCCGCCCGAAGCGCTCGTAGATCGCCCCGCCCAGCCGGTCGATGGCCCCGCCGTCCACCAGGTCGAACGGGATCAGGGTGGCGTGCTTGCCGGTGGCCGCGAAGATCGCGTCGTCCAGCTCTTCCAGCGCGCCCTCGGTGCGGCCGGTGGCGATGACGTGCGCGCCGGCCCTGGCCAGCGCCAGTGCGCTTTCATAGCCGATGCCGCGCGTGGCTCCGACGACGAGGGCGATGCGGTTCTCGAGGGGGAGGTCGGTCATGGCGCGCTGATAGCGCGGCCGGGCCCGGGCCGGAAGGCGAGGGCGGTCAGAAACCGGCGGCGGGTCGCCACAGGCTGAAGCTGACGCCCTGGTCGTCCTCGACCACGGCGGTCCGTCCCGAGCGGGTGTCCGACGGCGCCGCCGCCTTGCCGCCCAGCTCGGCGACCCGCTTGCACAGGGCGTCGACGTCGTCGACGCGGAAATACAGGTGCGGGAAGTCCTTGGCCCGCTCGACCTTGGTGAAGCCGAAGGCCGGATCGCTGCCCGCCACGTGCAGATAGGTCGGGCTCGACTGCGTCTCGTCGAAGGTCCAGCCGAACAGCCCGCCGTAGAAGGCGCGGGCCTTGTCGATGTCCTGGGTGTCGATCGTGAAATAGCCGAGCTGGATCATGAGCGCTTAAGCGCTCACCAGCAGCGAAAGTTGCCGGTTCGCCTCCTCGCGGCCGCCTTCCTCGATCTCCCGGTCCAGCAGGCGGGTGGGGTATTCGCCGGTGAAGTAGTGGTCGGTGAACTGCGGGTTGGCGGCGTCGCGCGGCCCGGCGTCGACCGCCCCGTACAGCCCGTCCACCGACAGGAAGCCCAGCGAGTCGACCTCGAGATAGGCCCGCATCTCCTCCAGCGTCTTGTTGGCGGCGATCAGCTGCTCCCGCTCCGGCATGTCGATGCCGTAGAAGTCCGGATACAGGATTGGCGGCGAGGCCGAGCGCAAGTGCACCTCCGTCGCCCCCGCGGCGCGCACCGCCCGCACCAGCTTCACCGAGGTCGTGCCGCGCACGATCGAGTCGTCGATCAGCACCACCCGCTTGCCGGCGAGCAGCGCCTTGTTCGGGCTGTGCTTCATGCGCACCCCCTTCTGGCGCGCGCCCTGGCTGGGCTGGATGAAGGTGCGGCCCAGATAGTGGCTGCGGATGATGCCCATCTCGTAGGGAATGCCGCTCTCCTGGGCGTAGCCCAGCGCCGCCGGCACGCCGGAATCCGGCACCGGCACAACCACGTCGGCCTCGACCGCGTGCTCGCGCGCCAGCGCCCGGCCCATGCGCTTGCGCACCTCGTAGACCGAACGGCCGTCGAGGATGCTGTCCGGGCGCGAGAAGTAGACGTATTCGAACAGGCAGGGCCGCGCCGGCCGGGCCGGGAAGGGCTTCACCGAGCGCAGGCCGTTGTGGTCGATGACCACCACCTCCCCGTTCTCGACGTCGCGCACGAACTCGGCCCCGACGGTGTCCAGCGCGCAGGTCTCGGACGCCAGCACCCAGGTGTCGCCGATCCGGCCCAGCACCAGCGGCCGGATGCCCAGCGGGTCGCGCGCGCCGATCATCTTCGAGCGGGTCTGGCAGACCAGGGCGTAGCCGCCCTCGATGCGGCCGATGGCGTCGATGAAGCGGTCGACGATCCTGGCCTTCCGGCTGCGCGCGATCAGGTGAAGGATGACCTCTGAGTCCGAGGTCGACTGGAAGATCGCGCCTTCCGACACAAGTTGGCTGTGCAGGTACTTGAAATTGGTCAGGTTGCCGTTGTGGGCGATGGCGATGCCGCCCTGGTCCAGGTCGGCGAACATCGGCTGGATGTTGCGCAGGAAGCTGCCGCCGGCGGTAGAGTAGCGGGTGTGGCCCACGGCCGCCGAGCCCGGCATGCGCCGCGACAGGTCGGCCCCGCCGAAGGCCTCGCCGACCAGCCCCATGTGGCGCTCGGTGTAGAAGCGCGCTTCGTGCACGCTGGCGATGCCGCAGGCTTCCTGGCCGCGATGCTGCAGGGCGTGCAGGCCCAGCGCCACGATCGAGGAGGCGGCGTCGGCCTCGGCGCCCCAGACGCCGCAGACGCCGCATTCGAGGCGCGGACGATCGTCGTCGACGTCCCGGAAATGCTCCCGGTGGACGACCGGTTCGGCGATGCAATGCTCGAGGCGGCTCATCGTCGGACTCCGATGACGCGGAAACACTAGCGGGCGGCGGATGGCGGCGAAGTATTGTCAGTTTGCGGCGGGGGCAAGGCTTCGTCGCTGGAAAACCCCTGGCTCACGGACGATGTGACCACCGGGGTCAGGGCGTCGGCCCCCCGCCCGATGCCGGGCAGCACGACCTGGATCAGACGCGCCGCGCCCGCGGTGACCGGCCTCAGCGCCGCCTCGCTCAGCCAGCGCGGGGTCTGTTCGCCGGGCCAGATCGCCACCGCCACGAGGTGCACGGCCCCCAGCAGCACCAGCGCCCGGGCCGAGCCGACGAAGACGCCGAAGAAGCGGTCGACGCCGCCCAGCTGCGGGTGCGCCTGCGCCCGCTTCGACAGCACCGAGCCGAAGATGCGGATGCCGAAGTAGATCAGCAGGAAGGAGATCACCGCCGCGAGGATGGTCCCCGCCCAGTCCGGATCCACCGCGCCGCGCCCGATCGGGGCGGTCAGCGGCAGCGCCACCAGCGCCACGAAGGCCGCCAGCACGAAGCTCAGCAGGGTGATGATCTCGCGCGTCGCCCCACGCACCCAACCGGCCGCCGCCGAGGCGAGGATGATCAGGACGGCGATGACGTCGAAACCGGTCACCCTCCGAACTCCTTCCCCCCTTGCGGGGGAAGGTGGGCCGCGGAGCGGCTCGGATGGGGGGACCGCGTCCACACACTCGTCGCCCGAAGGTCAGCGGTTCTCTGCGGATGGAGGCGCTTCATCCCCCTTCCGTTTCGCTTCCCGAGCCACCTTCCCCCGCGAGGGGGGAAGGGAGATGTGAGAGCGCTCCCCATGCCCGCTTCAATACCGGCTTTCCGAGATTCGTTCGACCGCCTCGCCCAGCCGCGACACCGCGGTGAGCCGCACGCCCTTGCTCTTGACGCTCAGGGGCGGCGACAGGGCCTGGTCGAAGCCCAGCTTGGCCGCCTCGCGCAGGCGGGCCTCGGCCCGGCCCACGGCCCGCACCTCGCCCGACAGGCTGATCTCGCCGAACACCACGCAGCCCTGCGGCAGCGGCATGTCCGTGGCCGAGCTGATCAGCGCCGCCGCCGCCGCCAGGTCCGCGGCCGGCTCGACGATGCGCAGGCCGCCGGCGACATTGAGGTAGACGTCGCGGTCGCCGAAGCCGAGGCCGCAGCGCGCCTCCAGCACGGCCAGCACCATGGCCAGCCGTCCGGAGTCCCAGCCGACCACGGCCCGGCGCGGCGTGCCGTAGGCCGAGGGGGCGACCAGGGCCTGCACCTCGACCAGCACCGGGCGCGAGCCCTCGATGCCGGCGAACACCGCCGAGCCCGGCGCGCGCTCCTTGCTGTCGCCGAGGAACAGGGCCGAGGGGTTGGCCACCTCGCGCAGGCCGGCGTCGCCCATCTCGAACACCCCGATCTCGTCGGTGGCCCCGAAGCGGTTCTTGCCGGCGCGCAGGATGCGGAAGGGATAGCCGCGCTCGCCCTCGAAGCTCAGCACCGCGTCGACCATGTGCTCGACCACGCGCGGCCCGGCGATCTGTCCGTCCTTGGTGACGTGCCCGACCAGAATCACGGCGACGCCCTGGGCCTTGGCCAGCCGGACCAGTTCCCCGGCGCAGGCCCGCACCTGGGTGACCGAGCCGGGCCCGGCCTCGTGCGCGTCCGACCACAGGGTCTGGATCGAGTCGATGATGACGATGTCGAATTTCTCGCGCTTCAGCGTGCCGACGATCTCGCGCAGCGCCGTGGCCGAGGCGAGGTTCACCGGAGCCGAGGCCAGTCCCATCCGCTTCGCCCGCGCCCGGATCTGCTCCACCGCCTCCTCGCCCGAGATATAGGCCACCGAGGCGCCGCGCAGCGCCGCCTTGGCCGTCACCTCCAGCAGCAGGGTCGACTTGCCGACGCCGGGATCCCCGCCCAGCAGGATGGCCGAGCCCGGCACCACGCCGCCGCCGCACACCCGGTCGAACTCGCCGACGCCGGTGACGATGCGCGGCGGCTCGGGCGTGTCCGACTGCAGGGTCTCGAACTGCACGCCGCGCGCCCGGCTGGTCGCCGCCGGCTTCAGCGCCCCCGGCGGCGCCGAGCGGCTCTCCTCGACGATCGAGTTCCACTGTCCGCAGGCGCCGCACTGCCCGGACCACTTGCCGTGCACCGCCCCGCAGGATTGACAGACATGGATTGCGCCGTCCCGAGCCATGCGGACGGCTTACAGCAGTCCGACGCAGCAGGGCAGGGGGCCGCCGCGAGCCTGCGACCGAATCTGACGCACCCGCCAGACGCCGGCTCCTCCGGCCGGCATCGCGGCTTCACCTCCGCACACCCGCCTCCGCCCCACGGACCGTCGCCCTCGGGCTTGACCCGAGGGCCGGACGTTCCGCCGCTCAGATCGCGGAGATGGTTCGAGATCGCCGGGCCCTCGCCCCACATCCGGGCCGCCCCCGCCCCCGCCTCCGGCCCTCGGGTCAAGCCCGAGGGTGACGGAAGTTGGAGTTCAACGATCCCGCGTCACCACTCACCAGCCACCAGCCACCAGCCACCAGCCGCCCCCCACCCCCCACCCCCTCTCCGACATCCTCCATTCCGGCCGTTGCGGCGCGGCCCGCCGCCGTGCCAGCTTGGCCGCGTTCAGGAGACCTCCCATGCTGCATCGTCTGGCCGTCGCGGCCGCCGCCTTCGCCGTGGCCTGCGGGCTCGCCGTCCCCGCCGCCGCCGACACCCTCGTCGTCACCGCCGATCGCCTTGTCGACGTCGAGCGCGGTCGCTACGTCGAGAATCCCGTCGTCGTGGTCACCGACGGCCGCATCGTCTCGGTCGGGACCACGGCCCCCGCCGGCCTCCCGGCCGACGCCCGCCGTCTCGACCTGCCCGGCCTGACCCTGCTGCCGGGGCTGATCGACATGCACGTCCACCTCGCCTCGACGCCCTACATCTCCGGCTGGAACGAGCTGGAGTACGCCGACGACTTCGGGCCGATCCTGCAGGTCCCGCACGCGCGCGCCACGCTCGACGCCGGCTTCACCACCGTGCGCAACCTCGGCGGCCCGGCCTTCGCCGACGTCGCCCTGATGCAGGCCGTCGACGGCGGCCACGTGGCGGGCCCGCGCATCGTCCCGACCGGCTCCTCGATCGGGGCCACCGGCGGCCACTGCGACATGACCGGCCTGCCGCGCTCGATGGACGAGGCCAGCGACTTCGTCGCCGACGGCCCCGACGAGATGCGCCGCGTGGTGCGCGAGGTGCGCAAGTACGGGGCCCGCGCCATCAAGCTCTGCGCCACCGGCGGGGTGTTCTCGCGCAACACCGAGCCCGGCCAGCAGCAGCTGAGCTTCGAGGAGCTCCGGGCCGCCGCCGAGGAGGCGCACATGTGGGGCCTGACGGTGGCCGCCCACGCCCACGGCGCCGCCGGCATCCGCGACGCCATCCGGGCCGGCATCGACACCATCGAGCACGCCTCGCTGATCGACGACGAAGGCACCCGTCTGGCCGTCGCGCGCGGGACCTGGCTGTCGATGGACATCTTCAACACCGACTTCACCCAGGCTACCGGCACCGCGTTCGGGGTCACCGAGGACAATCTGCGCAAGGACCGGGAGATCGCCCAGATCCAGCGCGACAACTTCCGCCGCGCCCACCAGGCCGGGGCGCGCATGGTGTTCGGCTCCGACGCCGCCATCTACCCGCACGGGCAGAACGCGCGTCAGTTCGCCGTCATGGTCGAATACGGCATGACCCCGGCCGAGGCGATCCGCGCCGCCACCTGGAACGCCGCCCAGGCCCTGGGCCGCGAGCGCGACGTCGGGGCCGTCGTTTCCGGGCGCTACGGCGACCTGATCGCGGTGGCCGGCGATCCCCTCGCCGACGTGCGGGCGCTGGAGACGGTCGCCGTGGTGATCAAGGGCGGGGAGGTGGTGAAGGACGCCCGCTAGCCGACGTGGATGCGCGGCACCCGGGCGGTGATAGCGCTGAGCAGTTCGTAGGCGATGGTGCCCGCCGCCGCGGCCGCCTCATCGATCATGCGGTTGGCCCCGAACAGCTCGATCCGGTCGCCGACGGCCACGTCCAGCCCGGTCACGACGACGGCGCAGGCGTCCATCGAGATACGGCCGACGATGGGCCGCAGCTCGCCGCCCACGTAGGCCCGGCCCTTCGGGCTGTAGCTGCGCAGCACCCCGTCGGCGTAGCCGGCGGCGCAGGTGGCGATGCGGCTGGCGCGGTCGGCCGTGAAGGTGCGCGAATAGCCCACCGTCTCGCCGGCCGGAACCTCGCGTACCTGCAGCACCTCGGCGGTCAGCGACGCCACCGGCCGGATGCGCGGATCGGGCTTGCCCTCCGGCCCGCCGCCGTACAGGCAGATGCCCGGCCGCAGGGCGTCGAAGGCGTAGCCCGGTCCGAGAAACACCCCGCCCGAATTGGCGAACGACCGCAGCGCTCCCGGGTAACGCTCCGCCGCCACGGCGAAGGCGTCCCGCTGCCGGGCGTTCATCGGCTCGCCCGGATCGTCGGCGCAGGCCAGGTGGCTGAGCACCAGCTCCAGTCCCTCGAAAGCCTCCGGCGCCTCCTCGGGCCGGAAGCCGAGCCGGTTCATGCCGGTGTCGATCTGCAGTCCGCACGGGCCCCCGTCGGCGTCGCGCCACTCCGCCAGCTGCGCCGCCGTGTTCAGCACGGGCCTCAGCCCCGCCGCCTTCAGCCGGCCGGCCCGTCCGGCGACGCAGCCGTCCAGAACGTAGATCGTCGGCTCCGGCCCCAGCGCCGCCCGCAGCGCCTCGCCCTCGCTCGCGCGGGCCACGAAGAAGGTCCGCGCCCCCTCGGCCATCAGGCGCCGGGCGCAGGCCGCGGCCCCGAGGCCGTAGCTGTCCGCCTTGACGACGGGGTGCACGGGGACCCCGCCGACGGCCTCAAGCGTGCGGAAGTTGGCGGCGAGCGCGGCGAGGTCGATGGTCAGTTCGGCCGGGGAGGGCATCCGGCCATCTACGGCCTCTGCCTTGTGCGATGCAACAAGGCGCCTCTACAGGCGCGGAAAGGCCTCGCCGCCGGCGTCGAACAGGTGCGCCTGCCCGGCCGGGACCGACAGCCGCAGCGTCTCCCCGGCGCGGGGGCGCAGGTCGCCGGCCAGCCGCACGGTCAACGCCGCCCCCCCGTAGTCGGCATAGGCGAAGGTGGCGTGGCCCAGGGTCTCGGCGAAGGTGACCTGCGCCGCGACGCCCTGCGCACCGCCGACCGCCAGGTGCTCCGGCCGAACGCCGAGGGTCACCGCGTCGCCCGCCTGCGCCGCCGAGGCGTCCACGGCCGCCTCCAGCGTGTCGCCTGCCGCCGTGCGCATCGTCGCGCCCCGCGCCGTCGCGGCGACGATCTCCGCCGGGATCAGGTTCATCTTCGGACTGCCGATGAACTCGGCGACGAACAGGTTCCGCGGCCGTTCGTACAGCTCCATCGGCCGCCCGACCTGCTCGACCACCCCGCCGTTCAGCACCACGATGCGGTCGGCGAGGGTCATCGCTTCGACCTGGTCGTGGGTGACATAGATCATCGTCGTCCCCAACCGCTCGTGCAGCGAGGCGAACTCGTAGCGCATCCGCACCCTGAGCGCGGCGTCGAGGTTCGACAGCGGCTCGTCGAACAGGAACACCTCCGGCTCCCGTACGATGGCCCGGCCGATCGCCACCCGCTGGCGCTGCCCGCCGGAGAGGGCCTTGGGCTTGCGGTCCAGGTAGTCCGAGATGTTCAGCGTCTCGGCCGCGGACCGTACCCGCCGGTCGATCTCGGCCTTGTCCGCCTTCGCCAGCTTCAGCCCGAAGGCCATGTTCTCGTACACGCTCATGTGCGGGTAGAGGGCGTAGGACTGGAACACCATGGCGATGCCCCGCTCCGACGGGGACAGGTCGTTGACGGTCCGTCCGGCGATGGCGATGTCGCCGCCCGAGGCCTCTTCAAGCCCGGCGATGGTGCGCAGCAGGGTGGACTTGCCGCAGCCCGAGGGGCCGACGAAGACCACGAACTCGCCGTCCGCGATCTCCAGGTCGATTCCCTTCAGCACTTCGGTGGCGCCGAAGCGCTTGGTCACGCCGGTCAGCCGGACGTCCGCCATGTTTCCTGCCCGCCAGTGTCGGTCCCGCCGTTACCGTAAACGGTTACGGTTGGCGATCAATCCGGTTTGGCGGGTGACAAACCGGTCGCGCCTGCTAGGGTCCGGGCGTGACAGTATCCGCCGTCCTCCAGGCCTTGCGGGCGGCGACTGCCGAGCAACACCGCGCGATCGAGATCGAGGCCCAGGTCGAAGCCCGGCTGCGAGACCCGCGCCGACGCTCCGTCATGCTCGCCCGCCTGCACAGGCTGCACGCCGCCGTAGAGCGGGCCGTCGCGCCGTGGAGTGCGACAATGGCGGCGCTCGGCCACGCGCCGCAGCCGCGCTCGCCGGCGATCGCCGCCGGCCTCCGCCTTCTCGGCGCCGTCCCGCCGTCGCCGCCGGATCCGCCGGCCCTGGCAAGCCTCGGCGAGGCCATGGGCTGGACCTATGTCGCCGACGGCTCGGCGCTGGGCGGGCGCGTCATGCGCCGCGCCATGATCGCCGACGGGATCGACCTGGCCGGGCTCGACTTCCTCGACCCGCATGGCGACGAGGTGGGCCCTCGCTGGCGGGCCTTCCTCACCGCCATGGATCGCGCCTGCGCCGCGGGCCAGGCCCGCCCCGCCGACGTTGTCCGCGGCGGTCGGGACGCCTTCACCCTTGCCGCCGAGTTGCTCGGCGGCGCCGCCTACGCCGAGTTCGCCTGATGACCGAGACCCTCGATCCGGCCCCGACGCTGGACCCCACGGGCTGCGACCGCGAGCCGATCCACATTCCCGAGGCCGTGCAGGCCCACGGCCTGCTCTTCGTCGTCGATCCCGACAGCTTGGAGGTGCGCCGCGAGGCCGGGCGGCTGCAGGACGTCACCGGCCGCGACAGCTGGCTGGGCCGCCCCCTCGGCGAGCTTCTGGCGCAGGAACGGGTCGCCCGCCTGCGCGAGGTGATCGGCGCCGCGCGCGAGGGTTACGCCGGGCGCTGGCGGGGCGCCGACGGCCTCGACTACGACGTCGTCGGGCGGGGCGGCCCTGCCGGCCTTGTGGTCGAGATCGAGCAGAGCTCCGCCGCCGACCACCCCGCGGTCGAGCTGATCGGCCGGATCGACGCCGCCGGCGCCTCACTGGAGCGGGCGGACAGCCTGGCCAGGGTTTGCGAGCGCGCCGCGGAGGCCTTCCGCGACCTGACCGGTTTCGACCGGGTGATGATCTATCGCTTCCTCGACGACGCGGCGGGACAGGTGATCGCCGAGTCCTGCGCCCCGGGGATGGATTCCTTCCGCAATCACCGCTTCCCGGGCACCGACATCCCGCGTCAGGCCCGCGCCCTCTATGTCCGCAATCCGGTGCGGGTGATTCCGAATTCCGACTACCGGCCCCAGCCGCTGCGTCCCGCCGCCCCGGAGCCGCTGGACATGAGCGACTGCGCCCTGCGCAGCGTCTCGCCGGTACACCTCAAATACCTGCGCAACATGAGCGTCGGCGCCTCGGCCTCGATGTCGATCATCGTCGACGGCGAACTGTGGGGTCTGGTCGCCTGCCACAGCCCCCAGCCGCGCCTGCTGCCCTACGAACTGCGCATGGCGGCGACCAACCTGGCTCGCGTGCTGTCGCGCCAGGTCAAGGCGCGCTGCGACGCCGAACTGTACCGCGAGCGCCTGCGCCTCCGGCAGCTCGAGGACGATTTCGTCGGCCGGCTGCCGACCGGCCGGCCGCTGGCCCAGTCGCTGGCCGATCATGGCGCCAACCTCGTTTCGCTGGTCGACGCGGACGGGGCGGCCGTGGTCGTAGGCTGCACTGTGACGCGCTTCGGCGTCGCGCCCCCGAACGAGGCGGTGCTGCGCATGGCCGAGTGGGTCGCCGCCCAGCCGGGGCTGAAGCCGCTCGCGACCCACGCCCTGTCCGAAAGCCGTCCGGAGGCCGCGGCCTGGGCGACGGAGGCCAGCGGCCTGCTGGGCCTGCACCTGCGCGGCGAGGAGCCGCTGACCCTGCTCTGGTTCCGGGCCGAGATCGTCGAAACAGTGCGGTGGGCGGGCAATCCTGCGACGGCGGTGAAGACGGGTCCGTCCGGCCAGCTGACCCCGCGCGCCTCCTTCGAGGCCTGGTCCGAGACGGTCCGCGGACGCTCGCGGCGCTGGAGCCCCTCCCAGGTCGAGTCGGCGCAGCGCCTGCGCGTCGCCCTGCTCGACTTCGCCGCCATGGTCCGGGTGCGCAATCTGAACCGCAGCCTGCGCGCCTCGCTTGACGAACGCGACCTGCGCCTCGGGCAGCAGGAGTTCCTGATCCGCGAGGTCAACCATCGGGTCCAGAACAGCCTGACCCTGGTGTCGTCCTTCCTCGGCCTGCAGGCCCGCCAGGCCGAGCCCGAGGCGCGGCGCGAACTGCTGGAGGCCCGCCGCCGGGTGCGCGCCGTGTCGCTGGTGCACAGCCGCCTCTATCGCGCCGAGGCGGGCAGCACGATCGACCTCGCCCGCTACTTCGCCGAACTGATCGACGACCTCGGCGCCTCCATGGGGGCCGACTGGTCGGCCTGCCTGACCCACGATCTCGCCCCCGCCCGCGTGGAGGCGGGGCGCGCCGTGACGCTGGGCCTGGTGCTGACCGAACTGATCATCAACGCCCAGAAATACGCCTATGAGGGCCGCCCGGGCCCGATCCGGGTCGTGCTGGAGGAGGACGCCGACAACCTGCGCCTCGTGGTCGAGGACCGCGGCAAGGGCGGCCACGAGGTCGGCAAGGGCTTTGGCTCGATGATGATCGGGAGCCTGGTCGCCCAGCTGGGCGGCGCACTCGAATATCGCGACGCCGCGCCGGGCCTTCGTGTCGTGCTCAAGGCCCCGATCGGCGAGGCCTAGCCCCGCCCGGACTTGCCCTTGAACGGCTTGCCGCCGGCCTTGGGCTTGAACCCGGGCTTGGGCTTGCCGGTCCACGGCCGGTCGCCCGCCTCGCTGGCGCGCGGCGTCCACGGCTTTTTCTCGCCCTTCGGCTTGTCGACCCACGGCTTCTTGCCGGGCGGGGTCGGCGCGTCCTTGGTGCGCTTGACCCATTTCGCCTTGCCGTCGCCGCGGTCGGCGGCCGGGGCGGCGTCGCGATCGGGGCGCGGCGTCCACGGCTTCTTCGGCTCCTCGCCGTCCGGGCGATCCTCGCGCGCCTTCCACGGCTTGCGGGGCGCGTCGCCGTCGGCGCGCGGCTTGCGGAAGGGCTTGTCGCCCCGCTCCGGCCGGTCGCCCTGCGGCTTGTCCCACTTGCGCAGCGAGCGCTCGCCCGGCGCGGGAGCGACGGCGTCGGCGATGCTCACGCCCTCGTCGTTCGGCTGCGCCAGCGCCGCGCGGAACTTGGCCTCGGCGTCCTTCGTGATCTCGAACTTGGTCTCCCGGTCGAAGATCTTGATCGAGCCGACGTCGCGCTTGGTGACATGGCCCAGCCGACAGATCAGCGGCAGCAGCCACTTCGGGTCGGCGTTCTTCTCGCGGCCGATGTTGACCTTGAACCAGCTCATCTCGCCGCCGCGCGCGAAGTCGGTCAGCGGGCCGTCCTTCTGGCCACGCTCGTTGCGGCCGCTGGCCTGGGCGCGGGCCATGCGCTCGTCGTCCTGCACGTCCTCGGGCGGCGGCAGCTTCTCGCGGTACAGACGGATCAGGGCGGCGGCGACGTGCTCGGGCGAGGTGCGCGCCAGCAACTGGCGGCCCATCTCCAGCGCCTCCTCGTCGGCCGGCGCCATCAGCACCGGGTCGGTCATCATCCGCTCGTGGTCCTTCGCCTGGATCGAGTCCGCCGAGGGCGGGCCCGACCATTCGGCCTTGATCGCCGCCGACTGCAGCATCAGTTCGACCTTGCGGCGGCGGGTGTGGGTGACCATCAGCACCGAGACGCCCTTCCTGCCGGCACGGCCGGTGCGGCCCGAGCGGTGCAGCAGGGTGGCCTTGTTGACCGGGATTTCGGCGTGGATGACCAGGCCGAGGTCGGGCAGGTCCAGGCCGCGCGCCGCCACGTCGGTGGCCACGCAGACGCGGGCGTGCCCGTCGCGGAGAGCCTGCAGCGCTTCCGAGCGCAGCGACTGGGTCAACTCGCCCGACAGGCCGACGACCGAGAAGCCCCGTTCGCGCAGTGAGGCGGTCAGGTGCTTCACCCGCTCGCGCGTGTTGGCGAACACCAGCGCGCCGGGGCTTTCGAAATAGCGCAGCACGTTGACCACCCCATGCTCGACCTCGTGCGGGGCGACGCGGATGGCGCGGTACTCGATGTCGCCGTGGGCGACGTTCTTCGAGGTGGTGTCGATGCGCAGGGCGTCGCGCTGGTAGGTCTTGGCCAGCTCCGCGATGTCGCGCGCGATGGTGGCCGAGAACAGCAGGGTGCGGCGCTCGGCCGGGGCCTGGTCGAGGATGAAGGTCAGGTCCTCGGAGAAGCCCATGTCCAGCATCTCGTCGGCCTCGTCGAGGACGACCGCCTTGAGCTGCGACAGGTCCAGCGCGTCGCGCTCGATATGGTCCTTCAGCCGGCCGGGGGTGCCGACCACGATGGCCGCCCCGCGGTCCAGCACGCGGCGCTCGGCGCGCGGGTCCATGCCGCCCACGCAGGTGGCGATGCGCGCGCCGGTCCGGGCGTACAGCCACTCCAGCTCCTTCGACACCTGCAGCGCCAGCTCGCGGGTCGGCGCGATGACCAGGGCGACCGGGCTGGCGTTGTCTTCGAATCGCTCGGCCTCGCCCAACAGGGTCGGGGCCAGGGCCAGGCCGAAGGCCACCGTCTTACCTGAGCCGGTCTGGGCGCTGACCAGCAGGTCGCGGCCCGCCTCGGCCTCCAGCACGGCGGCCTGGACGGGCGTGGGCTCGGCGTAGCCACGGTCGGAGAGCGCGCGGTCGAGCGCGGGATGGCTGGCGGGGAAGGGCATGAAGAGGTCCGTAGGGCGCCGACGCGGCGCGCGCCAGCCGGGAGGGGCGGGCGAAGGGCGGGGCTTGTGCGCGCCGATCAAGGCGGAAGCGGGGCCCTCCGGTTCCTGACGCAACGCGGGGGGCCGCTGACAAGTCGCCCGACTGCGGTAAGCTGTGCCGAAACAGGGGGATTTCCGGATGCTGAGAACGCTGCTCGCCGCCACGACGGCGCTGACCCTGGCGGCAGGAATAGGTCGCCGGGTCATCGGAGGAACCCGACAGCGCCCGCAGGGATTGATCCGGCA
>JAEYTA010000127.1 GCA_023434265.1 Pseudomonadota bacterium
CCATCGAGGAAGCCGTCGAGAAGGCCCAGAAGCTGGCCGAGGCGGCGTAAGCATGGCCGGCAAGCTGCAGTTCTCGCTGGTCGCCCCGGAACGCGAGGTCTTCTCGGGCCTCGTCGACCAGGTCGACGCCCCGGGCGTCGAGGGCGACTTCGGCGTTCTGGCCGACCACGCCCCGTTCATGACCGCCCTGCGCGAAGGCGTGGTGACGGTCATCGACGGCGGCGCGCGCCGCCAGTTCGAGGTGCACGGCGGCTTCGCCGACGTCACCCCGGCCGGCCTGACCATCCTGGCCGAACAGGCCTCGGAACTGGCCGTGGCCTGATCCCGGCATGGCGGGGCCGGAGATCGTTCTGGCCCTCGCCTGGCTCGGGGCGGTCGTCGGGCCGCTCCTGACCTTCCTTATTGTCCGGCGGCTGCTGCGCGGCCGCCGGATTTTTCTTGCCTGGGCTCTCGCTGTCGTGGCCGCTGCGGGCTGGGGTCTCGGGGTCTGGGCCTTCATGGTCGAGCCGAACACCCTCACGGTGCGGCATGTGACGGTCGCGAGCGCGGAGTGGCGCGGCCCGCCGCTAAGGATCGGGATCATTTCCGACACCCACGTCGCCGCGCCGCACATGGACGTGGCGCGGGTGCGCCGCGTGGTCGCCCGGATGAATGCGGAACGGCCGGACGTGGTGGTGCTGCTGGGCGACTACGCCGGCGGGCACGAGCCGGCGGCCGTACGGGCGACGCCGGAAACGTCCGATATCCTCCAGGGCGTCGAGGCCTTCAGCGGCCTGAGGAGTCCCTTGGGGACGTGGGCGGTGCTCGGCAATCACGACTCGTGGTTTGACGACGCCGCCATCGCGGACGCGCTGGATCGGGCAGGCGCCAATCTGCTCGAGAACGAGGCGCGCCGGGTCAGCCGTCCGGGCGGCGCCTTCTGGATCGGCGGACTGGCCGACATGCATTCGAAGCGTGAGCCGCCGCTGGTCAGCGCCACGCTGCGCGACGTGACCGACGACGCTCCCGTTGTCCTGCTCACCCACTGGCCCGACCCCTTCGCCGATGTGCCTGATCGCGTGGCGCTGACCCTCGCGGGCCACACCCATTGCGGACAGGTCGTTCTGCCCGTGGTCGGCCGGCTGGTGCACGCGTCGGCCGCCTCCGAGCGGTGGCCCTGCGGCCTCTACGACGAGGGCGGCCGCAAGCTGTTCGTCACGGGGGGCGTGGGAGTCTCCATCCTGCCGGTCCGGTTCCATGCGCCGCCGGAGATCGTGGTCCTGACCCTGACGGCACCGGTTGACCCCGCCGCCGAAGGTCCTAGATAGCCCCTGCAAGACGAGGCCACGTCCTCGCCCCGCGAACGTCGCGGGCCAAGTCCGGGACGGCCCGGCCCTTTGCGAGGAGGGCCGCGCGTGGCCTGGATCTATCTGCTCATCGCCGGTCTGCTCGAGATCGTCTGGGCCTATTTCATGAAACAGTCGGCGGGGTTCACCCGCCTGTGGCCGAGCGTGGCGACGCTGGCCTTCATGGGCGTCAGCTTCGCCCTGCTGTCGCTGGCCATGAAGAGCCTGCCGATGGGCACGGCCTATGTGGTGTGGACCGGCATCGGCGCCGTGGGGGCCTTCGTCGTCGGGGTGACCTTGCTCGGCGAGCATCTCAGCCCGTTGCGGGTGCTGGCCGCCGTGCTGGTGCTGGCGGGGCTGGTGCTGTTCCGGCTCGCGCCCGGCGGCGCCGCGCACTGACGCCTCAGATCACCAGCGGCGCGAAGGCGGCCACGACCTGTTCGTAGGCCTTGCGCTTGAAGGGCACGATGAGCGCTGGCGCCTCGTCCAGCCGGCCCCAGCGCCAGGTGTCGAACTCGATCTCGGCGTGCTGTTCGAGGTCGATCTCGGATTCGTCGCCGACGAAGCGGAAGGCGAACCATTTCTGCTTCTGGCCGCGCCAGTCGCGTCCGTGCTTCGGCCGGTAGCCGGGCGGGAAGTCGTAGGCGATCCACTGGCTGATCTCGGCCAGCGGGTCGACCGAACTGACGCCGGTCTCCTCGGCCAGTTCGCGGCGCGCGGCCGCCTCGTAGTCCTCGCCCTCGTCGACGCCGCCCTGCGGGAACTGCCAGTTGTACGGCCCCGGCGTGCCGGCGCGCCGGCCGTACCAGACGCGGCCGTCCGGGTGGAACAGGACGACGCCGACGTTTGGGCGGTGGTGGGGGAGGTCGAGCATGGGGCTAGGGTCTAGGGGCCAGGGGCTAGAGAGGGAAGAGCCCGGAGCCACCGCCCTGTTTTCTCTTTTTGGCCCCTATCCCCTGGCCCTTGGAACCTGGACCCTACCTGCCCGGCCGGTTCGCCATGGCCGAGGCCGGCGCCAGCTGCAGGCCCCGCGCCTCGAGGCCGGCGGTCCAGCGGGCGACGGCCTCCACCGTGACCGGATAGCTGAAGCCCGAGCCAAGGGCCTGGCCGCGCGCCTTGGCCAGCGCCTCCAGGGCGTTCAGCTGGCCGACGATGGCGGCGGGGGACTGCTGCTCGTCGATGATGCGGTTGGCGCTGGCCCGGGCCCAGGCGCCGCGGCTGCGGCTCATCGAGCCGTCGTCGAGGAAGGCGACGCCGCGCTGGCGCAGCACGCCCGTGAAGGCGGTCATGCCGGCCTCGGAGGTCAGGAAGCGGTCGCCGAGATAGTTGGTGACGCCGAAGTAGCCGGTGGCGCGGCTGAGCAGCCAGTTCATCTTCGCCTCGACCTCGGCCGGCTCGGCGGAGGCCAGCAGGGTGTAGGGGCCGGGGTCGTTGGCCGGATAACCGGTCGGCTCCATCGGGATCTCAATCATCACCTCGTGGCCCTGGGCGCGGGCCAGATCGATCCAGCCCTGCAGGCCCTCGGCGTAGGGGACGAAGCTGAGCGTCACCTCGGCCGGGAGCCGCTCGATGGCGGCGCGGGTCGTCGTGGCGTTGAGGCCGAGCCCGCCGACGATCAGGGCGACGCGCGGCTTGCCGTTGGAATGGAACGGGCGGGCGTAGGCCTGGGCCGGCACGCGGCCGTCGGGGGCGATGCGCGGCAGCGGGCCGTCCGGGCCGGGCTGGTGCAGGCCGGCGAGCGGCGCCACAGGCAGCGGCTGGGCGGCGACGCGCGGTGCAGTGACCGGCGCGCCGTCTCCAGAGACGGTGGCGCCATCGGGCAGGGT
>JAEYTA010000070.1 GCA_023434265.1 Pseudomonadota bacterium
GCGCCGGACGGGGCCGCCGCGGGCGGGGAGCGGTCGCCGGTTCGGCGACGGCGCGCGGCGCAGCGCGGCGCCGTCCGCCCCAGGCCAGGGCGTCGGTCACGTCGGACAGGCGCAGGCCGATGGCGTAGCCGATCCCCCACAGGGCCAGCGGCAGGAACAGGACGCCGGCGATGATCGCCGCGCCGCCGAAGCGCAGCGCCTCGCAGGCCATGCGCACGAGGCCGACGAGGGCGTCGCCCCACAGTCCGCCCAACCCTGTGGCCAGCGGCCAGGCGGCGGGCGGGGCCAGGGCCGACAGGGCCGCCGACAGGGCGAGCACGCCCGCGGTGGCGGACAGGGCCTTCAACGGCGTCGGCTTGAGCCGCTGCTGGATGGCGTCCCCGATCGCCGTGGCCAGGCCGAAGGCGGCGACCAACAGCACGGCGGGCCAGGCGGCGAGGCCGAGCGACTGCATGAACAGGTCGGCGAACAGGGCCCCGTTCGCGCCGAGCCAATTGGTCGGCGCGGCCGTCGAGGCGGCGTTGAGGCTGGGATCGGCCGGGTTCCACGACAGCAGGGCGACCAGCAACAGGGCCGCCAGCAGCGCCTGCAGCACGCCGCGGAAGCGCACCACGAAGGGCGCGCCCCACAGGATGCGGGCGCCGATCCAGGCGCGCTGGCCGAGGACGAGGGCGGCGGACATGCGGGACGGAACTCCGGACGGTCGGGACTCTGCCGCCGTTGTCGCCCGGGCAGGGTTAAGGGGGCATTTACCCTCGACCCCATGCCGCACTGGACGCCGTCGTCTCCCGGCGCGACAACCCGGCCATGAGCAGCGAACCGTACGACGTCATCATCGCCGGGGCCGGCATGGTCGGGGCGACTTTCGCCCTGGCGGCGGCGCAGGGCGGACTGAAGGTGGTCATGGTCGATCCGCAGCCGTTCGACGCCCAGCTGGCGCCGACCTTCGACGGCCGCTCGACGGCGATCGCCTTCTCGACCTTCCGCATGTTCGACGCGCTCGGCGTCGGGGCGGCGCTGCGACCGCACGCCTGCCGCATGGACCGCATCCTCGTCACCGACGGCCGGCGGCCCGGGGCGGCCTCGCGTCCCGCCTCGTCCGCCTTCCTGCGCTTCGACGCCGACGAGATCGGCGACCGCACCGGCGGCGAGCCGCTGGGCTACATGGTCGAGAACCGGCGCATTCGCGCGGCCCTGGCCGAGGCGGTCGCCGTCGCCGGAATCGAGGTGCGCGCGCCGGTCTCGGTGGCGACCGTGGAGGTGGGGCCGGGGCTCGCGACGGTGACGCTGTCGGACGGCGCCACCCTGCAGGCGCCGCTGGCGGTCGGGGCCGAGGGCCGCGGCTCGCTGGTGCGCCGGGCCGCGAAGATCGACACCCTCGGCTGGGGCTACGGCCAGAGCGGGGTGGTGGCCACCGTATCCCTCGGCCGGGACCATGGCAACGTCGCCCACGAATACTTCCTGCCCGACGGCCCCTTCGCCATCCTGCCGCTGTCCGAACGCCGGGCCAGCCTGGTGTGGACCGTGAGCACCCGCCGGGCGGAGGCCCTGAAGACGGCTTCGGACGCCGCCTTCCACGCCCATCTGATGCGCCGCTTCGGCGACTTCCTCGAGGATGTCACGGTGGTGGGGCCGCGCTTCGTCTACCCGCTGTCGCTGCAGCTGGCCGAGGCGCTGACGGCGCCGCGTCTCGCCCTCGTCGGCGACGCCGCCCACGGCGTGCATCCGGTCGCCGGGCAGGGCCTGAACATGGGGCTGAAGGACGTCGCCGCCCTCGCCGAGGTGCTGACCGAAGCGGTTCGCCTGGGCGAGGACATCGGCGCGGAGACGGTGCTCGAGCGCTACGCCCGCTGGCGCCGCTTCGACAACGCGGCGCTGGCCGCCGGCTTCGACGGCTTCGTGCGGCTGTTCTCCAACGACCTGGCGCCGGTGCGGCTGGCGCGCGACCTCGGCATCGCGGTGGTCAACCGCATCGCCCCCCTGCGCCGCGCCTTCATGCACGAGGCCGGCGGCGCCACCGGCGACCTGCCCCGGCTGTTGCGGGGCGAGGCGCTCTGAGTGACCCGTGGCCGGTGGCCAGTGGAGGTCATCGACGCGTCCAGCACGGCACTGGCCACGAGCCACGGGCCACGTCGACTCAGTCCAGCTTGCGCGCCTCTTCCGGCAGCATGATCGGCACGCCGTCGCGGATCGGATAGGCCAGCCGGGCCCCCTTCGAGAACAGCTCCTGCCGCTCGCGGTCGTAGCTCAGCCGGCCGCGCGTGACCGGGCAGACCAGCACCTCGAGCAGGCGCGGATCGACGGCGGCGGGGGTGTGGAAGGCGTCGGACATGGAAGGTTCGAGGTTCCAGGGGCTAGGGGCTAGGGGCTAGGGGCAAGGGACTAGGGAACAGGATCAGGAGCGGAACCACCCTAGCCCCTAATCCCTGGCCCCTAAAACCTCCTACTGCATCGATCCCGCTTCGCCCTCGCTGTCCCCGGCGGCGCCGATGCGCATCAGGGCGGTGAGGACCGTGGCGCGGTCGTCGAGGTCGGGGGCCTCGAGCAGAGCCTGCTTCTCGGGCGGCTCGAAGGGCAGGGCCATGGCCAGGCTGTTGACCAGCGCCTCCGGCGGCGCGGTCTCGGCCGTCTCCCAATCGATGTCGAGGCCGCGTGTCTCCAGATAGGCCTTGAGCGCCTCCAGCAGGTTCTCGCGGTCGAGCCCGCCTTCGCCCGCCGGCGGCGCGGTCAGATCGGATTCGAACGGCGCGAACTGGGCCCGCACCTGGCGGTAGGGCGTCTGCACCGGCAGCTCGCCCTGCACCCGGAAGCGCGAGCAACCGGTCAGGGTGATCAGGTAGCGGCCGTCCGAGGTCTCGGCGAAGCTGGTGATCCGTCCGGCGCAGCCCACCGGCGACAGGCTGGGCAGGCGGCGTGGCCCGCCTGCGGGCTGGATCATGCCGATGATCCGGTCCCCGGCCATGGCGTCGTCGACCATGTTCAGGTAGCGCGGCTCGAAGATGTTCAGCGGCAGCTGGCCGCGCGGCAGCAGCAGAACGCCGTCGAGCGGAAACACCGGAATGACCTGCGGCAGATCGGCGGCCCTGACATATCCCTGAGCCACCGCGTCCTCCTCAGGCGAACAGCAGCGAGGACAGACGGCGGCGGCCGTCGCGGGCGATCTCGGAGGCCGGGCCGGCCGCCTCGAAGATGGTCAGCAGCTGCTTGCGCGCGGCCTGGTCGTTCCACTCGCGGTCGGCGGCGACGATCTTCAGCAGGTGGTCGACGGCCCCGGCCAGGTCGCCGCGGGCGGCGCGCGCCTGGGCGAGGTCGAAGCGGGCCTGATGGTCGTCGGCGTCGGCGGCCAGCCGGGCCTCCAGTTCGGCATCCGCCCCGGCCGGGGCGCCCGAGGCCAGCGCCAGCTGCGCGCGCACCGACTGCACCTGCGGCTCCTTCGAGTCGGCCGGGGCCATGGCGATGGTCTGCCGCGCCTGATCGGCGTCGCCATCGGCCAGATAGACCCGCGCCATGCCGGCGATGGCCTTCTGGTTGTCGGGCTCGAGGGTCAGCACCTGGGCGAAGGCCTGGGCCGCGCCGCCGAGGTCGTTCAGCGACAGCGACTCCTCGCCCAGCGACAGCAGCTGCTCCACGTCCGAATTGCCCGAGGCGCCCCCGGTGAGCTTGTCGATGAAGGCCTTCAGCTGGCTTTCCGGCACCGCGCCCTGGAAGCCGTCCACCGGCTGGCCGTCGACAAAGGCGTAGACCGTCGGGATCGACTGCACGCGCAGCTGGCCGGCGTAGGCGGGGTTCCTGTCGACATCGATCTTGACCAGCTTCACCGCCCCCTTGGCGGCGCGCACGGCCTTTTCCAGCGCCGGGGTCAGCTGCCGGCACGGGCCGCACCAGGTGGCCCAGAAGTCGACGAGCACGGGCTGGGTCTTCGACGCCTCGACGACGTCGGCCATGAAGCCGGCGTCGGAGCCTTCCTTGATCAGGTCGTCCGGCAGGGCGGTCGGGTCGGCGAGGGTCATGGCGGTCCTTGCTTCGGATCAGTCGTAACGCGGAAGCGGCTCAGATGGTCCCCCCGACGCGCGGGCTCAAGGTCAGGTGGGGTCGCCGCCGGCCCCGGCCGGGCTCAGCTTCCAGCGGATGCGGGTCTCCGAGTCCGTGCGGGCCGAGCCGCGCACCACGATCTGCAGCGAGCGGCGGGTCAGGCCGTCGTCGATGTGCACAGAGGGCTCGATGGCCACATCCGGCCCGTCGGTGCGGAACCACCAGCCGCGTCCGGAATGGCCGCGCAGCAGGATGGACCGGCGGTCGCGGGCCAGCGAGGCCTGCACGCCCGGCTCCAGCTGGAAGCGCACGGCGTAGGGGGCGGCGATGGCGCGGACCACGTCCTTCTGCCCCGGCGCGGGATGCAGCCGCTCCTCGGCCCGAAGTTCGTCCAGCCGCTGGTCGAGGTAGAGCCGGCGCTGGTGCAGCAGGCCGAAGGCCTGCACCCAGCCGTCGTGCTCGATCTCCAGCCAGACGGCGCCTTCGCCGCCCCGCTGCTGGACCTCGACGTGGGTCGGCCGGCCGATCAGGCGCGGCCCGAGCAGGTCGCCCTTCCAGCCGGTCAGCGGCTCGCCGGTGGAAGTTTCGCCCAGCGTCAGGGTCGAATGGCCCGGCGGCAGGCGCAGACCCTGCCGGTCGGCGGCGCGCGGGCTCCAGCCGCAGCCGGTGATCAGCCGGTCGCGACCGCACAGGATCTCCAGCGCCAGCGGCTGGGCGCAGGCGGCGACCGACCACGCCCCGCGCGCCGGCGGGGCGGTGTCGGCCACCACGGTGAGGAGCGGCGTGCGCAGGCGGACGAGGCCGGCCACGGCTCCGGGCCCGGCCTCGCCGGCTTCACCGGCGTCGCCCAGGGCGGCGG
>JAEYTA010000112.1 GCA_023434265.1 Pseudomonadota bacterium
GGTGCTGCTGGTCGAGGACAACCCGGTCGGCGCCCTGCTCGCCTCGACCCTGCTCAGGCGCGAGGGCTGCGCGGTGGAGACCGCCGCCAGCGGCCACGAGGCGCTGGATGCGATGAAGCGCGCCCGCTACGACCTGGTGTTCATGGACATGCGGATGCCGGGCATGGACGGCCCCACGGCGGCCCGCCAGTTGCGCGCCCGCGGCGACGCCACGCCGATCGTGGCCCTGACCGCCAACGCCTTCGCGGAGGACCGTAAGGCCTGTCTCGAGGCCGGCATGGACGACCACCTGGTCAAGCCGCTGGAGCTCGCCGCCCTGCGCGCCGCCCTGACCCGCTGGACGAACCGCGAAGTCCGCGCCAAGGTCGCCGCCGGATAGCGGGGCGCAGGGGGCGTCGCCGCCGAGGGACGCACCCATGGCCGAAGCCGCCAAGAAGCTGACCACCTGGGAGTTCATCAAGTCCCTGCGCGACCGCCGGGTGTTGGTGATGCTGTTCCTCGGGGCGGCGGCCGGGCTCCCGTTCTTCCTGATCTTCGACACCCTGTCGGCGTGGCTCCGACAGGCCGAACTGTCCCTCCAGACCATCGGCGTCTTCGCCCTGGCGACGCTGGCCTACGCGCTGAAATTCGTCTGGGCGCCCGTCGTCGATCGCGTGAAGATCCCGATCCTCGAGCCCCTTCTCGGCCAGCGCCGGTCGTGGATGGCGCTGATGCAGGTGCTGATCGTGCTGGGGCTCTGGCTCATCGCCGGGTCCGATCCGGCCCTGAACCTCGGCCAGGTCGCCCTGCTGGCGGTGATGGTCGGCTTCTTCGGCGCCACCCAGGACGTGGCCATCGACGCCTGGCGGATCGAGGTCGTCGACGAGACCTTCTACGGCACCATGGCGGCCGCCTATCAGTGGGGCTACCGCATCGCCATGATCACCTCCGGCGCCCTGCCGCTGGTGCTGGCCGATCACTACGGCTGGAACTTCTCCTACGCGATCATGGCCGGGTGCATGATCGTCGCGGTCGGGGCCACGCTGCTAGCGCCGCGCGAGAAGGCGAACCGCCCGCCGCTGCGCTATACCGAGGACATGGCGCCCAGGCCGTTGGCGGAGGTGGTCGAGTGGACCGGCCGGCTTCTGCTGATCCTGCTGGGGGCCCTGCTGGCGGGGTCGGGCTTGGCCGCCAACGCCACCTTCCTGAACGCCGTCATGGGCTGGTTCGGCCAGTCGGCGGAAGCCGCCGAAGCCTTCAAGGCGACATGGGAGGCGCGGGAGACAGGCATCTTCATCCAGTTCCCCGCGGTCGCCGTCGGCCTCGGGCTGATCGCCCTGGCCTGCGTGCCCATTCCCGGCACGCCGACGCGTCCGGGCGTCTACCTGAATCGCGCCTACGGCGATCCCCTGCGCGAATTCTTCGGGCGCTTCGGCACGAAGTTCGGCCTGCTGATCCTCGCGCTGATCTGCATGTACCGGCTGTCGGACTTCGTCCTGAACCTGATGAACCCGTTCTACATCGACCTCGGCTTCTCACTGACCGAGATCGCAGAGGTGCGGAAAGTCTATGGCGTGGTCGCCTCGCTGGCGGGGATCTCCGCCGGGGCCTGGGCGGTGAGCCGGCTCGGCATCCTGCGCACCATGGTCATCGGGGTATTCGCCAGTCCGGTGTCGAACCTGATCTTCATCTGGCTGGCCACCCAAGGCGCCAGCATGCCGGCTCTCTACGGGGCGATTACGGTCGACAACTTCGCCACCGGCTTCGCCGGCACGGCGCTGATCGTCTACATGTCCAGCCTGACGGCGGCGGGTTTCACCGCCACCCAGTACGCCCTGTTCAGCTCGCTCTACGCCATCTTCGGCAAGATCATCGCCTCGCAGAGCGGCCGCATCGTCGACGGCTCGGCGCGGCTTGCCGAAGCCGGCGGCTTCACCGCCATGTTCCGGCCGATGTTCGCGGGCCTTCCTGAGGGCGCGCTCGCCAAGGGGGCCGAGATCGCCGGCGTGACCCCCACTTCGCTGGGCGCCGGCTACGCGACCTTCTTCACCTACTCGGTGATCATCGGCGCGATCGCCGTTGTGCTGGCCTTCATGATCGCCCGCAAGCAACCCGAGATCGACGCGCGCGCCGAAACCAGAAAGGCGGAACTGGCCGCCGAGGCGACGGAGGCTCAGCCCTCCTGATTCGCCTCACTCCTCCCCCGCCGCGCCTTCCTCGTAGGCGGCGAAGGTGGCGGCGGTGATGATCTCGCTGACCGAGGCGCCGAGCGAGACGATCTGCACCGACTTCTCCAGCCCGACCAGCAGCGGGCCGATCACCGTGGCGCCGCCCAGCGACTGGACCAGGCGGGTCGAGATGGCGGCCGAATGGATGGCCGGCATGACCAGCACATTGGCGTGGCCCGTCAGGCGCATGAAAGGATAGGCGGCGCGGGCCTCGGGATCGAGCGCCAGTTCGGGCGGCATCTCGCCCTCGTATTCGAAATCGACGCCGCGCTGGTCGAGGATGCGGATGGCCTCGCGCACCTTCTCGCCGCGGTCGCCCGGCGGGTTGCCGAAGGTGGAGTAGCTGAGGAAGGCGACGCGCGGGGTCTTGCCCAGCTTGCGCACCGTCTCGGCCGCCTGCACCGCGATCTCGGCCAGTTCGGCGGCGTTGGGCAGCTCGTGGATCGAGGTGTCGGCGACGAACAGGGTGCGGCCGCGGGCGAGCAGGATCGACAGGCCGATCATCCGCTCCTTGACGTCCAGCACGCGGCGGACCTCGCGCAGGGCCATGTTGAAGTTGCGGGTGACGCCAGTGACCATGCAGTCGGCCTCGCCGCGCGCGCACAGGGTGGCGGCGAAATAGTTGCGGTCCTGGTTGATCATCCGCTGCACGTCGCGCTTCAGGTAGCCGCGGCGCTGCAGCCGGCCGTACAGCCAGTCGACGTATTCGGCGTTTCGCTCGGAAATCCGGGCGTTGACGATCTCCATGCCGAGGTCGTCGAAATTCAGCCCGGCTTCGGCGGCGTTCTGGCGGATCAGCTCCTCGCGGCCGATCAGGATCGGCGTGCCCAATTCCGCCTGCTTGAAGGCCCAGGCGGCGCGGATCACCGCCGTCTCCTCGCCCTCGGCGAAGACCACCCGCTTGTTGGGCGCGGCGCGCACGGCGGCCGAGATGTTCTGCATCAGGGCGGCGGACGGATCGAGGCGACGGCGCAGCGAGGCGCGGTAGGCGTCCATGTCCTCGATGGGCTTGCGGGCGACGCCGGTCTCCACCGCGGCCTTGGCCACGAAGGGCGGGATGTACCAGATCAGACGCGGGTCGAACGGCGTCGGGATGATGTAGTCGGGACCGAACTTCAGCTTGCGTCCGCGGTAGGCGGCGGCGACCTCGTCGGGCACGTCCTCGCGGGCGAGGGCGGCCAGGGCCTTGGCGCAGGCGACCTTCATCTCGTGGTTGATCTGCCGGGCGCGCACGTCGAGGGCGCCGCGGAACAGGTAGGGGAAGGCCAGCACGTTGTTGACCTGGTTCGGATAGTCCGACCGGCCGGTGGCGATGATGGCGTCGGAGCGCACCGACAGCACGTCCTCGGGCGTGATCTCCGGGTCCGGGTTGGCCATGGCGAAGATGATCGGGTTGGGCGCCATGGAGGCGACCATCTCGCGGGTGATCGCGCCCTTGGCGGACAGGCCGATGACCACGTCGGCCCCGACCATGGCCTCGGCGAGGGTGCGGTGGGGCGTGTCGGTGGCGTGGGCGGCCTTCCACTGGTCGACGCCGGCGCGGCCCCGGTAGACCACGCCCTCCCGGTCGACGATGACGGTGTTCTCGTGCCGCACCCCGGCGGCCTTCATCAGGCCGATGGACGACAGGCCGGCGGCGCCGGCGCCGCTGAGCACCACCTTGATGTCCTCCAGCTTCTTGCCCGCGATGTGGCAGGCGTTGATGAGGCCGGCGGTCGAGATGATGGCGGTGCCGTGCTGGTCGTCGTGAAAGACGGGGATGTCGAGCAGGTCCTGAAGCTGGCTCTCGATCTCAAAGCACTCGGGGGACTTGATGTCCTCCAGATTGATGCCGCCCCAGGTGTCGCCGATGTTCTTGACCACGGTGACGAACTCGTCCGGGTCGGTGGTCTTCACCTCGACGTCGAAGCTGTCGACGTCGGCGAAGCGCTTGAACAGCACCGACTTGCCCTCCATCACCGGCTTGGAGGCCATGTGGCCGAGGTTGCCCAGGCCGAGGATGGCGGTGCCGTTGGAGATGACGGCGACCATGTTGCCCTTGGACGTGTAGTCGTAGGCCTTGTCGGGGTCGGCCGCGATATCGAGGACCGGAACGGCCACGCCGGGCGAATAGGCCAGCGAGAGGTCGCGCTGGGTCGCCATGGGCTTGGTCGGGGCCATGGAGATCTTCCCGGGTGTCGGGACGCGGTGGAAGTCGCGCGCGTCCTGGTCGGAGAAGGTCTGCTTGTCGGTGATGTCGGGCATGGGGGTATCCGGAGTTCGCCCCGTTCCTAGTGCCCGCCGAAGAGCGGGACAACCGCTGACGCCCGCCAGCCGCTGACACCCGTGAACAAATGAGGCACAAGGCGTCGATGCTCGCCGACTCGACCCTCGCCATGCCCGCGCCCTCCCTGACCGAGGCCCGCGCGACGCTGGAGCGGGTGTGGGGCCATCCGGACTTCCGGGGACTGCAGGCCGAGGTCGTCGCCGAGGTGCTGGCCGGGCGCGACGTGCTGGCGGTGCTGCCGACCGGCGGCGGCAAGTCGGTCTGCTACCAGGTCCCCGCCATCCTCAGGCCCGGCCTCGGCCTGGTCATCTCGCCCCTGATCGCCCTGATGACCGATCAGGTCGAGGCCCTGAAGCAACAGGGCGTGCGCGCGGCGCGGCTGGATTCCGGCGTCTCGCTGGACGACCGCTCGGCCATCTGGCGAGCGGCGCGAGCCGGCGACCTGGACCTGCTCTACGTCTCGCCCGAAGGCCTCGCCAGCGGGGCCATGCTGGACCGGCTGGCCGAGCTGCCGCTCGCCCTCATCGCCATCGACGAGGCCCACTGCGTCAGCCAGTGGGGCCACGACTTCCGGCCGGATTATCGCACGCTGGGTCGTCTCGCCGAGATCTTCCCCGGCACGCCGCGCATCGCCGTCACCGCCACCGCCGACGCGCGCACGCGGGAGGACATCGTCCGCTCGCTGCGTCTCGAGGGCGCGAAGGTGCTGGTCGACAGCTTCGCCCGGCCGAACCTGCAGCTCTCGGCGGTGCGCAAGGAGAGCGGCTCGCGCGCGAAGACGGATGCGGCGGTGATCGCGCTCGTGCGGGAACGGCGCGGCAAGTCGGGCGTCGTCTATTGCGGCAGCCGCGACGGCTGCGAGCGCGTAGCCCAGGCGCTGCAGGAGGCCGGGACCAACGCCATCGCCTACCACGCCGGCATGGACGCGCGCGAGCGGGACCGGCGGCTGGAGCGCTTCCTCGCCGAGGACGGGGCGGTGATGGTGGCCACCATCGCCTTCGGCATGGGGGTGGACAAGGCCGACGTCCGCTTCGTCATCCACGCCGATCCGCCCGGCTCGCTGGAGGCCTACTGGCAGGAGATCGGTCGCGCCGGGCGTGACGGCGAGCCGGCCGAGGGCATCACCCTGTACGGACCCTCCGACATCGCCTGGAGCCTGCGCCGGCTCGAGGGCCGCCCGATGGCCGAGGAGGTCAAGGCGGCGCAGGTGCGCAAGGTGCGGCAGCTGTTCGCCATGCTGGACGGGGCGGTGTGCCGGCCGCAGGCGGTGCGCCGCTATTTCGGCGAGGCGGAGGCGCAGCCCTGCGGCGTCTGCGACATCTGCCAGGACCCGCCGGCCATGTTCGACGCCACGGTCCCCGCCCAGAAGGCGCTGGCGGCGGTGCAGCGGCTGGGCGAACGCTTCGGGCGCGGTCGGGTGATCGACCACCTGCTGGGCAAGACGAAGGAGGTGCAGCCGTGGGAGACGGCCCTGTCGACCTGGGCCATCGGCGCCGACACGCCGCTGCACACCTGGCGCGATGTGCTGGATCACCTGATGTTCGAGGGACTGCTGGTCGAGCATCCGAACGACGGCAAGCCGCTGGTCATGCTGGGCGACCCGGCGGCCGTGCGCGCCGTCTATCGCGGCGAACGGGCGATCGAGGTGCGGCTGACGCCCGCCCGCGTCTCGGCGCCGCGCACGCGCACCGGGCGCAACGCCGCGCTGGAGACGCTGGACGCCGACGTGCGCGTGCGCTTCGAGGCGCTGCGGGCGTGGCGGCGCGAGCGGGCCGCCGAGCAGCGGGTGCCGCCCTACGTCATCTTCCAGGACCGGACGCTGCTTGAGATCGCCATGGCGGAGCCGGGCGCTCTGGACAGCCTCGGCCACATCCCCGGCGTGGGCCAGACCAAGCTGGATCGGTACGGCAAGGCCGTGCTGGCGGCGCTGGCGGGCGTCGCCTAGCCCCAGGGCCCGCGTCGATGGCCGGAAGCGGGGACCGAGGTGGTGACTGGCGCCGGGGAGGTGGGGGACGCGCGCGGGGCGGGGCGCCCCATTTTCAGGGCCAGTTCGGTCAGGGCGCGCACCCGGTTGCCGGTGTTGGGGTGGGTCGAGAACAGGTTGTCGGCGCCGCGACCCGCCAGCGGATTGATGATGAACAGCTGGCCCGAGGCCGGATTGCGCTCGGCGGTCGGATTGTGAATCCGCTTCGCATAGGCCTCGATCTTCTGCAGGGCCGAGGCGAGCGCATGGGGATCGCGGGCGATCTCGGCCCCGACGCGGTCCGCCTCGTACTCGCGCGCCCGGCTGATGGCCATCTGCACCAGGCCGGCGGCCATGGGGGCGAGGATCATCAGCGCCAGGGTCCCGATGATGCCGCCGGGCCGCTCGCGGTCGTCGCCGCCGCCGAAGAACAGGGCGAAGTTGGCGAGGGCGGCGATGGCGCCGGCGACGGTGGCGGTGACGGTCATGGTCAGGGTGTCGCGGTTCTTCACGTGAGCCAGTTCGTGCGCCATCACGCCGCGGATTTCCTCGCGGGTCAGCATGTCGAGCAGGCCGGTGGTGGCGCAGACGGCGGCGTTCTGCGGATTGCGGCCGGTGGCGAAGGCGTTGGGCTGGTCGTTGGGGATGATGGCGATCTTCGGCCGCGGCAGGCCGGCGTCGCGGGCCATCTGCAACACGTCCGCGACATAGGTGCGCACCACCGCGTTGGGGTGGTTCTCGTCGACGGGCTGGGCGCGATACATGCGCAGCACGATCTTGTCGGCGTTCCAGTAGCTGAACAGGTTCATGCCGCCCGCGACCAGCAGGGCGATCAGCATGCCGCCTGTGCCGCCGATCATGTAGCCGATGCCCATGAACAGGGCGGTCAGGACGGCGAGAAGGGCGAAGGTCTTGAGATGATTCATCGTCGCTCGGGTTCGGGAACTGGCGCCGGGCTGGCGAAAGCCCAATTTGTGGCTCACAACGCCGTCGCTCAAGGCGAGGACTCTGTGACCGATCATCCCACCCCGGCCGACGCCCCCGCTCCAGCCTTCAACGCCGACGTGCCGCACGCGACCCCGGAGCGACCGCTGACGGACGTCGCGCGCCGCGCCCTGCTGGAGGCGGCCGAGCGGCGGGCGCTCGCGGCGGCGACGCCCCTGGCGGTCGAGCATGGCGGCCCGCGCGGCCCGGAACCGACCCGCTACGGCGACTGGGAGAAGAAGGGACTCGCCGTCGACTTCTGAGCGAACGAAGGCGGACGAACGGCGTTAACCCTGTCCCTCAGGAGTTCCGCCCGATGATCCGTCCGTTCGCCGTCGCCGCCGGTGTCGCCGCCCTCGCCCTGAGCGGCGCCGCGCAGGCCCAGAACTTCGCCCCTTCCTGGGGCCAGCCCGTCTATCTCGACGCCTGGGGCCGGCCCGTCGGCGGCACGCCGCTGTCAGAGGTCGAACCCCGCGCCTATGTCGAGACCGGCCGCTGGGCCGACGGCTATCATGACCGGCCGAGGGTGTACGTGCCCGCCGCCGCCCCGCACTACGGCTATGGCCATGGTCACGGGCGATACCGCCATGACGGCTACCGCTCCCACCGGACGCGCGGATACGGCTATCGCGAGGGCCGCGCCTGGCAGGGATATCGCGACGAGTGGGGCTACCAGGACGACCGGCATCCCTCCGCCCGCCGCGGCTGGCGCGAGGGCCGCGACCGGTACGACTGCGGCTGCGGCGACGTCTACCTCTACGACCGCTGAGGCCCGACAGGGTTAAAATCGTCCCTGCCGGGCGAACCCGGGCGGCGCGGCTCCCGCCTGCGGTGCAAGGCCGGGCGTTCTGGCGCGAGAGGCGGATAACGGCTCCTGAAACGGAGTCCGTGACATGCGCATGCTCACAGCCGCGGCCGGCGCCGCCTTCCTCGTCCTGATCGCCGGACCGGCCCTGGCCGGAGATCCGCGCGGCGGCGGCCATGGCTGCGGCGGCGGTTGCGGACATCGGCCGCCGCCGCCGCGACCGCCCGCCTGCTGCCATGGCGGAAACACGAACATCAATGTGAACGTCAACGCCAGCGCCCGGGCGTCGGCGGCCGCTTCGGCCGGCGCCTTCATCAACGCCCGGACCTTCGACGTCGGCGGCATGCGTCGCGGCCATGCGGGCGGCGGGACCGTCTACGTCGGCGGCGGCTACGGCGGCGACTTCGGCGGCTACGGCGGCCCTGTCCATTACGGACGGCTCGAGACCCTCGGTCCGGCCTGTCCGTCGGCCCCGTTCGGCTACATCGTCACCGGCTTCGGCCGCGACGACTTCCGCCCCTCGCGGTGCGGCTACCGCTACGAGGAACACGACCGGGGCGGCCGCTACGGCTACAGCGAGCGCCACGAGTCGACGGTCTACGAATCCTACGAGGCCTATGAATCCTACGAGGAATACGGCGCGTGGGAGGACGGCTACGTCGCCGAGGACCGCGACCGGCGGCGCGACTGCGACTGTCATGGCGACCGGCCGCCCGCGCCCTATCCGCCGCCCTATCTGCCGGAGCCGCCCCGCTACGAGCCGCCCCGTCCCGAGCGGCCGCGGAGCCACCGTCCGGAGCGGCCGCGCCGCAGTCCTCCGCCGCGGCAGGAATATCGCCAGGAGCCCGGCGAGCGCGGCTGACCGCTAGCGTGCGACGCCGTCGATGGCGGCGACGATGGCGGAGGCGGCGCGCAGCGGATTCTCCGCCGCGATGACCGGCCGGGCCACCACGAGGTGGCTGGCCCCGGCGCGCAGGGCGTCGACCGGCGTCGCCACCCGCTGCTGGTCGCCCAGATCGGCGCCGGCGGGGCGCACGCCCGGGGTGACCACGAGGAAGTCCGGCCGACCCGCGGCCTCGGCGATGGCGCGCACCCTCGCCGCCTCGAGCGGGCTGGAGACCACGCCGTCCACGCCGCAGTCCAGGGCCTGACGCACCCGGCGCTCGACGAGCTCGGCCGCGCCCGCGCCATAGCCGAGCTCGGTCAGGTCCGCGTCCGACAGGCTGGTCAGCACCGTCACCGCAAGCAGCTTCGTGTCCGACCCGGCGGCGTCGCGGCCCTTCACCGCGCCGCGCATCACCTGGGGCTCGGCATGTACGGTCAGCAGGTCGCAGCCGCCTTCCGCCACCGCCCTCGCCGCGCCCTCCACCTGGGCGCCGATGTCGTGCAGCTTCCAGTCCTGGAAGACGGTGCGGCCGCGCCGTCGCAGCTCGTGGGCGAAAGCCACGCCGCCGGGGCGGGCCAGCAGGGTCAGGCCGATCTTGTAGGCGGTGACGGTGCCGTCGATGCGGTCGACCATCTCGCGGGCGGAGTCGATGGAGGGGAGGTCGAGACCGACGATCAGGCGCGGGTCGGTGAGCACGGGCGTCATCGGCGGTCTCCGTTGGCCCTGGGGGGTGGACGCGCGGGCGCGCCTCGGCCCTTATGGGCGCAGCTGAATTGGGGGCGAGGTCAGGACATGAACGCGGTCGATCTGGGGGTCAACCTGTTCGTGGCCCTGTTCGCCCTGGTCGATCCGATCGGCAACATCCCGATCTTCGCGGCGGCGACGGCGGGCGCGACCCTGCGCCAGCGCGCCTCGCTGGCGGCGTGGATCTGCCTGTTCGCCGCCGCCCTGCTCGCCTTCTTCTTCTTCAGCGGCCTCGGATTGCTGCAGTTCTTCGGCATCTCGCTGGCCGCCTTCCGCATCGCCGGCGGCATCCTGCTGCTGCTGCTCGGCCTGCACATGACCCAGGACGACTTCCTGAAGAGCTTCGCCGACGCCGACGTGGGCGCCGACCCCGGCGATGTGCGCGGCTACGCCCGGCGGCGATTCCAGCGCCTTGTCGTGCCCTTCGCCATGCCGCTGATGATCGGGCCCGGCGCGATCTCGACCATCATCATCCAGGCCGGCGAGGCGTCGAAGATCGGCCCGGCCGGTACGGTGGCCGGCTACGTCGCCATCGCGGCGGCGGCCTTCGTCACCTTCCTGTGCTTCGCCCTGACCGGGCCGATCAGCCGGGTGCTGGGCGAGGTGGGCATGGCCATCGTGGTGCGGGTGCTCGGCCTGATCCTCTGCGCGCTCGCCATCCAGTTCATGCTGCTCGGCCTGTCGGAAGCGATCCCCGGCATGATCAGTTCGGGCGTCACCGCGCCCTATCCCAGCGGGGGCCACTGAGGCCGGTACGGAGGCAGCGATGAGCGCGACGGCAAGATCGGCGCCGGCCGACACCCAGAGGCAGGACGCCTTCGTCGACGCCGCCTTCGCCTTCGCCGTCTCGCTGCTGATCATCGCCGGCGGCGAACCGCTGACCTCGGTCGGCGACCTGCAGCTGGCGCTGGCGCGGATACCGGCCTTCGCCTGCGGCTTCGCCCTCATCGCCCTGTTCTGGGTGGCGCACCGGTCCTGGTCCCGGCTGTCCGACGCCCGCGACGGCTGGACCACCTTCCTCAGCCTCGCCGTGGTCTTCGCGGTGCTGGTGTTCGTCTTTCCGCTACGGCTGCTGACCGAGACCGCCACCCACTTCATGTCCGGCGGCCGGCTTCCGGGGGCGGGGCTGATGACCAGCTTCGACGACCTGCGCTGGACCTATGTCATCTACGGCGGCGCCTTCGGAGTGCTGGCCGGCCTGCACATGCTGCTCTTCGCCCACGCGGCGCGGGCGCTGGCGAACGATCCGGCGGCGCGGGCGCAGGCGGTGAGCTGGACCCGAACCTGGGGTCTGGCGCTGGTCGCGGCGGCCGCATCCTGCCTGGTGGCGATGACACCCCTGCTCCCGGCCGCGCCATGGCTGCCCGGGGCGGCCTACAACCTGATCCCGCTTGGACTGGCGGCGGCGGCGCTGATGCGCCGGCGCGCGGGTCGGAAGGTGGCCGTCGAGCGCGATCCGCAGGCCGAGGCGGGCGGACTGGACCCCGGCTCGAAGCCCGGCTAGGTCGCCTTGGGGGCGAAAGCGGGCCATTCCGGTTCGCCGTTTGCAGGGTGTGGCCCGGACAGGCGCGCGCGGCGCCAGAACGGGACAGTCAGGGCGTATGTTTCTCGAGGGCCAGATCAACTGGATGTGGGTTCTGGGCGGCCTGGCGGCGGCCGGTTGGCTGGTCGGACTGGTCGCCCTGTGGTTCGCCTGGGCCAACCGCTCGCGACACGTCGACGCCTCGGGCCAGCTCGATCTGGTCCAGCGGGTCGCCGAGGAGTCCCAGAAGCGGCTGTTCGAGACCCTGAACGCCATCCCCGTCGCGCTCGTCGAGACCGACAGGCAGGGCAAGTTCGTCTTCGCCAACCGGGCGGCGCACCAGCTGCTGGGCCGCCGCGACGCCGAGCTGATCGGGCTGCGTTTCCATTCCGCGACCTGGGGCATCACCTTCCCCGACGGCCGGCCCATCCCGCCCGACCTGCTGCCCAGCGCCCGCGCCCTGCGCGGCCAGACGGTGAAGGGCTTCCAGCACCTGCTGGCCAATCCGGCGACGCGTCGGAAGATGCTGGTCGCGGTCACCGCCATGCCGATCGAGAACGAGTGGGGCGAGGTGACCGGCTCGACGGCGGCGATCGTGGAGACCGAGGGCCTGCGCACGCCGGAGCCCCTGCCCGATCCACAGCCGGCGACCGACGACGTCACCCGTCGGGTGTTCGACGCCGCCTCCAGCGCCCTGGTGGTGGTCGGGACCGACGGCGCGGTGCGCGACGCCAACCGCGTCGCCCTGGCCGTTCTGGGTCGTTCCGTCGCCGAGGGCGACTTCGCAGACCTGTTCCTCGCCGAGGACGAACGGGTGGAGGGGCGGCAGGCGCTGCGCGCCGCGTTCGACGCCCCGGCCGGCGAGGCCGAGGCCTTCGTCTCCCGCGCCGGGCCCGCCGGCGACATCCGCTGGACCATGCTGCCGCTCGTCAACGAGACGGGCGCCGCCGACGCCCTGCTGCTGGCCGGCGAGCGCGCCGAACCGCCTGCGGCCGAAGGCGAGGCCGCCGACC
>JAEYTA010000181.1 GCA_023434265.1 Pseudomonadota bacterium
AGGAGGAGATGGACTTCCAGCGCGCCCGCTTCATCAAGGGCGCGTCCGAGAAGGGGGTCCCGGAGGAGCAGTCGGGCGGCATCTTCGACCTGGTGGCCAAGTTCGCCGGCTACGGCTTCAACAAGTCGCACGCCGCCGCCTATGCCCTGATCTCCTTCCAGACCGGCTGGCTGAAGGCCAACCACCCCGTCGAATTCATGGCCGCGTCCATGAGTCTCGATCTCAGCAACACCGACAAGCTGGCGGTTTTCTATCAGGATTGTCGCCGCTTCGAGGTGCCGGTGAAGGCCCCCGACGTGAACCGCTCCTCGGCCGACTTCGACGTCGCCTGGGAGGAGGGCCCCGACGGATCCAAGCAGGGCAGCGTCCTCTATGCGCTGGGCGCCATCCGCAACGTCGGGCTGGAGGCGATGAAACACCTCGTCGAGGTGCGCGCGACCGGCGGCCGCTTCACCGACATCTTCGACTTCCTCGAACGGGTCGACCCGAAATACGTCAACAAGCGCGCGCTGGAGAACCTCGCCCGCGCCGGGGCCTTCGACAGCTTCCACAGCAACCGCCGCCAGCTGGTCGAGCAGGCCGACACCCTGATGGCCTACTGCCAGAGCGTGGCCGCCGAGCGCGCCTCGGCCCAGGTCAGCCTGTTCGGCGGCGACCAGGCGGCCGCCGCCCGCCCGCGCCTCAAGCCGGTCGAGCCGTGGATCGGCCCCGAGAAGCTGGACCAGGAGCTGGCCGCCGTCGGCTTCTACCTGTCCGGCCACCCACTGGAGGACATGGCTCCGGCGCTGAAGCGCAAGCGCGTCACCTTCGTCGCCGAGGCGACCCAGCTGGCCGAGAGCGGCCACGAGGCCTTCATGATGGCCGGCGTGGTCCGCCGCCGCCAGGAGCGGGCCAGCGCGAAGACGGGCGAGAAGTTCGCCTTCGTCACCTTCTCCGATCCGACCGGCGAGTTCGAATGCCTGTTCCCGCCCGAACAACTGCGCAAATGCCGCGAGGTGCTGGAGGCCGGGGCCACCGTCATGGTCCGCGTGCGCGCCAAATCGTCCGACGGGGAGGTGCGCTTCTTCGGCGACGACGCCAGCCGCCTCGACGCCGTGCTCGACGACGCCCAGTTGGCCCTGCGCGTGCACGTCTCGGCCCGCGCCGCCGACGCCCAGGCGCTTCGCGCGCGACTGGAGCGCGCCGCCGCAAGCAATGGAAAGGGCGGTGAAATCCTGCTCGTCGCGGCCCTCGACGGCCGGCGCGAGGTGGAGATGAAGCTGCCGGGCCGCTACCGTCTCGACGGCGCCCTGCGCGGCGCGCTCAAGTCCGCCCCCGGGGTGGTCATGCTGGAGGATGCCTGATGACCGACGTTCAGACCCACACCGGCTCCTGCCATTGCGGCGCCGTGGCCTTCGAGGTCGACATGAGCCTCGACGGCCTGATCGAGTGCAACTGCTCGCACTGCTATCGCAAGGGCTTCGTGCTCGGCTTCGTCCAGCCCGACGCCTTCCGCCTCAAGGCCGAGGGGCCGCAGACCGAATACCTGTTCAACAAGCACCGCATCCGCCACCGCTTCTGCGAGGCCTGCGGGGTCCAGACCTTCGCCCGCGGCACGGCGCCTGACGGCTCGGAGATGGTGGCGATCAACGTCCGCACCCTGACCGACATCGAACCCTTCAGCTGGACGGCCCAGCGGGTCGACGGCGCCAGCTACTGAGTCGCCGCCGGCCGGAAGTCCTCCCGCGGCGTTCCGTCGACGGCGTAGAGGCGCTCGGTCGGCAGCTTGATCACCAGCCCCGAGTTCGGGAGCCGATGGTCGTAGATCGCCCCCGGCAGGCCGGCCATCGGCCCGCCCTCGACCCGGGCCCCCAGGGCGTCCAGCCCGACCGCCAGCCCTTCGCCCATGCTGCCGGTCCAGCGCCCGACCCGGACCACGACCGGCCCGGTGTGCCGCTTCCCGTCCCGAGGCAGGACCTGTTCCACCCACTGGCGGGGGATGCCCGTCTCACGCTCCTCCGCCGGCAGCCGGTGGATCTGATAGGGCCGCGCCGCGTCCACGAACCAGCCCATCACCGCCCGCGCCACCACCGTGTTGCCGCCGGAGGGGGTGTCCGTCAGGTCCAGCACCACGGTCTGGCCCGGCCGGGCCTGCGCCATCGCCGCGTCGAAGGCCGCGATGGTCGCCGCCTCGCCCAGGGAGTCGTTGAAGCGGATCACCCGCGACCCGCCCTCGTCCGCCGCTTCGACCGGGGCCCGCTCGGGGCGGGGCAGGGCGTAGAGGCTGGGGAGCTCCAGTCGCCGCTCCGCTCCGTCCGCGCCGCGCACGGTCAGCTCGCGGGCCCGGTCGCGCCGCCCGGCCGCCAGCACCCGCGCCGCATGGCCGGCCCGCTCCGGCGTGACCTCCAGCCCCAGGTCGGCCCAGAAGGCGGCCACCGCCCCGCTCGTCGGCAGGCCGCCGACCGCGACCAGCGCGTCCCCGGCTCGCACCCCCGCGGCCTCGGCCGGCGAGCCCTCGCGCACGGCGGTGATCCGCCAGCCGTCGCCGTCCGCCTCCACCCACAGATCGGCGTAGCTCGGAACCAGCGCCCAGCTGTCGGCGAACGAGGCGCCGGTGATCGCATGGTGATCCGCCAGGGCCATAACCGCCCGCTCGGCGTAGGCCAGCAGGCCGCGCCGGTCGCTCACCGCCTCGGCTTCCGCCCGCAGCACCGCGCTCTCCGGGAAACGGCCTCCCGGCAAGCGATCGGAATAGGCGTACTGCGCGTTGACCAGCCCCTCGATGGCGAGGGCGTCAGCCCGGTAGTCCGCGGCCTCCTGCGCCCCCGCGGGCGCGGCGACGAGACAGAGGGCGGCGAGGGCGGGCAGGAGAAGGCGCATCCGGCGAGGCTCGCCCCCGCCGCGCCCGGCGGCAAGTGAAACCGGCGTCATCTCCGCGGTTCAGGCGGCGTCCGTCACCGCATAGACCATGATCCCCGTGGCGATCGCCAGGTTCAGGCTGTCGGCCCGTCCGCGCATCGGGATCTTGACGTTGACGTCGCAGGCCGCCGCCAGCTCGTCGGTCAGCCCGGCCTGCTCGTTGCCCATGACGATCAGGGCCGGATGCTGGATGGCGGCGTCCCGGTAGCCGTGCGTCGCGTCCAGCCGGGTGCCGATGACGCTGCCCGGCCAGCCCTGCCGCCATGCGAGGAACTCGGCCTGGCTCGCCCGCGCGACAGCCACCGCGAACACCGAGCCCATGGTCGCCCGCACGGCCTCGACCGACCAGGGATCCACGCAGTCCCCGATCAGGATCACCCCGCCGCAGCCCGCCGCGTCCGCCGTCCGGATGATGGTCCCCAGGTTGCCCGGGTCCCGCACCTGCTCCAGCGCCACCCAGCACGGCGCCGTCTCGGGGACGATGGCGGACAGGGGCGTCAGCACCGGCTCGAACACCCCCAGCACCGTCTGCGGATTGTCGCGCCGGCTTATCTTCTCGAGGATGGCGTGGGTGACCACCACCACCTCGCCGCCGGCCTTGCGCGTCTCCACCTTCGCCCGCTCCAGCAGGGGATGCGGCCGCGCGTCGTCGCCGACCAGCAACAGGCGCGGCGCCCGGCCCTGATCCAGCGCCTCGCCGATGAACTTCAGCCCCTCGGCGAGGAACCGCCCGGTCGCCTCGCGCTCCTTGCGCATGTGCAGGGCGCGCACGGCCTTGACCGTGTCGTTGGTCAGGGAGGTGATCAGCCGGTCGGCCATGCTCAGGCGCTCCACCGGGCGAAGAAGCTCAGGCCGATGGCGCGGCCGTCGGCGCCGTCCTCGGCCAGGGCCAGTTC
>JAEYTA010000015.1 GCA_023434265.1 Pseudomonadota bacterium
CGAGGCCAAGGCCGGCGCGACTGGCAGCAGCCAGACCGTGACGGTGCAGGCGGCGGCCCTGCGCAACCTGCCGCGCACCATCACGGCGTCGGGCACCATCTCGGCGTGGGAAGAGGTGCCGGTCGGAGCCGAGACCGGCGGCCTGACGGCCACCGCCGTCTATGTCGACGAAGGCCGCTATGTCCGTCAGGGCGCCCCGCTGGTGCAGCTGAACGACGCCCTGCTCAAGGCCCAGCTGCGACAGCAGCAGGCGGCGGTGCAGACCGCCGAGGCCAACGCCGACCGCGACCAGGCGGCGCTGGGCCGGGCGCAGGAACTGAAGGAGCGCGGCTTCCTGAGCCAGGCCTCGCTGGACACGGCCCTGGCCAACAAGCGGTCGTCGGACGCCAATCTGGCGGCGGCGCGGGCTTCGCTGTCGGAGACCCAGACGCGGCTGGCGCAGGCCACCATCCGGGCGCCTGTTTCAGGCCTGGTGATCAGCCGCAACGTCACCCGCGGCCAGATCGTCTCGCCCGGAACCGAGCTGTTCCGCATCGTCCGCGACGGCCGGCTGGAGCTGGACGCCCAGGTGCCGGAGACCGAACTGGCCCTGGTCCGCGCCGGGCAGAGCGCGGTGATCTCGTCCGACCAGGTCGGGGAGACGACCGGAACCGTCCGCATCGTGACGCCGGAGGTGGACCCGCAGACCCGTCTCGGCGTGGCGCGCATCTCGCTGGTCGGCGGCGGCTTCCGGCCGGGCATGTTCGCCCGCGCCCGCATCGACGCGGGGGCCAACCCTTCGGTGACCGTGCCCACTGCGGCCGTGCTGTACCGTGAGAACAAGCCGGGCGTTTACATCCTGGACGCCCAGAGCCGGGCGCGCTTCCGGCCGGTGGTGATCCAGACCCGGGCCGAGCAGTGGACCGCGGTCGACGGAGTCCAACCGGGCGCGCGGGTGATCGTCCAGGGCGCCGGCTTCCTCGGCGAGGGCGACCGGGTGCGGGTGGCGACGCCGTCGGCGCGGCCGGCAGCGGCAGCTCCGGCCCCGGCTGCGGCCCCGGCGGCGAAGTCCGCGGCCAAGGCGGGCTAGAGCCGGGTCATGAACAACATCTCCGCCTGGTCCATCCGGAACCCGATCCCGGTCATCCTGCTGTTCATCGTCCTGACGGTGGCGGGGATCGTCGGGTTCAACTCGATGCGGATCAACAACAATCCGGACGTCGAGTTTCCGCTGATCTACGTCGGCGCCGGCCGTCCGGGCGCGGCCCCGAGCGAGCTGGAGACCCAGGTCACGCGGCTGATCGAGGACGCGGTGGCGGGCCTGGGCGGCGTGCGCCACATGGATTCGACGGTCAGCGACGGCTACTCGACGACGATCATCGAGTTCGAGCTGGGCACCGACGTCGAGCGCGCCACCAACGACGTGCGCAACGCCATGGCCGGTCTGCGCGGCGACCTGCCCCAGGACATGCAGGAGCCGACGGTCCAGCGCATCGACATCACCGGCGACAGCCTGATCACCTATGTGGTGCGTTCGCCGGCCATGTCCCCGGAACAGCTGAGCTGGTTCGTCGACAACGACGTCAGCCGCGCCCTGCTGGCCATCCCGGGGGTCGGGGAGGTCAACCGCCAGGGCGGCGTCGACCGCGAAATCCGGGTCGAGATCGACCCCGACCGGCTGGCGGCGCTGGGCGTCACGGCGGCGCAGGTCAGCCAGGCCCTGGTGTCGGCCAACAGCGACCTGCCCGGCGGACGGGTGACGGTGGCGGGCTCCGAGCGCGCCATCCGCATCCCCGGCGCGGCCGGCTCGCTGGAAGAACTGCGCGAGACGCGGATCCCGCTGTCCGGCGGCGGCAGCGTCCGGCTGGGCGACCTTGGCCGGGTCGAGGACGCTTGGACCGAACCGCGGGCCATGGCGCGCCACAACGGCCAGCAGGTCGTCACCTTCAACATGCTGCGCTCGCGCGAGGCCAGCGAGGTCAAGGTGGCCGAGCGGGTGCGCGAGGTGGTCGCCGAGATGGACGAGGCCCATCCGGAGCTGGATATCCAGCAGATCACCGCCAACGTCGAATATATCGAGGAGAGCTACCTGGCCTCGATCGAGGCCCTGCTGATCGGCGCCGCCCTGGCGGTGCTGGTGGTGTTCCTCTTCCTGAGGGACATCCGGGCGACGATCATCGCCGCCGTGGCCCTGCCGCTGTCGCTGATCCCGACATTCGCCGTGCTGTCGGCCACGGGCCAGTCGCTGAACGGGGTGACCCTGCTGGCCCTGTCGCTGACTATCGGCATCCTGGTCGACGACGCCATCGTCGAGATCGAGAACATCGTGAGACACATGCGGGGCGGCAAGTCGCCCTATGACGCGGCGATCGAGGCGGCCGACGAGATCGGCCTGGCCGTGGTGGCCACGACCTCGACCATCATCGCGGTGTTCGCCCCGGTCGGCTTCATGCCGGGCATCATCGGCCAGTTCTTCATCGCCTTCGCCCTGGCGGCGTGCGTGGCGGTGTTCTTCTCGCTGGTCGTGGCGCGGATGCTGACGCCGCTGATGGGCGCCTATCTCCTGAAGCATTCGGACAAGCACCACGACGCCGACCCGTTCTGGATGAACCCCTATCTGCGGGCGCTGAAGGTGTCGCTGCGGCACCGCTGGAAGGTGCTGGCGGCGGGCATCGCCATCTTCGTCGGCTCGGTCTTCCTCGGCATGCAGGTGCCGGCCGAGCCCTTCCCCGCCGGCGACCAGGGCCGGGCCTCGTTCAGCGTCGAGCTGCCGCCCGGAGCAACCCTGCAGGAAACCGACGCCATCGTGGCGCAGATGACCGCAGTGCTGGCCGAGCGGCCGGAGGTCGAGTCGGTCTATGGCTCGGTCAATGTCGCCGAAGCGACGGTCGTGGCCGATCTGGTCGACAAGGGCGACCGGACGCTGGGCCAGCAGGCCTTCGTCCGCGCCATGGTGGACCAGTTCCGCAACATCCCCGGCGCCCGGATCGGGGCCGGCGGCGGCGGCGGCGGCGGACCGGGCGACGGCACCAAATTCAGCCTGTCGCTGCTCAGCGACAACGGCCCGGCGCTGGAGGCCGCGACCCGGGCGGTCGAGGCCGAGATGCGCGGCGTGCCGGGCCTGGCCAATGTGGTCAATACCGCCTCGATCGCGCGGCCGGAGATCCTGGTGACGCCCAAGGCGGACCAGGCCGCGCTGATGGGCGTGTCGACGGGCGCGATCTCGCAGACGGTGCGGGTGGCGACGCTGGGCGACGTCGAGCAGAACCTGCCCAAATACAACCTCGGCGACCGCCAGATCCCGATCCGGCTGATGTTGAGCGAGGAGGCCCGACAGGACCTGTCTGTGGTCGAGAACCTGCGGGTGCCGACGGCCAGCGGCGCCGCCGTGCCGCTGGGCGCGGTGGCCGACATCAGCTTCGGCGCCGGCCCCTCGGAGATCACCCGCCGCGACCGCTCGCGGGTGGCGACGATCACCGCCGAACTGGAAGGCATCACCGTCGGTCAGGCGGCGGAACGGGTGCGCGCGCTGGAGCCGGTCAAGAACCTGCCGGACGGGGTGCGTGAGGTGCCGTCGGGCGACACCGAATTCCTGGCCGAGATGGTCTCGGGCTTCGCCATCGCCTTCGGCTCGGGCATCCTGCTGATGTACGCCGTGCTGGTGCTGCTGTTCAAAAGCTTCGCCTATCCGATCACCATCATGGCGGCCCTGCCGCTGGCGGTGGGCGGAGCGATCATCGCCCTGGCCATCTCGGGGACCAGCTTCTCGATGTCGGCCCTGATCGGGGTGCTGATGCTGATGGGCATCGCGGCGAAGAACTCCATCCTGCTGGTCGACTACGTGATCATGGCGGAGAAGGACGGCATGCCGCGGCACGAGGCCATCATGGACGCGGCCCACAAGCGGGCCCGGCCGATCCTGATGACCACCTTCGCCATGGGCGCCGGCATGGTGCCGGTGGCCATCGGCTGGGGCGCCGACGTCGAGTTCCGCGCGCCCATGGCCATCGCCGTGCTGGGCGGACTGATCTCCTCGACCTTCCTGTCGCTGCTCTACATCCCGGCCATCTTCACCATCGTGGACGACATCGCCGGCTGGATGAAGCGCCGGCTGGGCGGCCGTTTCGCGGCGCGCCGGGCGCAGACGGGGCAACGCCCGGCCCCGGCGACGCTGGCGGAGTAGGCGGGCGAGCGGCCGGGAGCGGATGTCGGAGGCGTCCGCTTTCGACCCTAAGGGAAGTTAGGAGACCACGCCCAAGCTGATAAGATCAGCGCGGTTTGGCGGATCACAATCGACGCCAACCCAAAGGTCGTCGCAGTCACCGATGAAATCCGCGCTCCCTACGCCTATCCAGAACGACCCGCTTGTCGTCCCGTGCTTCACACCGACAACCTGCTGGTCCTTGTCGTCAGGGGTGGTGAAGAATTCCGCTGATGTGAGGGCGGACCCAATCAGGTGAAACCAAAGGTCTCCCTGAGCCTGAAGCCGATCCAAAGCATGCGGAACCCATGCCGCCGCGTCTCCTGTCGCAAGAATGAAGCGATCACCCTTCTGCTGCCACGACAACCTGACAGACGCTTGGCTCTCAAAGCGCACATGCGCTGCGCCCGAGAACGAGAACGCCGCCAACTGTAGTTCGGCAGCGAGTTGCGGCGTGTCAAAAGTGATGGGCATCCAGACGATGCCCGCAACCTTCTGGCCTAACAGCGAGCTGTAGATTTCGGTCCAATCAGTCATACGCCTAGTGAACATGCCCAAGTTCCCCTTTCCACCCGTCGCGGTACTCGCCTCCGACAAGGCCACCGCAAAACAAAACCGGCCGGGGATCGCTCCCCGGCCGGTTCGTCGTCCCGCCCGGAGGCGGAGCGATCAGTAGCGGATGCGCAGGGTCGCGCCGTAGGTGCGCGGCTGGCCGAGGTAGGCGTCGTAGGTCTGCGTATCCAGGGCCGGGTTGTAGTAGGTGCCGTTCGGCTGGACCGTCGTCTGGAAGGCCGAGCCCTGCAGCGGGGCGTTGTAGGCCACCTGCACGTACTCCTCGTCGGTCAGGTTCTGGCCCCAGAATTCGAAGGTCCAGCGCTCGTCCGACGAGCCGATCATGATCCGGCCGTTCAGGGTCGTGAACGCGTCCTGCTGCTTGTAGGGCAGCAGGTCGGAGCCGGTGTTGTAGTCGGACATGTACTTGGCCGCGAGGCTGAAGCCGCCGCGCAGGTTGTCGCCGAAGTCGCGATCGTAGTTGATCGAGGCCGTGGCCGACCATTCCGGGGCGAACGAGGCGCGCGAGCCCGGCAGCAGCGACAGCTGCGGGAAGTTGCCCGGGTTGGACAGGTCGGCGGCGGTGAACTGGCCGTACTCGGTCTCCGTCCAGGTCACGCCGCCCTGCAGGCTCAGGCCCTCCATGGGGGTGAACCACAGGAAGTCGGCGTCGATGCCGCGCGACGTCAGCTCGGGGATCGACTCCACCACGAAGGCGGTGCCGAGGAAGGTGTTGAGCTGGAAGTCCGTGAACGTCTGGTCGAAGTAGGTGGCGTTCAGCAGCAGGGTGCGGTCGAGCAGCGTCATCTTCACGCCGGCCTCGTAGCTGTCCACGACTTCCGACGGGAACAGCAGCGAGGCGGTCGGGGTGATGCCCGACTGCACGCGGTCGAGGTTGTAGCCGAAGCTCTTGTAGCCGCGGGCGTACGAGGCGTAGGCCATGACCGAGTCGTTCAGGCGGTAGGCGGCCTTGATCGTGCCGCTCAGCTCGCCGTCGTCGAAGCTCTCGCTGACGGTGCGGTTGTTGTAGGCGAAGTTCGCCCACGGCAGACAGAAGTTGCCGATGATGGTCGGCGCGTTGGCCGCGCCGAGGGCGCCGGCGATGGCGCCCGCGTTGGCCGCGGCCGCGGCGCAGGTGTTGCCGTTGCCGTTGAGGTTCTGCTGCAGGCCGTCGACGCTCTTCTCGTCCATCGTGTAACGCAGGCCGAGGGTCAGGTCGAACCGGTCGGTGACGTGCCAGGTGTTGTTCGTGAAGATCGCGAACGACGTCGACTCCTGCTCGTAGACGTCCTGGTAGCCCTGGCCGACGGTGAAGCCGGGGCCGGTGGCCGGGGCCAGGCCGTAGAGGCAGGCCCCGAGGCCGGCGGCCGTCTGGCCCGGCGCGGTGAAGCAGCCGATGCGGGCCGGGCTGATCGGGATCGGACCCGGAGGCGTCGGCATGCCGGCGGTGGCCGCGTTCAGGCGAGCCGTCAGCAGGAAGGACAGGAACGGCGTGTAGTCGGCGCCGTACCACCAGCTGTCGGTGCGGCCGATGTCTTCCTTGGTGGCGAACAGGCCGACCAGCCAGTCGAGGCGGTCGTTCTGGCCGGCGAGGCGGAGTTCCTGGGTCAGGTTCTCGACCGTGTAGGCGTAGCCGCCATCCTGCGGACGGTAGGCGATGTCCGCGCCGGTGTAGTCGATGTCCATGCCGATGTCGCCGGACCAGTCACGCCACGAGGTGACCGAGGTCAGGGTGGCGTTCATGGACGGGATGTCGATGTTGGCCTCGACCGACAGGCCCTTGTCCTCGATCTCCTGGCCGGTGTCGCGGTTGGCGTAGGCCAAGCGCGAGAAGGGCAGCGGGCCGAAGCCGGCGGCCGGCGGGCGCTGGCCCTCGCCGTTCGAAAGAGCGTCGACGAACGGATAGGTCGGGCCGGTGCGGATCTGCACGCCGGTGCAGCAGTATTCGTCGCGCGAGGTGTAGTCGGCGATGACGCGGATCGAGGTGTTGTCGTTCGGCAGCCACAGCAGCTGGCCGCGGACGGTGCCGAAGTCCTGGTTGGCGTCGTCGGTGTTCGTGCGCGGGCCGTCGCCGGTGTCCACGTCATAGAAGCCGTCGCGAACACGGCGGCCGGCGTAGAGGCGGAAGGCCAGCTGGTCGTTGATCGGGCCGGTGACCGAGCCCGAGACGCCCATGGCGCCGTAGTTGCCGGCGGTGAGCTCGGCGTTGAACTCCGGCGTGAACGACGGAGCCTCGGTGATGATGTTGATGACGCCGGCCGAGGTGTTCTTGCCGAACAGGGTGCCCTGCGGCCCCTTCAGCACTTCGATCCGGGAGATTTCGCCCAGGTCGCCGAAGCCGACCGAGTTGCGCGAGCGATAGACGCCGTCGATGACCACGCCGACCGAGCTCTCCAGACCCGGGTTGTCGCCGACGGTGCCGACGCCGCGGATGCGGGCGGTGGTCGAGGCCTCCGACTGGGTCGAGGTGACGGTCATGCCCGGGGTCAGGATCTGCAGATCCTTGATGTCGCGCACGCCGGCGTCCTGCAGCGTCTCGGACGACAGGCTGGTGACCACGATCGGCACGTCCTGAAGGTTCTGCTCGCGCTTCTGGGCGGTGACGATGATGTCGTCGATGGTGGTCGGACCGTCCTGGTCCTGGGCGGCGGCGACGCCGGCGAACCCGAAGGCCACGGCGCCGACGACGGCCGCCGAGACGGTGGTGCGAAGAAGGTTGGTAAGGCGCATGCACGGCTCCCCGACGTTGGCAGGGCGTCGCGTGGCGCCCGGCGTTTCCTGATCCCTGGTCCGCGCCCTTGTCGTGGAGCGCGAAACTCCAAGCTTCGGGGTAATCCAAGCGGGACTCACCGACAAGTCGAGGCGCTCGATCACGCCGTATTTCAGCCGCGCCCACAGCCGAACTGTGACGCAAAAGCGACAGAAATCGATGACGTTACGTCAATATTCGCTCACGCGTCGCGAGTATCCGCGCCCGTTGCGGCCAAATTCTTGCGCCGACGGGCGGCGAGCGACAGAACCGCAGCCCCGAGGACGGCGGACAGGAAGGAGCCGCCGAGCACGCCCAGCTTGACCTCCACTTGGGCGGGGGAATCGATGGCGCCGGGGAAGGCCAGCACCCCGATGAACAGGCTCATGGTGAAACCCACGCCGCAGAGCAGGCTGACGCCGTAGAGCTCCAGCCAGGTCGAGTCCGACGGTCGACGGCCGATCTTCAGAACCGAGGCGAGCGCGGCCGCGCCGAAGACGCCGATCTGTTTGCCGACGAACAGACCCAGGGCGATGCCGATCACCAGCGGCGCGAAGGCCTGTTCGAGCGACAGGCCGGCGAAGCTCACGCCCGCCTTGGCGAAGGCGAACAGGGGAAGGACGAGGTAGGCGACGTAGGGGTGCAGGTCGTGCATCGCCTCCTTGAGCGGGCTCTGGCCGTCGCCGCGGCGATCATCGACCGGCACGATGGCGGCGAAGGCGACGGCGGTGAGCGACGTGGAAAGGCCGGAGGCGACCGTGAGGTACCAGACGACCGCGAAGCCCAGCACCCAGAAGGGCGCGGGAATGCGGATGAGCCGCGCGCCGAGCCCCCCGAGAATCAACATGCCGGCGATCAGGGCCAGCGGCGGCAACGAGACTCCGCTCGAGAACAGGGCGGCGATCAGGGCGATCGCTCCGAGATCGTCGACGATGGCCAGCGTCAGCAGGAAGACCCGGAGCGAGGACGGCAGGTTGCGGGCGGCGACGGCGAAGACAGCGAGGGCGAAGGCGATGTCGGTGGCCAGGGGAATCGGCCAGCCCTGATGCGGCCCCGCGAACAGGCCCGAGACGGCAAGGTAGACGAGGGCCGGCGCGACCATGCCCCCAAGCGCGGCCAGCACTGGCGTGGCCAGCTTGCGCGGGTCGCTGAGCTCGCCCTTCAGGATCTCGTATTTGATCTCCAGCCCCACGACGAGGAAGAAGATCGCCATCAGCCCTTCCTTGATCCACTCCGAGACGGAGAGTTCGAGGATCAGCGAGCCGACCTGCAGGACGTGCTCGCTCTTCAGCCAGCCGAAATAGGCGCCGGACAGAGGCGAGTTGGCGACGATCAGGGCGGCCAGGGCGGCGAGGCCCAGCACCGCGCCGGAACCGGCCTCGGTCCTGAGAAAATCGAGCGTCAGTTTGCGCGCCACGGCGGCCTCCGAAGGTTCGGTTGGGACTGTCGTGGCGCCAGGTTATCGACGGGCGCCGGACCGGATTCGCCTCGTTGGGCGCCGGCCTGGCCGGGCGAGCCGGCCTGATCTCTGCCGACGAAAATACGAAGCCCGGTGCGAGGCGCAAGACCAATCGGCGCCGTCACGGTTGCGGCGACAGGCCCGCGGTCGCATCTGGGACCGATGCCGACCTCGCCCACCTATCGCCCGGAGCCGCGCTTCTTCGATCTCGGCGAGGAGTACGGCGACGCCGTCCGGCCCGCCGCCTTTCCACAGACCATTCTGCGCTTCCGCAACGACCGGGCGGCGACCACGGTCGGTCTCGACAACCTGACCCCCGACGAATGGATCGCCCACTTCGGTCGTTTCGAACCCTTGCCCGGACAGCCCGGTCCGGTGGCCATGCGCTACCACGGCCATCAATTCCGCACCTACAACCCCGATCTCGGCGACGGCCGCGGCTTCCTGGCGGCGCAGCTGCGCGCGGATGACGGCCGGCTGCTCGACCTGGGAACGAAGGGCTCGGGCCAGACGCCGTGGTCTCGCGGGGGCGACGGACGGCTGACGCTGAAGGGCGGCGTACGCGAGGTGCTGGCCGCCGAGATGCTGGAAGCCCTCGGCGTACCGACCAGCCGGGCCTTCAGCCTGATCGAGACCGGAGAGGCACTGGAGCGGGGCGACGAGCCCTCCCCCACCCGCTCCTCGGTTCTCGTCCGGCTGTCGCACAGCCACATCCGGTTCGGGACCTTCCAGCGCGCCGCCTTTTTCGGCCGCGCCGACATGGTCGAGACGCTCGTCGAGCATGCGCGGGCGATCTATCACCCGCAGGTCGCGGCCGGCGATGTTCCGGCCTTCCTGCTCGAGGTCGTGGCGGCCTCGGCGCGGCTGACGGCGCGGTGGATCGCCGCCGGCTTTGTGCACGGGGTGCTGAACACCGACAATCTGAACGTCACCGGCGAGAGCTTCGACTACGGACCGTGGCGCTTCCTGCCGTGGTACGAGCCGGGCTTCACCGCCGCCTATTTCGACCAGACCGGCCTTTACGCCTTCGCGCGCCAGCCGGAGTCGGTGTTCTGGGCCCTCACCCAGCTGGGGGGCGCGCTGAAGCTGGTCGCCGAGGCCGAGCCGCTGACCGACGCCCTGAACAGCTTCGGGCCGACCTACATCCGCGAGCTGCGCGCCGCCTTCCTCGAGCGCCTTGGCGTGAAGAGCCTCGGCGAGGCGGCCGACCAGCGATTGCTGGACACCACCCTGGCGCTGTTGCGCGACGGGGCCGAGGCGCTGCGCTGGGAGCCGCTGTTCCACGACTGGTTCGGCGGCTTCGCCTCCTCGGCGCGCGCCCTCTCGGGGCCTCGGGCGAAGACCTGGCAGGGCGAGGCCTTCGACGCCTTCCGTTTCGCCCTGTTCGAGCACGAGCCCGACCGGTCGGAACGGCTGGAGCATCCGGTCTTCGCGCGGCCGGAGCCGGAGGAGATGCTCATCGACGAGGTCGAGGCGATCTGGTCGGCTATCGACGTGAACGACGACTGGAGCCCGTTCACGGCCAAGATCCGTCGGGTGCGCGAGGCCGGCGACGCCCGCCGCTGATCGCTGCTGACAGCAGGCTGGCAGGAGGGCGGCGGCAGGATGGCGCCATCCTCCCGGAGGCCGGTCATGTCCTGTCAGGAACCGAAGGCTGACGCCGCCTGTCCGGCCGTCGCATTACGGCGAATTATATCTCCGGCCACGCTTTGGCCGCGGCCTCCCGGGAAAAGGAGATCACCGATGGTTACGCTTCCGCTTCGCAGTCTTGCGAACCGGGGCCGGCAAACCGACATCGGCTCTGTTACCAATCAAGAAGGGCGCTCCTCCCCGGGCGTCGGACGAATGACTTCTCAGGCCCTGACCCCCGCCCGCGCGCGCCTGAACGCGAGCTACCGCAACCTCACCCTGTGGACGCTGCAGGGCTGGATCGCGATGTTCTTCATCGCCGCCGGCTACGCCAAGCTGAGCGAGCCGATGACCAATCTCGTCGAGCTGATGCGCTGGCCGGCCTTCGCGCCGGAAAACCTGGTGCGCGGGCTCGGCGTGGCGGAAATCCTGCTGGCCGTCCTGATCCTCGCCCCGCTCGTCTCGTGGAAGCACGGCCGGCCGCTTCTGGTCGTCGCCGCCGCCGGCCTGCTGGCGCTGGAGGTCGGCATGCTGGGTCTGCACCTCATCGACCTCGATCCGGGCCTTGCCGCAACCAACCTCGCGCTGATCGCCATCACGGCGCCCGTGCTGTGGATGCGCGCGCGGGAAGTTCGCTGACGGCGCGGCGAAAGCTTCCCTTTACGTCCGCGTCAAGTTCGAGATAGAACGGCGGTCATGGCGACCGCCGACGATCATCGCACCTATTCGATCCGCCAGCTGTGCCGCGAGTTTGGGGCGACGGCGCGAGCCCTGCGCTTCTATGAGGACAAGGGCCTCCTGACCCCGGCCCGCAAGGGTCAGACGCGGGTCTATGACGCCCGCGACCGCGCACGCCTGAAGCTGATCCTGCGTGGCCGCCGCATCGGCTTCTCGCTGCAGGAGATCCAGGAGATGCTGGATCTGTACGACCGCAAGGACCACAACGCCCACCAGATGGCCGTGGCCCTGCGCCGGCACCGGGCGCAGATCGCGGCCCTGAAGCAGCAACTCGAAGACATAGAAGGCGCCATCCAGACGGCCGAGGAGGCCTGCCAGTGGATGGAGCAGAAGCTGGGCGAGCACCGCCCCGACCTGCTGCCCGGCGCCGAGGAGTACGCCTCGCTGCTGCGCGAGCGCCTGAACCCCGACAACCACCACCAGCCCTTCAAAGCGAGAGCGTAGTCCATGGCCTACAAGGCGCCCGTCCGCGACCTGACCTTCGTGCTGAACGAGGTGCTGGAGATCGACCGCTACGCCAACCAGCCCGGCTTCGCCGACGTCTCCTCGGAGCTGGTCGGGCAGATCCTCGAGGAAGGGGCGAAGTTCGCCGAGGAAGTCATCGCGCCGCTGAACAAGGTCGGCGACCAGGAAGGCTGCAAGTTCGACAACGGCAAGGTCACCGGCCCGACCGGCTGGAAGGAAGCCTACCAGCAGATGGTCGCCGCCGGCTGGCCGGGTCTGAGCTCCGATCCGGAATACGGCGGACAGGGCATGCCTTCGATCGTCGGCATGGCCTTCGGCCAGATGACGGCGGCGGCGAGCGCCGCCTTCTCGATGTATCCGGGCCTGACCCACGGCTGCTACGAGGCCCTGCACGCCAACGGCTCGGACGAGCAGAAGGCGACCTACCTGCCCAAGCTGGCCACCGGCGAGTGGGGCGGGACCATGAACCTGACCGAGCCGCAGTGCGGCACCGACCTGGGCCTGATCCGCACCAAGGCGGTTCCGAACGGCGACGGCAGCTATTCGATCACCGGCCAGAAGATCTGGATCAGCTCGGGCGAGCACGACTTCACCGACAACATCATCCACCTGGTGCTGGCCCGCATCGAGGGCGCGCCGGCGGGGATCAAGGGCATCAGCCTGTTCGTGGTGCCCAAGTTCTTCGTCAACGAGGACGGCTCGGTGGGCGAGCGCAACGAAGGCGTCGCCTGCGCCGGCCTCGAGCACAAGATGGGCATCCACGGCAACGCCACCTGCGTGATGGCCTACGAGAACGCCAAAGGCTGGCTGGTCGGGACCGAGAACAAGGGCATGGCGGCGATGTTCGTCATGATGAACGAGGCCCGCCTCGGCACCGGCCTGCAGGGCCTGTCGATCGGCACGGCGGCCTACCAGGCGGCGGCGGAGTTCGCGAAGGACCGGCTGCAGGGCCGCTCGCTGACCGGGCCGAAGAACCCCGAGGGGCCGGCCGATCCGATCGTGGTGCACCCCGACGTCCGACGCATGCTGCTGGAGGCCAAGGCCATCGTCGAGGGCGGCCAGGCCTTCATCCTGTGGACCGCGCTGCAGGCCGACCTGCAGAAGTCCGAGGACGAGGCGGTCGCCACGAAGGCGCGCGACTACATGGGCCTGATCACGCCCGTGCTGAAGGCCTGGCTGACCGACCGCGGCTTCCATGCCGCCTCGCTGGCCATGCAGGTGCACGGCGGCTCGGGTTACACCGAACACTTCCCGGCCTCGCAGTATCTGCGCGATGCGCGCATCACCATGATCTACGAGGGCGCCAATGGCATCCAGGCGCTGGACCTGGTGGGCCGCAAGCTGCCGGCCAACGGCGGCCGGGCGATCATGACCTGGTTCGGCGAGATCGACGCCTTCGTCGCCGAGCACGGCTCCAACGAAGCGGCGAAGCCCTTCGTCGACGGCCTCGCCGACGCCAGGAAGAAGCTGCAGGAAGCCACCATGTGGCTGATGCAGAACGGCATGCAGAACCCGGACAACGCCGGCGCCGCCTCGACCGACTACCTGCACATCTTCGGCCTGACCGCGCTGGCCTACATGTGGGCGCAGATGGCCATCGCGGCGCAGAAGGCGATCGACGACGGTTCGGACGACCCGTTCTACGCCAACAAGATCGCCACCGGCCGGTACTTCGTGGAGCGGATGCTGCCGGACGCCGCCGCGCACCTGGCGAAGCTGAAGACCGGCGCCGAGGTGCTGATGGCCCTGCCGGCGGAAGCGTTCTGAGCCATCGCCTCCCCCCTGTTCGCGCGGCGAACGGGGAGGTGGATCGGCGGCGGAGCCGACGAGACGGAGGGGCTGCCGGCCTCTGACCCGATATCAGTTGCGCGGTGGAAGCAGCCCCTCCACCGCTTCGCGGTCCCCCTCCCCACGGAGTGGGGAGGAGACATGAGATGAACGTCCTCAACGCCCCCGATCCCGCCTTCATGCTGGAGGAGGAGATCACCCTCTTCTCCGACTCCGTCGGCAAGTGGATCGACGAGCATGCGCCGCCCGAGAAGATGGCGCAGTGGATCGCCGACAGCTCGGTGCCGCGGCAGCTGTGGAACGACGCCGGCGAGGCGGGGCTGCTCGGCCTGTCCATGCCCGAGGAAGACGGCGGCATGGGCGGCGACTACCGCCACGAGGTGGTGCTGATGCGCCAGCTGGGCTGGAAGGGCGCCGACCACTTCGGCATCTCGCTGCACAATGCGATCGTGATGCCCTACATCTGGCACTACGGGACAGAGGAGCAGAAGCAGCGCTGGCTGCCGCGCCTGGCTTTGGGCGAACTGGTCGGGGCCATCGCCATGACCGAGCCGGGCGCAGGGTCGGACCTGCAGGGGGTGAAGACCACCGCTCGCAAGGTGGGGAACCAGTATGTGGTCAACGGCTCCAAGACCTTCATCACCAACGGCCAACTGGCCAACTTCATCATCGTGGTGGCCAAGACCGACCCGGCCGAGGGCGCGAAAGGCACCAGCCTGATCGTGGTCGAGACCGACGGCGCGGAAGGCTTCGAGCGCGGCCGCAACCTGCACAAGATCGGCATGGAGGCCAACGACACCTCCGAGCTGTTCTTCAACGACGTGAAGGTCCCCGGCGACAACATCATCGGCGGGACCGAGGGCCAGGGCTTCATCCAGCTGATGCAGCAGCTGCCGCAGGAGCGGCTGAACATCGCCGTGCAGGGCGTGGCCGCCGCGGAGCGCGGGCTTCACGAGACGCTGGCCTACGTCAAGGAGCGCAAGGCGTTCGGCAAGCGCATCCTCGACTTCCAGAACACCCAGTTCAAGCTGGCCGAGGTGAAGACCAAGCTGACGGTGGCCAAGGTGTTCGTCGACCACTGCATCGAGCGCCACCTGAAGGGCGAACTGGACGCCGCCACCGCCTCGATGGCCAAATACTGGGTCACCGACATCCAGGGCGAGACCATCGACGAGATGCTGCAGCTGCACGGCGGCTACGGCTACATGACCGAGTATCCGATCGCCCAGCTGTACAAGGACGCGCGGGTGCAGCGGATCTACGGCGGGACGAACGAGATCATGAAGCTCTTGATCGCGCGGACGCTCTGAGCCCACACAGCGGGGCATGATCCGCCTCCACATCCCGCAGCCCCTGTCGCCCGGCGCGCCGTTGGCGCCGACGCTCGACCAGTCGCGCTACCTCACCCAGGTGATGCGACTGAAGGCCGGCGACGCCTTGCTGGCGTTCAACGGCGCCGACGGCGAGTGGCGCTGCGTCGTGGCCGAGGTGCTGAAGAAGGGCGTGGTGCTGCGGGCCGAAGAAAAGGTGCGCGAGCAGGTCACGCCGCCGGACGTGCACCTGCTGATCGCCACGGTGAAGAAGGCGGCGCTGGAGTTCGCGGTGGAGAAGGCCACCGAACTGGGGGCGGCGCGGATCGGACTGGTGACGACGGCGCGGACCCAGCCGCAGCATGTGCGCATGGACCGGCTGATGGCCATCGCCGAGGAGAGCGCCGAGCAGACCGGGCGGCTGGACGTGCCGCCGGTGGAGGCGCCGCGCAAGCTGGCGGAGGTGCTGGACGGCTGGGAGGCCTCGCGCCGGCTGATGTTCTGCGACGAAACCGGGGGCGCGCCGGCGCTGACGGCGCTGGCCGAAGCCGGCGGCGGGCCGTGGGCCATCCTGATCGGGCCGGAGGGCGGGTTCACGCCGGAGGAGCGCGACCGGCTGCGCGCCCTGCCCTTCACCACCGCGGTGTCGCTGGGGCCGCGGGTGCTGCGCGCGGACACGGCGGCGACCACGGCGCTGACCCTGTGGCAGGCGGCGGTCGGCGACTGGGAACGATAGGCTCAAGCCTGGCTTATCGCGACGGCCGCAGATTGGGGCTTGAGCGGGCCGCCCGGCCCGCCCATCTAGCGGCGACAAGAGGGGCTGGAACCACCGCATGGCCGACGCTGAACCGCTTTCCCGCGAGGACCTGATCGGGGCCATGGCGAAGGGGATCAAGCCCCGCGACCAATGGCGCATCGGCGCGGAGCACGAGAAATTCGGCTTCGACAAGTCGACCCTGCGCCGCCCGGCCTACGACGGCGACGGTGGCATCAGGGCGATGCTGGAAGGCTTGCAACGGTTCGGCTGGGCGCCGGTGCTCGAGGGCGATCACGTCATCGCGCTCGAGCGGCCCAACGCCGAAGGCCTGCCGGCCTCGATCAGCCTCGAGCCCGGCGGCCAGTTCGAGCTGTCGGGCGCGCCGCTGAAGGACATCCACGACATCTGCAACGAGACCGGCCAGCATCTGATGGAGGTCAAGCAGGTTGCCGACCAGCTAGGCCTCGGCTTCCTCGGCGTCGGCTTCGACCCGCTGTGGCGGCGCGAGGACGTGCCGGTCATGCCCAAGGGCCGCTACGACATCATGCGCGCCTACATGCCGAAGAAGGGCTCGCTCGGCCTCGACATGATGCTGCGCACCTGCACCATCCAGGCCAACCTCGACTTCGACAGCGAGGCGGACATGGTGCTGAAATTCCGCACCTCGCTGGCGCTGCAGCCGATCGCCACCGCCCTGTTCGCCAACAGCCCGTTCACGGAAGGCAAGCCGAACGGATTCCTGACTGCGCGCGCCAACGTCTGGACCGACACCGATCCGGACCGCACCGGCATGCTGGACTTCGTCTTCGCGGACGGCTTCGGCTTCGAGCGCTACGCGGACTACGCGCTCGACACGCCGATGTATTTCGTCAAGCGCGGCGAGCGCTACATCGACGCTTCAGGGCAATCGTTCCGCGACTTCCTCGACGGGCGATTGCCTGCCCTGCCCGGCGAGCGGCCGACGAAGAAGGACTGGGCCGACCATCTGACCACCCTGTTCCCCGAGGTGCGGCTGAAGCAGTACCTGGAGATGCGCGGGGCCGACGGCGGGCCGTGGAGCCGCATCTGCGCCCTGCCCGCCCTGTGGGCCGGCGTTCTCTACGACGCCCCGTCGCTGGCCGCCGCCTGGGACCTGGTCAAGGACTGGGACATCGCCGACCACGAGCGCCTGCGCCGCGACGTCACCCGGCTGGGGCTGAAGGCCGAGGTGGCCGGGCGGACTGTGCAGGACGTGGCGAGGGACATGGTGCACATCGCCCGCGAGGGGCTGAAGAACCGCGCCCGCTTCTCCGGCGGCATGGTCGACGAGCGCGGCTACCTGTCCGAGCTTGAGGACATCGCCGACAGCGGGATCACCCCGGCCGAGCGGCTGCTGGAGCTGTACCACGGCGACTGGCAGGGCGACGTGGAGCGGGTCTACCGCGACTTCGCCTACTGAGGTTCAGAAGCCGGACAGGAAGCCTTCGACGTTGTCGGCGAGGGCGTCGACGGCGTAGCCGCCTTCCATGACGATCAGGGTCGGCCGGGCGAGCGCCGCGATCCGCTCCGCCATGACCGGGTAGTCGCCGGTGGCGATGCGGAAGTGGGAGATCGGGTCGCCCTCGAAGGTGTCGGCGCCGAAGGAGACGACCAGCAGCGACGGGTCGAAGCGAGCGATCGCCTCCAGCGCCCGGTCGAGCGCGGCGGCGTAGGCGTCGAAGGCGGCGCCGCGCGGCAGGGGCAGGTTGAGGGTGGCCCCCTCGCCCTCACCGAAACCGCGCTCGTCGGCGTGACCCCAGAAGAACGGATAGTCGCTGGCCGGATCGGCGTGGATCGAGGCGAAGAAGACCGACCCGTCCGCGACGAAGATGTCCTGGGTCCCGTTGCCGTGGTGGTAGTCGACATCGAGGATCGCCACGCGGAGATGACCAGCGTCACGGGCCGCGCGGACCGCGACAGCCGTGTTGTTCAGGTAGCAGTAGCCGCCCAGGTAGTCGGCCCCGGCGTGATGGCCGGGCGGGCGGCAGAGGGCGAAGCTGGTCCGCTCGCCTCCGTCCAAGAGGGGCTCAAGCGCCGTCAGCGCGCTTTGCGCGGCCCAGTAGGCGGCCTCCCAGGTTCCGGCCGTGATCGGGGTACAGGCGTCGTATGAGAAGTGCCCGAGGCGGGCGTCGATGCGGTCGAGGTCGAGCGGGCGGCGGCCGACCACGGGCCAGGCGTAGCCGACAGCGTCGCCCGGCCGGCCCGCCGCGCGCCAGTCGGCGTGGGCGCGCTGCAGGAAGTCCACGTACTGGGGTGTGTGGACCCGCAGGATCGGCTCAAGGCCGAAGTCGCGCGCCGGATCGCAGTCGCCGAGGCGCTCTGCGATGTTGCCGGCCCGGGCCGGCAGGTCGGCGTGCGGCGCCCAGCCCCCGTTATGGAACTCCTGCGCCGGGGCGTGGGCCAGCTGGCGGGGGTCGAAGACCCGGAACATCGACGCCGCCATGGATGCCTCCTCCTCCGCCGGCGGACGCCGACGAAGGAGGGCTATCACGGTCAGCGACCGATGCGGAACTCAGGCCGCGGCGGTGTTGCACCGGGCCAGTTCGGCCTCGGTCAGCGCGAGTCCGTCGCGCGAGTACGCCGAGACGGCCCCGAAGCGGGCGACGAAGCGGCGGCATTCGCGCATCAGCGGCTGGGAGGCTCCGCCGCCCCGGCCGACGCACTGGCCGGCGGGGTCGCAGGACCAGTTGCGGCCGTCGAAGGTGACGTGGACCTCGCGCGGCTCGACGAGGGTGGCGGCGGCGCCGGCGGCGAGAGGCTGGGCGGCGAGCAGGACGCCGGCGATCAGGGATGTGAGAAGCATGGCGCTTCCTCCGGGAAGGGGTGGTCGGGACGGCCGGCACGGTGTAGAAGTGACCGGTCGTGCACCAACCAGTGACCGCTCGGTCACTTCGAGTCAACAGAAAAGTGTCCGTTCGGACACTTCGGAGTCCGGAAATGACCACCAAGGGCGAAGCGACCCGCGCGCGCCTCATCGACGAAGCCTTGAGCCAGGTGACCGTCCGCGGTCTGGCGGCGGTCAGCCTGTCGGACGTGGCCGAGGCGGCCGGACTGTCGAAGAGTTCCGTCCTGAAGCATTTCCAGTCCAAGGAGGCGCTGCAGGCCGAGGTCCTGGACGCCATGATCGCACGCTTCAAGGCGGCGGTGTGGGATCCGGCCGAGCCCCTGGCGCCTGGCCGGGAGCGGCTGGACCGCATCTTCCAGGGCGAGCTGGACTGGACCGACGGCGAGGAGCTGTCCGGCGGCTGCCCGATCAAGGCGGCGACCATCGAACTGGACGACCAGCCGGGCCCGCTTCGCGACACCCTGAAGGCCAACCAGGTGCGCTGGGGCAAGACGCTGAAGCGCGAGTTCCGCGCCCTCTTCCCCGACGCCGACGAGGCGGCCATCGAGGTGAAGCTGTTCCAGTTCAAGGGCTTGGTACTGGCCTACGGCCACTCCCGCCGCCTGCTGGACGACGAAGCCGCCCGGGCCCAAGCGACGGCGGCGTACCGGGCGCTCGTCGCTGCTTGATCGCGCCCGCCTGCGGGAGGACAGTCGGATTTCCCGGAGGCGTCCATGCCGACCAACGTCACCCCGATGATCCACGTCCCCGACGTGGAGGCGACGGCCGCCTGGTACGCCCGGCTGGGCTTCGCCGCCGAAACCGTCTCGGACGGGGAGCAGATGGTCTGGGCGAAGCTGACCCTCGGCGACCAGGCCGTAATGCTGAACTGCGGCGGCCGCGCCCCGGAGCATGATCGCCGCGATGTCGACCTGTACGTCGGCGTCGACGACGTGGACGCCTGGCGCGCCCGGCTGCCGGGCGACGTGGAGGTGATCCAGGATCTCTACGTCGCCTATCACGGCATGCGCGAGTTCATAGTGCGCGACCTGAACGGCTTCTGGGTCACCTTCGGCCAGTGGGTCGGCGTTCCCGACTGACCGCTTGCCGCGTCACCGTCGCCGCCCTACCTGCGTAGCGACGGGGAGGACCTTCATGAGCGGCAGGATCTACACCGGCGTCGGCGGCTGGACCTACGAGCCCTGGCGCGGGGTCTTCTACCCGGAGAAGCTGAGCCAGAAGCGCGAGCTGGAGTACGCCAGCCGGCAGCTGACCTCGATCGAGATCAACGGCACCTACTACTCCACCTTCAAGCCCGACAGCTGGATGAAGTGGCGCGACGAGACGCCGGACGACTTCGTCTTCTCGGTCAAGGCCAGCCGCTACTGCACCAACCGCAAGGTGCTGTCGGACATGGGCGAGTCGCTGGGGCGGTTCCTCGACCAGGGGCTGACAGCGCTCGGCGACAAGCTGGGGCCGATCAACTGGCAGTTCATGGCCACCAAGAAATTCGATCCGGTCGACTTCGAGGGCTTCCTGAAGCTGCTGCCCAAAGAGAAGGACGGCCGGCGCCTCCGCCACGCGCTGGAGGTGCGCAGCGCGACCTTCGACACCCCGGCCTTCTACGACCTGGCGGCGAAGTACGGCGCGGCCATCGTCTACGCCGAGGACGACGAGGCCCCGGAGTGGCCCCGCATCGACCAGCCGACCGCGGACTTCACCTACGCGCGCCTGATGTCGAGCCGGGAGGACGAGCCGACCGGCATGACCTCGGCCGAGCTGGACGAGATCGCCGCGCGGGCGCGGGGCTGGGCGGAGCGTGGCGACGTGTTCGCCTACTTCATCTCCGGTGCGAAGGTGCGGAACCCGGCCGCCGCCATGGCGCTGATCGACAAGCTGAAAGTCTGAACCCGATGCCCATCGCCACCCGCGCCTTCGCGGCGACCGCGGCTGACGCGCCGCTGAGCCCGTACCGCTTCGACCGCCGCGATCCGGGGCCCGGCGACGTCGCCATCGAGATCAAATACTGCGGCGTCTGCCACTCGGATCTGCATGTCGCGAAGAACGACCTCGGCGGAACCCGCTACCCGATCGTCCCGGGCCACGAGATCGCCGGCGTGGTGACCGCGGTCGGCGCGGAGGTTTCCCGCTTCAAGGTCGGCGACCGGGTCGGCGTCGGCTGCATGGTCGACAGCTGCCGCACCTGCGCCGCCTGCAAGGCCGGCGAGGAGCAGTACTGCGAGCCGGGCATGACCCAGACCTACGGTTCGCGCGACCCCAAGGGCGCCGAGGTCGGCCAGACGATCACCCAGGGCGGCTATTCCGACCGGATCGTCGTCGACCAGGACTTCGTCCTGCGCATCCCCGACGCCCTGCCGCTCGACGCCGCGGCGCCGCTGTTGTGCGCCGGGGTGACGACCTGGAGCCCGCTACGCCACTGGAAGGTCGGCCCGGGGTCGAAGGTGGCGGTGATCGGCCTGGGCGGCCTCGGCCACATGGCGGTCAAGCTGGCGGCCGCGCTGGGCGCCGAGGTGACGGTGCTGTCGACCTCGGACCGCAAGAAGGCCGACGCCGAGCGGATGGGGGCGAAGCACTTCCTGATCAACTCGGACGCGGAGGCGATGAAGGCGGCCGCCGAGAAGTTCGACCTGATCATCAACACCGTCTCGGCGACGCACGAGATCGCCAGCCACATCGGCCTGCTGGCGCGCGACGGGACCATGGTCATGCTGGGCCTGACCACCGAGGGCCTGCCGGTCCACGCCATGCCCCTGCTGTGGCGCCGCCGCAGCGTGGCGGGCAGCCTGATCGGCGGCATCCGCGAAACCCAGGAGATGCTCGATTTCTGCGCCCGGCACGGCATCGCCTGCGACATCGAGCTGATCGCGCCCGCGCAGATCAACGAGGCCTACGCCCGGATGGAGAGGTCCGACGTGCGCTACCGCTTCGTGATCGACATGGGCCGGTTCGACAAAGCCACGTAACGACGCTTTTCGCGCAACCTCCGGCCGGTTAAAGCGTAACCGTAGGCGGCTGCGCGGGGACGCGGCCCAAGGGACAGGACTACGCACATGGCTCGCGTCGCACTCGTGACCGGCGGCACCCGCGGCATCGGCAAGGCCATCGTCCAGCGGCTCAAGGAGGACGGCATGGCCGTCGCCGCCGGCTATTCCGGCAACGAGGCGGCCGCGCGCGCCACCGCCGAGGAACTCGGCGTCATGGTGGTGAAGGGCAACGTCGGCTCGTTCGAGGACTGTCAGCGCGCCGTGGCCGAGGTCGAGGGCGCGCTGGGTCCGATCGACACCCTGGTCAACAACGCCGGCATCACCCGCGACGGCTTCTTCCACAAGATGACCGCCGACCAGTGGTCCGACGTCATCCGGGTCAACATGGACAGCGTCTTCAACATGACCCGCCAGGTGATCGGCGGCATGCGCGACCGCGGCTTCGGCCGCATCGTCAACATCAGCTCGATCAATGGCCAGAAGGGCCAGATCGGCCAGACCAACTATTCGGCCGCCAAGGCGGGAATGATCGGCTTCACCAAGGCCCTGGCGCTGGAGAACGCGCGCAAGGGAGTAACGGTCAACTGCATCGCGCCGGGCTACATCGACACCGAGATGGTCGGCGCCATGGACGAAAAGGTTCTGGCCGGGATCATCGCCCAGATCCCGGTGGGAAGGCTCGGAAAAGGCGAGGAAATCGCCGACATGGTGTCCTGGCTGGCCGGCGAGCGTGCCGGATATGTCACAGGCTGCACCCTGTCGCTGAACGGCGGTCAGTATCTGGTCGGGTGATCCGGGCCCTGCCCAAAATCCGCCGCGCGGCGATTCCACCAAGGCGACCATGGAGTTGACGGCGAGGGTCAGGACGGCGCGCATGCCGATGCCGACCGCGATGGCGATCGCCCTCGTGGCCGCGGCCCTGTTCCTGTCGCTGTCGCTGGCGACCTCCGGCCCGGCCGCGGCCCAGGAACGCGCCAACGCCCAGGCCGAGCAGAGCCGGGCGCTCCGCGACCAGCCGCGCTCCTCCGGCGCCCTGCCCGCCCCCGGCCGCTACGTTTCCGATACGGGCGAAGCCTTCATCCTTGATCGGTCCGGCAACCGGCCCCTGCTGCGTTTCGACCGGCGCGACGAGACCTGGGTGCTGCGTCCCAGCCCGGCCCCGCGCGGCGACGTGATCTACCGCAACGACGCCGGCCAGCAGGTGCTGCGGGTAACCCAGGGCGGGGGCATCACCGTCTACACGCCGCGCGCGCCGGGCGGTTCGCCCGCCTCCTGGGCCGGCCCGGGCGAGAGCCTCGCGCCGCCCCGGCTGGGTCCCGCCCAGATGCTGAACCTGATGCTGCGACGCAGCGCCCTGACCAGCCAGGCGGTCGGCCGGACGGTCGAGATCAACGTCGACACCGGCGTGGACTCCGAGGCGCTGGCGGTCGAGGCGCTCATCCTGTCGACCGACGCGGTGCTGCGCATCGCACGCTCGCCCAGCGGCCGTTCGTCGCTCGGCCAGCTGCGCCGCATCGTCATCGTCGAAGGCGCAGCGGCGTCGGTGAACTATGCCCGCGGCGAGCTGCGCATCGTCGTGGCCCCGTCGCAGGGCGTGGCCGGCAGGCCCTCCTCGGCGCGGGTGATCCGCGCCTTCCTGCCGCAGGAAAACGCTAGCCGCTGAAGCTGTCCTTGGCGGCCCGCAGCGCTGCGAAGGCGGCCGCGTCCGTCGCGCGCAGGAACGGGTTGAAGGCCTTCTCCGCCCCGATCGTCGTCGGCACGGTGGGCTCGCCGCGCTCGCGCATGGCGAAGACGCCTGCGGCCCGCGCCTCCATCTCCGCGCGGTCGTCGATGCTGAGCGCGAAACGGGCGTTCGAGGCGGTGTATTCGTGGGCGCACCAGACGACCGTGTCGTCCGGCCAGCCGGCCAGCGTGCGCAGGCTGGCCCACATCTGGTCGGGCGTCCCCTCGAACAGCCGGCCGCAGCCCATGACGAACAGCACGTCCCCGACGAAGGCCTGGGCGTCCGTCGACGAGCGATAGACGATGTGGCCCAGGGTGTGGCCCGGGGCGTCGGTCACCTCGAACGCCGTCTCGCCGAGACGCGCCACGTCGCCGCCGCGCACGACGCGGTCCAGCGGCGCGGCGCGGCGCACCTCTTCCGGCCCGACGATTTCGCAGCCGGTGGCGACCTTGAGCGCGGCGTTGCCCTGGGTGTGGTCGGGGTGCCAGTGCGTGTTGAGGATCAGGTCCAGCCGCCCCCAGCCCGATCTCTCCAGATCGGCCAGGATGGCGTCGGCGTCCGGCGTATCGACGGCGGCGACCGCGCCGGAGGCGGCGTCGCGCACAAGGAAGCCGTAGTTGTCGCCGAGGCAGGGGAACAGGCGGACGTCGAGAGCCATGACAGGCATTGTGGCAGCCGCCCCCGGTCGGGTCTATGCTGGGGCATGCGGCGCAGCATCGAGGAACTCCGGGTTTTCTACGGCGAGCCGGCCGGAACCCTGGCGCGCCGCCTGCTGGCGCGGCGACTGGACGACGCCTGGGGCGAAGCGACCAACTGCGACGTTCTGGGGCTCGGATACGCCACCCCGTGGCTGGACGCCTTCGTCGGGGCCAGGCGCGTCGTCGCCGCCATGCCCGGCGGACAGGGCGTCGAGCCGTGGCCCGCGGTCGGCCGGAACCGCACCCTGCTCGTCGACGACCGCCGGCTGCCCTTTCCGGCGGGAGCGTTCGACCGCGTTCTTCTCGTCCACGCGCTGGAGGAAGCGGACGATGTCCAGGCCCTGATGCTCGAGGCGGTGCGCGCCCTGGCGCCGGCAGGGCGAATGATCGTCGTGGCGGCGGCCCGGGGCGGGCTGTGGGCGCGGGCGGAGTCCACCCCTTTCGGCCATGGCCGGCCCTTCACCCGTCGGCAGCTGGAGCGGCTGGTGCGCGAGGCGGGCCTGGAGCCCACCGCCTGGTCGCAGACCCTGTACGTCCCGCCCTGGGGGCCTCTGCTGCCGCTGGCGGACGGGCTCGAGCAGATCGGCAAGCGCATCCTGCCAGGGACCGCCGGGGTGATCCTGCTCGAGGCGACGCGGCAAGCCTATGCGCGCATCCGCCCCGGCGGCGCCACCGCCCCGGTGGCCGCCCTCACCCCTGCCCTGCACCCGCAACCGGCCAGCCGCAGTCGTCGCGATCTGGCGGGAACGTCCGAACGGTCCTAAAGGCGGCGCATGCAGCGACTGATCCTGATGCGCCACGCCGAGGCGGAACGGGCGAGCGGCTCCGGCCGCGACCGCGACCGCACGCTGTCGGCGCGCGGCCGCGCCGATGCCGCGGGCATGGGCCGGGCGCTGGCGGCCCGCGGTCTGCGCCCGGACCTGGCGCTGGTCTCTCCGGCGGCGCGGACGCGGCAGACATGGGAACTGGTGCACGACGCGCTGGGCGACGTGCAGGTGCGTGACGACGACGCCCTGTATAACGGCTCCGCCGACACCCTCCGCCGGTTCGTGGAGGCGGCGGAGGACGACGCCGGTTGCCTGCTGGTCGTCGCCCACAATCCGGGCGTCCATGTGCTGGCAGTCGAATACCTCGTCGAAAGCGCCGCCTCGCCCGCGGTTCTCGATCGCATGAGCGGCGGCTTCCCGCCCGGAGCGGCGGCGGTGTTCGCCGTCGACGCCGCGGGCCGTTGCATCTTCGAGGGCTTTCTGCAGCCCCGCGACCTGGGAAGTCTGTGAGCCCCGTCGCCTACAAGCTGGTCGAAGCCGACGAGTGGCGGCGCGCCCTGGAGGCCGGCGCCTATGCCGGATCGGCGGTCGACCTGGCCGACGGCTACATCCACATGTCCACCGGTTCGCAGTTGGCCGAAACGGCGCGCCGGCATTACGCGGGCCGGGACGGCCTCGTCCTCGTGACGGTCCAACTTGAGGGTCTCGGACCTGCGCTGAAGTGGGAGCCGTCGCGCGGCGGGGAACTGTTCCCCCACCTCTACGGCCCGCTCCCCACATCCGCCGCGCTCGACGCGCGCCGCCTGTCGGTGGAGTCGGCGGGCGTCATGCACTTCGAGGATGGACACGTCGGATGGCCCTGACCGACCTCGGCGCGACCCTGCTGCGCACGCTCGACCCCGAGACGGCCCACGGTCTGGCGGTTCGGGCGCTGCGGTGGGCGCCTCTGCCGGCGCCGGCGGCGGACGATCCCGTGCTGCGCACCCGCATCGGCCCGCTGGAGCTGCCCAATCCCGTCGGACTGGCGGCCGGCCTGGACAAGAACGGTGAGGCCCTGCACGGGCTGGCGCGCCTGGGCTTCGGCTTCGTCGAGTGCGGCTCGGTGACCCCGCGGCCCCAACCCGGCAATCCCCGGCCGCGCCTGTTCCGCCTCGCGGAGGATCGGGCCGTGATCAACCGGATGGGCTTCAACAACGCGGGACTCGAGGCCTTCGCCGCCCGGCTGGAACGGCGACCGCGCTCCGTGGCCGTCGGCGCCAATCTCGGAGCCAACAAGGACACCGAGGACAAGGCCGCCGACTATGTCGCGGGACTGGTCCGTCTCAAGGGGCTCGCCGACTACGTGACCGTCAACGTGTCCTCGCCGAACACGCCGGGCCTGCGCGCCCTGCAGGGTCACGCCGCGCTGGACGACCTGCTGGGCCGGCTGGCCGAGGCGCGCGGCGCGGACGCGACTCCCGTCTTCCTGAAGATCGCGCCCGATCTCGACGCATCCGAAATCGCCATGATCGTCGAGGCCGCGATCAGCCACGGGCTCGACGCCCTGATCGTCTCCAACACCACCCTGGACCGCCCCGCCAGCCTGCGGTCGCCGCAGCGCGACGAAGCCGGCGGCCTGTCGGGCGCGCCCCTGAAGGCCCGCGCCCGGGCGGCGCTGCGAGCGGCCTCGGAGGTCGCGGAAGGCAGGCTGCCCCTGGTCGCGGTGGGCGGCGTCGATTCCGGGGCCGAAGCCTATGATCGCATCCGCGCTGGCGCCTGCGCCGTGCAGCTCTACTCCGCCCTCGTCTACGACGGTCCGGGCCTGATCGGGCGGATCAAGCGAGACCTCGCCGCGCGGCTCAGGGCGGAAGGCTTCGCCTCGGTGACCGACGCCGTCGGCACGGGGCGTTGACGGAGCGTTAGGGCAAGATCGTCATGGTGACGGCAGGGGCCTTCAGGCCCAGTTCGAGGAGCCGCATGGCTATCGCTTCGGCCGCCACCACCGACGCCGCGCCGGACGCATGGGCCGGGGCCATTCGCCAGCGCCGCAAGGCTCTGCTGCAGCGGATGGGCATGGCCGCGGCCAGCGCGCTCGTGTTCAGCCCGGTGATCGGCTGGGAGCTCAGCATCGCCTGGGTGGCGGGCTATTTCCTCGTCCAGGGGCTGGACCTGTGGACATTCGCGCCGATCAACGGCCGCCGGGCCGAGCGGCTGCGGGGCTTCCGCGCCCTGGCCGGGGATCTTCTGCTGTTCGTCAACGCCGGCTACTTCGGCAGCCTGTCCATCCCGCTGTGGCTGATCGGCGGCCCGATGGCCGGGATCTGCGCCTCCTTGCTGCTCTCGGCCGGCGCCATCTACTCGATGATCAACGCGCCGCGCTCGACCCGCGTGCTCGTGCTCACCGTCGTCCCGCAATTCCTCTACCTGGCCTCGGTGCCGGTGTTCATGGCCTCGTTCGGCGCCGGGACCGGCCTGGTCACCGCCGCGGCGGTGGCGGTGGGCGTGTTCATCACCTACTGCCTGTCGACCTGGCAGCGTATGAACGAGGCCCGCGCCGCCGAAACCGCGGCCCGGCTGGAGGCGGAGCGCAAGCGCCTCGCCGCCGAACGCATCATGGATGGTCGCAGCGCCTTCCTCGCGGCCGTCGGCCACGACCTGCGCACCCCCATCAGCGCGATCCTGACCGGGTCCGCGGAGCTGGAGCGGGCCGCCGCCGACAATGGCGCGCGAGCCCGGGCGCGGCTGATCAGCGACGCCGGCTTCATGATGAAGGCGCTGCTCGACGACCTGCTGGATCACGCCAAGCTGGAAGCGGGCCACATGACGGTCGACAGCGTCGATTTCGACCTGCGCGACCTGCTGAACCAGACCACGCGCCTGTGGCGCGGCCCCGCTCGTGCGAAAGGGCTCAAGCTGCGGGTCGAGGGAGCCGCCTCGGTTCCGGCCGCCGTGCGCGGCGACCCCATGCGCCTGCGTCAGGTGCTCAACAACCTGATCTCCAACGCGATGAAGTTCACCGCCGAGGGCTCGATCACCCTTCGCCTGCGTTCGTGGTCCGAGGAGCCGGGCGGCCATGCGGTGCTGTTCGAGGTGGCCGACACGGGACCCGGCATGACCCCGGCCCAGCTGGCCCGCCTGTTCACCCCGTTCGACCAGACCGCCGACGGCATCAGCGCCCGCCACGGCGGCACGGGGCTGGGTCTGGCGATCAGCCGCCAGCTGGTCGAACTGATGGGCGGCCGCCTCACGGCGCGCAGCCAGCCGGGCGAAGGCGCCAGCTTCACCCTGGCGCTGCGTCTGGAACAGGGCGAGACCGTCGCCGTCCCGGTTCCGGCCCTGGATCAGCAAAGCCGCGACGCCGTGGCCCGCGCCCTCTCCGGCCGGCCGACGCCGGCTCCGGCCGCCTCCTCGGAAGCCGCGCCCCCGGCCGCGGCCGGGACGGCCTCCGTCCAGGCGCCGCAGCAGCCGGCTTCGGAAGCCGTCGCCGGCGAGGAGGAGGAGGGCGACGAAGGGCGTCCCATGCGGGTGCTGGTGGTCGACGACCATGACATCAACCGCCGGGCCATTCAGCTGATCCTGCAGCCGCTGGGCTGCGACATCGCCACCGCCGCCGACGGCATGTCGGCGCTGAAGATCTGCGAGGCCGATGCTTTCGACCTGATCTTCATGGACGTCCGCATGCCCGAGCTGGACGGCCGCGAAACGACCCGCCGCATTCGCGCCGGCGCGGGCCCGAACGCGCGCGTGCCGGTGATCGCCGTCACCGCCGACACGGCGCCCGAGGACATCGCTGCCTGCACCGCGGCCGGGATGACCTATTTCGTGCCCAAGCCGATCACCCCGCAGATGTTGCTCGGGGCGATCAACCACGTCATGAGCCTCGCTCAGGATGGCCCGGAAATCGAGACGGCGGCGGCCTGACCGCGAACCGCCTGCACCAGGCGTTCGGCGAAGTCCGGGCGCCGCTGACCACACTCCCATACCGTGATCACGCGCCAGCCGGCCTCATGCAGCGCGGCTTCGGTCGCGGCGTCCCGCGCGCGATTGCGATCGATCTTTTCGGTCCAGTAGGCGGCGTTGGCCTTGGGCGCCCGCGCGCCCCTGCGGCAATCGTGGCCGTGCCAGAAGCAGCCATGCACGAAGACCACGGTCCGGCGGCCCTTCATCACCAGGTCCGGCCGTCCCGGCAGGCCGGCGCCGCCCAGGCGGTAGCCGATCCCCGCCGCCCGCAGGATGCGGCGGACGGCGAGTTCCGGCGTCGTGTCGCGCCCCTTCACGCGCCGCATGACGGCGCTGCGCTGCTCGGTCGTGAAGGGGTCCGTCACCCCATCCCTACAGCTGGGTGAGCAGGTGCTCGGCCGAGGACACCTTGTATTCGCCGGGCTGCTCGATGTTCAGCTGCTCGACGACGCCGTCCTTGACCAGCATCGAATAGCGCTGCGAGCGCTCGCCCATGCCGTAGCCCTTGGCGTCCATCGACAGGCCGAGCGCGCGGGTGAAGTCGCCGTTGCCGTCGCCGAGCATCAGGATGTCGTCCTTGCCCACGCCCTGGCTGTCGGCCCAGGCGCCCATGACGAAGGCGTCGTTGACCGAGACGCAGGCCACAGCGTCGACGCCCTTCTCCTTCAGGGTCTCCCGCGCGTCCTTGAAGCCCGGCAGGTGACGCGCCGAGCAGGTCGGGGTGAAGGCGCCCGGCACCGCGAACAGGGCGACGGTGCGGCCCTTGAAGACCTCGTCGGTCGAGATCGGCTTCGGCCCGTCGTCGGTGGCGCGGGTCAGGGTGGCCGAGGGGATGCGGTCGCCGATCTGGACGGTCATGGACGGTCTCCGGTTGGGGTTGGGGCAAGAACGTCCCGAGCAGATAGGCGTTGCCGTGACGCTCGCCAACAGAGATTGAAGCGCGGGCGGCTTGCGCCGCGGCCCGCCGGTACCGATGATGAGGGGCATGGACGGTTTCCATTCCCTCGTCGGACGGCTGCTCGTCGCCATGCCCGGCATCGGCGATCCGCGCTTCGAGCACGCGGTGATCCTGATCTGCGCCCACGGGCCCGACCACGCCATGGGCCTGCGCCTCGACCGGCCCGCGCCCGGCGTCGACCTGAAGGCGGTGCTGACCAAGCTCGAAACCCCCGCCCCCGACGCCGCGGCCGAGCGGCCGGTGCTGGTCGGCGGACCCGTCGACCGCGAACGCGGCTTCGTGCTGCACTCGGACGACTGGATGGCCGAGGACGCCTCCATGCCGTTCGGCGAGGGCCTGGCGATCACCGGCACCCGCGAGGCGCTGGCGGCCATGGTCGATCCGGCCATGGGTCCGCGCCGCTCGGTCCTGCTGCTCGGCTACGCCGGCTGGGACGAGGGCCAGCTCGAGGACGAGCTGTCCGAGAACGTCTGGCTGACCGCCGACGCCGACGCCGATCTGATCTTCGATCCCGACTACGAGGCCAAGTGGAGCCGGGCCTTGGCCACCCTGGGCGTGGATCCGGGTCAGTTGTCGGGCCAGGCGGGCCGAGCCTGACTCAGGCCGAGCGCGCCTTGATCGGGGCCGAGCCGTCGGCCAGCGACTCGTTGAGATAGACCTCGGCCCCCTGGGCCGGCAGGGGCTGGGCGTAGCCGAATCCCTGGCCGTAGTGGCACTGGGCGTCGAGCAGCAGGCGGGCGAGGGTGGCGTTCTCGACGCCCTCGGCGACGACCTCCAGCGAGAGGTCGCGGCCCAGGTTGACCACCGACTTGACGATTTTCGCCGACCCCTCGTCCGTGTCCATGGTCAGCACGAAGTAGCGGTCGATCTTGAGCGTATCGAACGGCAGCTTGGCGAGGTAGCTGAGCGACGAGAAGCCCGTGCCGAAATCGTCCAGCGCCAGCGACGCCCCGGCGTCGCGCAGCTGCTTCAGCACCTCGGCGGCGCGGGTGGTGTCGCGCATGATGTCGCTCTCGGTGACTTCCAGCTTCAGCGCGCCGCGCGGCAGGCCGGTCTCGGCGATGACCCGCGCGACGTCCTCGACCAGCCCCACCCGCTCGATCTCGCCGACCGACAGGTTGACGCTGCAGAACAGCTTGCCGGCGCCGGGGTGGCGCTGCAGCCACTCGGCCAACTGCCGCGCCGACTGGGTCATCATCAGCAGACCCAGATCGTTCATCAGCCCCATCTCGTCCGCGAGGCCGAGGAACTCGTCCGGCGGCACCAGACCACGGCGGGGATGTCGCCAGCGCGCAAGCGCCTCGAACCCGGCGACGGCGCCGGTGTCGAGGTTGACGATGGGTTGGTAGAAGGGCTCGATCTCGCCGCGCACGAAGGCGTTGCGCAGGTCCGCCTCCAGCGCCAGCCGGGACAGGCTGTCGCTCTCCAGGGCACGGCCGTAGGCCGCCACCCCGCCGCGCCCGGCCGACTTGGCGTGCTCCACCGCCAGCTCGACCCGGCGCAGCAGTTCGGCGGCGTCCGGCGCGTCGGGCCCGCCCTCGACCGCCACGGCGCCGATGGAGACGGTGGGATAGATGTCGAAGCCGGCGATGCGCAGCGGCTGCTCCAGCGCCTCGCGCAGCCGCTCCGAGGCGGCGACGGCCCCGCGCGGCACGATGACGGCGAACTCGTCCTCGCCCACGCGGGCGGCGGCGGCGTCCTGCGCGAAGGCGGCGTTCAGGCGCGACCCCAGCGCCGAGAGCACCAGGTCGGCTCTCTCGTGCCCCAGCGCCTCGTTGAGCCGGCGCAGACGGTCGACGTCGGCGGCGACCAGTTCGTACTCGCCCGGCTGGGTCAGCGCCTCGGCGGCGCGGGCGATGAAGGTGCGGCGGTCAAGCAGCCCGGTCAGCCGGTCCAGCTCCGAGGCCGAGAAACGGTTTTCCAGCGCCACAACCCCGGCGGCGCGCAGTCCGTCCTCGAGCCAGACGCCGCGCCAGATGCAGGTTTCCGCGTCGCGCATGCGCAGGCGCACGGCGACCTCGGTCCCCTCCTCCTGCGGCTTGAGAATCTTCTCGGCCAGGGCCCGGTCCTGCGGCACCGCCACGGCGGCGAAGGCCGCGCCCGAACACTCGGGAGCCAGCGGCCCCAGCCCCAGCGCCCGCGTCGCCCCTGTGAAGCGCATCTGGTCCTGCGAGGGCGTCCAGATCCACAGCGCCGTATCGGCGGCGGCCAGCGCCTCGATGGCGGTCGTCGCGTCCCAGGCCAGACTTCTGGAGCGAGTGTTCAAACGCCTACGGATCTCCGGTGGACGGCTCAGCCGTCGCGGCCGGCTCCGTCGCTGACGCAGCCGAACAGCAGATGATCTGCCCACGCGCCGTTAATTTTGAGATAAGCCCGCGCTCGTCCCTCGAGATCGAAGCCGGCCTTTTCGAGCACCCGACGCGACGCCGCGTTGGCGGGCACGCAGGCGGCCTCGATGCGATGCAGCCGCAGTTCATCGAACGCGTAGGCGGTCAACGCCCGCACCGCCGCCGTGGCGTGGCCCTGCCCGGCGAACGGCCGGCCGATCCAGTAGCCGAGGGTCCCGGTCTCGGCCACGCCCCGGCGTACGTTGGACAGGGTGATGGCCCCGACGAGGGCGCGGTCCGGCTCGCGGAAGATGAAGAACGGCCAGGCGTTTCCCGCCTCCATCTCGCGGCCGTAGATGGCCAGCCGGCGCTTGAAGGCGGCGCGGGTCAGGTCGTCGTCGGGCCAGGTCGGCTCCCACGGCTGCAGATAGGCCCGGGACTCCAGCCTCAGGCTCGCCCACGCCTCATGGTCGCCGGCGCGCGGCGGACGCAGCACCACGCCCTTCCCCCGCACGACCGGGCCGTTCGCCTCGCTGATCCAGTCGAGAAGCGCCATGGCCGCAGGATATCAGCCGAACAGGGTCGACTGGAAGGCGGCGCCCGCGCCGGCGGCGGCGCGCGGTCCCAGAACGGCCGAGGCGGATGTCCCGCCCGACAGGGCCGCGGCGGCCGCGTCGCGGACGGTCGCGGGCGTCTGGGCGAGGGTGCGTTCCGCCGTCGTGCGAGAGTCGATCGGCGCGCCGAAGATCAGGGTCTGGGCCGCCGCCCGGCCGGCCCGTGCGGCGGGATTCTCGTCCGACATCCACAGGCCCGCGTTCAGCACCGCCTTGGCCCGCGCCACCTCGGCCTCCGTCGGACCGCCCTCGGCGAGGGCGCGCAGCTCCGTGGCGCAGACCTCCGCCAGCTCGACGGCGCGCTCGGCCGCCGCCCCCGCGTAGATGCCCAACACCCCCGCGTCCTCGTACGGCTCGTGCCAGGCGTCGATCGCATAGGCCAGACCACGCTCTTCCCGCGCGCTCTGGAACAGCCGCGAGGCCATGCCGCCGCCGAGAATCTCAGCCAGCATCCGGGCGGCCGGGAAGGTCGGATCGACCGCCGACGCCGCGGGCAGTTCGAAGACGATGTTGGCCTGCTCGATACGCCGCGACAGGGTCGCCGCCCCGCCCGTGAAGCGGGCCGGCGTCGGCGGCTCGACCGGCGTCGCCACCTCGGCGCCGAACCAGCGCTCCGCCACGGCCAGCAGTTCAGCCTCGTCGACCGCGCCGGAGGCGGCGACCACCATCCGGTCCGGCGAATAGAGCCGGGCCCGCCAGGCGGCGATAGAGTTGCGGTCGATCGGCGCCAGGCTGGCGAGCGAGCCGAGGATGGGCCGGCCCAGCGGCTGGCCGGCGAAGGCGCGGGTCTGCGCCATTTCGAAGACGTGGTCGTCCGGCGTGTCGAAGGCTTCGGCGATCTCCTGCGCCACCACCTCCTTCTCGCGCTCGATTTCCGCGGGGTCGAGCGTCGGGCGGAACACCAGGTCGGACAGCACCTGCATCGATGCGGGCAAGGCGCCCTCCAGCCCCCGCACCTCGAAGCTGGTGCGTTCGTAGCCGGTGGCGGCGTTGATCGACCCGCCCTGGCCCTCGATGCGTTCGACGATCTCGCGCGCCGCCATGTCGCCGGCGCCCTTGAAGACGAGGTGCTCCAGGCAATGCGACCAGCCGGAGGTCGCCTCGCTCTCCCAGCGGGCGCCGCCGCGCACCGCCACGGTCAGGGCGAGGGTGCGGAGCCCCGGCATGGGGTCGAAGACGACGCGGACGCCGTTCGACAGGGTGTGAAGCCGCGCAGTCAGGTTCGTTCCCCTGCCGTCGCCCGCGCCCGTCTACGCCGGAGCAGGGCGACGTAGAAACCGGCCAGCGCCAGCGCCAGGCCGAACCAGGTGATGGCGTAGCCGAGATGGTTGTTGGAGAAGGCCGCCGGCGGCGCCGTCGCGCGCAGCGCCGCCCACTCCGGGTTGGTCGAGGTGAGCGCGAACAGGGTCCAAGGCGCGACCGGCCCGTTCACCCCCAGCGCCTCGGCCATGGCGGCGTTGTCCCGCGCGAAGAAGTGACGCCCCTCGGCGGCGACCGCCATGGGCCCGGGGGGCGGCGTGGTCCGCACCTCGGCGACGACCTGCACCGGTTGGTCCGAGGCGACGACCGGAGGCCGTGCCGAGATCACGTCCGCGACGAAGCCGCGGTCGACCAGCAGCGTTTCGGCGTAACCGGGATGGCGGCAGGCCGAGATGAGCCGAACCCCCGCCTGACCCTCATGAATGCTCTGAAGTTCGACGAACGGGGCGGTCGCCAGCCCGGGACAGACCAGCGCCACCTTCCGGAATTCCGGGCGATCGGCGGAGAAGACCTGGGACGGAGCCTCGGGCTGCAGCGCGCTGGCGGCCGCGGCGTCGCCGATCAGCGTCTCCTTCCACTGCATGCGCTGGACCTGCCAGACGCCGAGGGCGACGAGCACGAGGAACAGCACGGCCGAGGCCAGGGTCAGGCCCCACGGGAAGCGGAGGCGCTCGTCAGTCACGGCGGGCCCTGTCGCGCATCTGCAGGGCGATCATCACGCCCTTGGCGGGGCGCATAAGGGCCAGCGACAGGCCCGCGACCAGCGGCAGGGCCGCGGCCGCGACCACCCACACCGGCGGGGCCCACGAAATCTGGATGAACAGGGCCCCGAACACGACCGGGGCCCCCGCGGCCTGCATGACGAAGACGGCGGCGCCGTCTCCGGTGTTCAGCGGCCGGAAGTCGTAGTCGCAGGCTTCGCAGCGCTCGACGACCTTCAGGAAGCCGGCGAACAGCCGGCCCCGGCCGCAGTCCGGACAGCGGCAAAGCAGACCGGCGCGGATCGGATCGATCCGCGCCGGCTGGCCGTGTGAAACTGTGGGGTCCTGGATCAACCGAAGGTGACGTAGACGAAGGCGAAGAGGAACAGCCAGACCACGTCCACGAAGTGCCAGTACCAGGCCGCCGCCTCGAAGCCGAAGTGCTTCTCCGGTCGGAAGTGGCCGGCCAGCAGGCGCAGCAGGCAGACGGTCAGGAAGATGGTCCCGATCAGCACGTGGAAGCCGTGGAAGCCGGTGGCCATGAAGAAGATCGAGCCGTAGAGCCCGGTCCCGGCCGCTTCCTCGTTGAAGAACAGATGCTCGTGGATGATGTGCTGGTACTCGTACGCCTGCACCGCGGTGAACAGCACGCCGAGCGCGACGGTGATCATCAGGCCGATGCGGGTCGCCTTGCGGTCGCCGTGGGCGAGGGCGTGGTGGGCCCAGGTCACGGTGGTGCCGGACAGCAGCAGGATCACCGTGTTGAGCAGCGGCAGCTGCCAGGCGTCCAGGGTCTCGACGCCCTGCGGCGGCCAGGTCGACCACTTGCCGGCCACGTCGGCCCAGGCGCCGACCTCCGGGATCAGGGTCCGAGCCTCGTTGAAGAGGCTCATCTCGAAGAACATCCAGAAGAAGGCCGCGAAGAACATCACCTCCGAGGCGATGAACAGGATCATGCCGTAGCGCAGGCCCAGCGATACGACCGGCGTGTGGTCGCCCTGGTGGCTTTCCTTGATCACGTCCGACCACCAGCCGAACATCGACACCAGCACCCCCGCCAGGCCGGCGAAGAACATCGCCTTGTCGCCCTTGGTCAGCAGGGCGTCGGACAGCGGGCCCGCGCCTTCGGCGGCGAGGCCCTTCATCCACACCACCGCGCCGATCAGCATGATCGCGGCGGCGAAGGAGGACACCAGCGGCCAGGGGCTGGGGTTGACCAGGTGGTAGTCGTGATGCGGGGTCGCGTGGGCGTCGGCCATCGGGGTCTCTTGAACGGTCGAGAGTCGTTGGTGTGGGCTATAGCGTCGCCTATCCGGCCGCGCCAGAGGCAGGGGCGCCGTTTGCCGCCTGCTCGAAGGCCTGGGTCGGATAGAAGGTGTAGCTGAGGGTGATTTCGGACACGCCGCGGCTTTCGCGATCGGTCGCCATCTCCGGCGCGACGAAGTACTGCACCGGGAATTTGATCGTCTCGCCGGGCTGGATCACCTGCTCCTCGAAGCAGAAGCACTGCAGCTTCTGGAAGTACGGCCCGGCCCGTTCCGGCACGACGGTGTAGGCCGCCTTGGCGCTGATCGGGGCGTCCGAGGTGTTCGTCACGTCGAACAGGGCGATGCCGGTCTCGCCGATGCGGACCCGCTGGCTGACCTGCTCGGCCCGGAAGGTCATCGGCAAGCCGCGGACGTTGGTGTCGAAGCGGACCAGCACCGTTCGGTCCAGCTGCACGTCCGGGGCCGCCTCGGCGCGGCGGACGGTGCCGTCGAAGCCGGTCACCTGGCAGAACATCCGATACAGCGGCACCGCCGCGAAGGCCGCGCCGGTCATGCCCATGACGCCGACGACGCAGGAGATGGCGACCAGATCGGTGCGCTTCATCTCGCGCCCGCCACGACCTGACCCGCCGCCTCGGCCTCGGCGCGATCGTTGATGTTCCGCTTCAGGTTCAACACGGTGATGGTGAACACCAGCACGATGAAGACCACCAGCCCGCCGGCGATGGCGAGGTTCCGCCGCTTGCGGGCTTCCAGTTGCTCGGGGGTCAGGCGCATCGGTTTACAGGCTCACGGTCCGGGTCAGGCTCTCGACCAGCAGGGCGGCGAACAGGGCCATCAGGTAGAGAATCGAGAAGGCGAACAGGTTCCGGGCCGGTTTGGCCTCGGCGCGCACATCATACAATGCGGCCTCTCGCCCCACGGCGTCGGCCTTGTCCGGCTGGTCGCCGGCGCGCGACCGCCACAGGCGGAAGGCCAGGGCGAGGAAGCCCAGGCCGCCGGCGACCGAGACGGCCAGGTAGATGGGGCCGCCCATGCCGGTCAGGCCGGGCGCGACGGCCGCCGGCACGAAGACCAGGCTGTAGAGCAGGATCTGCAGCCGGGTGCTCTTCGGGCCGCGGGCCACCGGCATCATCGGGATGCCCGCGCGGGCGTAATCGCCGGCCGAATAGAGCGCCAGCGCCCAGCTGTGCGGCGGGGTCCACAGGAAGATGATCAGGAACAGCAGCCACGGCTGCCATGGCGCGGCGCCGGTGGCGGCGGCCCAGCCGATCACCGGCGGGAAGGCCCCGGCGGCGCCGCCGATGACGATGTTCTGGGGCGTCCGACGCTTGAGCAGCAGGGTGTAGAAGACCGCGTAGTAGAGGATGGTCAGCAGCAGCAGGCCGCCGGCCAGCCAGTTGGTCGTCAGGCCCAGCAGCATCACCGAGAACACGGACAGGATGACGCCGAAGGCCATGGCGTCGTTGCGCGACACGCGCCCGGCGGCGACGGGCCGCCCGCGGGTGCGGCGCATCAGGGCGTCGGTCTCGCCCTCAAGCGCCATGTTCAACGCCCCGGCGGCGCCGGCCCCGACGGCGATGCACAGCACGGCGATGGCCGAGGACAGCCAGCCCAGCTCGCCGCCCGCGACCACCAGCCCGGTCACCGCGGTGAAGATCACCAGCGACATCACGCGCGGCTTCAGCAGCTGGAAGAAGTCTTCCGGCTGGGCCGTGGAGATGGCGGGGGCGGCGGCGGGTTCGGTCATCGGCTATCCAACGCGCTCAACTAGCGCGAAGCGCGGTAGTGCACAAAATGGCTGGGGGCCGCTCCTGTGCAGGAGCGGCCCCCGATTGGTCTCTCCGGACTGGCCGGTCCCCTTAATGCTCGTCGCGCTTGACCACCGGCAGTTCGTTGAACTGGTGGTGCGGCGGGGGCGAGGACAGGGTCCACTCCAGGGTCGTGGCGCCTTCGCCCCACGGATTGGGCACGCCCTTGCGACGACGCACGGCCGCCTCGAGCAGCATGGCCAGGAAGATCACCACGCCGACGAGGGTAATGACGTAGCCCACCGACGAGACATGGTTCCACAGGGTGTAGGCTTCCGGATAGTCGACGTAGCGACGCGGCATGCCTTGCAGGCCCAGGAAGTGCTGCGGGAAGAAGACCACGTTCACCCCGACGAACATCACCCAGAAGTGGGCGGCGCCGAGGAACTCGTTGTACTTCACGCCGAACATCTTCTCGAACCAGTAGTAGAACCCGGCGAAGATCGAAAACACGGCGCCCAGCGACAGCACGTAGTGGAAGTGGGCGACGACGTAGTAGGTGTCGTGAAGGCTGTAGTCGATGCCGGCGTTGGCCAGCACCACGCCGGTGACGCCGCCGACGGTGAACAGGAAGATGAAGCCCATCGCCCAAAGCATCGGCGTCTTGAAGGTGATGGAGCCGCCCCACATGGTGGCGATCCAGCTGAAGATCTTCACCCCGGTCGGCACCGCGATGATCATCGTCGCGGCCACGAAGTAGGCGCGCAGCTCGATGGTCATGCCGGCCGTGTACATGTGGTGCGCCCACACGATGAAGCCGATGAAGCCGATGGCGACCATGGCGTAGGCCATCGCCAGATAGCCGAAGATCGGCTTCTTCGAGAAGGTCGAGACGATGTGCGAGATCATGCCGAAGCCCGGCAGGATCATGATGTACACCTCGGGGTGACCGAAGAACCAGAACAGGTGCTGGTACATCACCGGGTCACCGCCGCCGGCGGGCGTGAAGAAGCTGGTGCCGAAGTTGCGGTCGGCCAGCAGCATGGTGATGGCGCCGGCGAGCACCGGCAGCGACAGCAGCAGCAGGAAGGCGGTGATCAGCACGCCCCAGGCGAACAGCGGCATGCGGTGCAGGGTCATGCCCGGCGCGCGCATGTTGAAGATGGTGGTGATGAAGTTGATCGCGCCGAGGATCGACGAGGCGCCGGCCATGTGCAGCGAGAAGATGGCCAGATCGAACGACGGGCCGGTGTGGCCCATGGTCGAGAGCGGCGGATAGGCCGTCCAGCCGCCGCCGAAGCCGCGGCCCGGGCCGCCATCGACGAACATCGACACGACCAGCAGCACGAAGGCGAAGAACAGCATCCAGAACGAGATGTTGTTCATGCGCGGGAAGGCCATGTCCGGCGCGCCGATCATGATCGGCGTGAAGTAGTTGGCGAAGCCGCCCATGGTCGCGGGCATGACCACGAAGAACACCATGATCAGGGCGTGCGCCGTGACGGTGACGTTGTAGCCGTGCTTGGACGCCTCGACGATGCCGAGCTGCTGGATGATCGAACCTTCACGGAACAGCTGGATGCCCGGCTCCGCCAGCTCCCAGCGAATCAGGCCCGACAGGGCGCCGCCCACCAGGCCGGTGAAGATGGCGAACATCAGGTAGAGCATCCCGATGTCCTTGTGGTTCGTCGACAGGAACCAGCGGGTGAAGAAGCCCGGCTTGTGGTCGTGATGACCGTCGTGGTCGTGGGCGAGGTTCTGGGCTGCGGTGGCCATGTCTCTGGGGCTCTCGCGTATCGTTACTGGGCCGCCGGGGCGGCGACGGTGTCGGGGACGGCGGGGGCGGAGCCGGCGGACGGCGAGCCGTTCGCGGCGCCGGTG
>JAEYTA010000041.1 GCA_023434265.1 Pseudomonadota bacterium
ATCAAGGAAGTGCTGGCGACCATGGGCCTCAGCCTCGGCATGGACGTGCCGAACTGGCCGCCGGAAAACATCGAAGACCTGGCCAAGAAGTTCGACGACCAGATCTAGTTTCAACCCTCCGCCCAAGGCCATCCGGTCGCGGAGCGGTTAGAATGAGAAGGCCCAGGTCCGGGGGAAACGCCGGAAACCGGGTTGAGTAGGAGAGACCCCGATGCGCCACGGCGCCGCCTATCGCAAGCTCGGCCGCACGGCCAGCCACCGGACCGCGATGTTCGCCAACATGGCCGCCTCGCTGATCAAGCACGAGCAGATCACGACGACCCTGCCCAAGGCCAAGGAGCTGCGGCCCTTCGTCGAGAAGCTGGTCACGCTCGGCAAGAAGGGCGACCTGCACGCCCGCCGCCAGGCCATCAGCCAGGTGCGCGACGTGACCCAGGTCGGCAAGCTGTTCGAGACGATCGCGCCCCGCTACGCGGAGCGTAACGGCGGCTACATCCGCATCATGAAGGCGGGCTACCGCCACGGCGACAACGCGCCGATGGCCGTGATCGAGTTCGTCGACCGCGACGTGGACGCCAAGGGCAAGGACTCGGGTCCGGTCCAGGTGTTCGAGGGCGACGACGAGGCCTGATCGGCTTCGTTCGTTGGGGCATGAAGGGCGGCGGGTCGCAGGATCCGCCGCCCTTTTCGCTGCGCGCAGTATCACCAGACAGGCGAGGGAGGCCGCCCGTGACCGCCGACAAGACCGTCGCCATCGTCGATTACCGTCCCGACCACGCCGCCGCCTGGGCGCGGCTGAACGAGGCATGGCTGGCCGAGGGCGGCTTCGCCGTCGAGGCCAAGGACCGCAAGGTCATCGACGACCCGCAGGGCGCCATCCTCGCCCCGGGCGGCCGCATCTTCATCGCCGAGCAGGACGGGGCGGCGGTCGGATGCTGCGCCCTGATGGCCATGGACGACGGGGGCTTCGAGGTGGCCAAGATGACCGTCGCGCCGGCCGCCCGCGGCCTCGGCCTCGGTCGCCGCCTGCTGGAGGCCTGCGAGGCGGCGGCCCGGGCCGCCGGCGCGCCGCGCCTCTACCTTGAGACCAGCAGCACCCTGAAGCCCGCCGGAGCCCTCTACCGGAGCTTCGGCTTCGTCGACCTGCCGCCCCGCCCCAGCCCCTACGTCCGCGCCGACGTGTGGATGGAGAAGCGGCTCCCGGCCTACTCCTTCGACAGGTCCTGACGGCGGAACAGCAGCAGCGCCACGGCCAGCGGGATCACACACCACAGCGCCAGGCTGGCCAGCGCCGGCCACAGGGCGGCGTCGGTCGTCATGACGCGCGCCGAGCCGGGGGCGACGAGGTTCTTCAACGTGTCGTAGGCCAGTCCCGGCATCAGCAGCTGGGCCGGCCAGCCGTCGGGATGCAGCTTGAGCAGCATCATCACCGGCGGCGCGCCGAGGATCGACTGCCCGAAGCCCAGCGCCCAGGGCACGAACAGGGCGGCCAGTAGCGAGCGGGTGGCCACCGCGGTCAGCAGGCCCACCAGCCCGTACTGGACCAGCCGGATATAGGACAGCAGCCACAGCAGGGCGGCGTCCCCGGCTTCGCCCGCGCTGAGGCCGAAGGTCGGCGGTCGCTCGAAGATCAGCGCCTGGGCGAGGTGGAAGACAAAGGCCGAGACCAGCATCGCCGCGGTCGCGGCGATGGCCATCAGCTTCATCGTCCCGACCTTGCCGAGGATCAGCGACGTCCGGTCGTTGCGGGCGCTGATCAGCCGCCAGGTCTCCCAGCGGTAGTCGCCGGCGTAGACCGTCGCGGCGGCGATCAGCATGAAGGTCATCAGCGCCCCGTTGGCCCCGTGGTTGGCGCCGAAGGTCAGGGCCTCGGCCAGGTCGAGCGGCGAACCGGCCCCGGTCGTCGGCAGGCCGACGGCGGCGGCGACCGGGTCCCCCTGGGCCTTGTTGACCAAGTGGTAGATCACCCCGCCGACCGCGAACATCAGCGGCACGAACAGTACGCTCCAGAACACCGTCAGCCGGTTGCGCAGCAGGCGGTAGGTCTCGGCGGCCAGCGCATCAAACAGCATGGTCGGCCTCCGGCGTCTGCACGGCGCCCGTCTCGGTGAAGAAGATGGCCTCCAGGTCGGTGCCGACCCAGCGCGCCTCGTGGATGTCGACGCCCCGCTCGACCATGGCGCGGATCAGGGCCGGCCCCTCGGCGCGGGTCACGTCGGCCAGCACCGCCTCGCCGTCGCGCGAACCCTTGGCGCCCAGCACTTCGAGCACCCGCTCGACCGGCCCGGCCCACAGTCGCAGCCGCTCGCCGACCGCGGTCAGTTCGCCGACCGACCCCTCGCGCACCAGCCGGCCCTTGTTGAGGATGGCCACCCGGTCGCAGACCCGCTGCACCTCCAGCAACTGGTGGCTGGCCAGCACCACCGTGACCCCGTCGTCGGCGGCCAGCGAGCGGATCAGGGCGCGCATCTCCTGGATGCCGGGCGGGTCCATGCCGCTGGTCGGCTCGTCGAGGATGACGAGGTCCGGCCGGCTCATCAGCGCCGCGGCCACGCCCAGCCGCTGCATCATGCCGACCGAGAAGCCGCGCACCCTTCGGTCCGCCGCCTCGGTCAGCCCGACCCGCTGCAGCCAGTGCGGGATGTCGGTCGTCGCGCCGATCCCGTGTTCGAGCGCCAGCCAGCGCAGCACCTGCCGCGCGGTCATGAACGGCGGAAAGCGCGGCGTCTCGATCATCGAGCCCATGCGCCGCATGTGGCTCACCTCGCTGACCGCCCCGCCCATCACGCTCGCCGAGCCCTCGGTCGGACGGATCAGGCCCAGCAGGATGCGGAACAGGGTCGACTTGCCGGCTCCGTTCGGTCCCAGCACGCCATAGACTCCGCCGCGCGGAATGGTCAGGTCCAGCCCGTCGAGGGCGCGCACGGATCCGTAGGTCTTGGTCAGCCCACGGGTTTCGATAACGGCGGTCATGGGGCGAGGTTGAACGTGAACCGGTGCGCAGCGCAATCCGGCTTTGCATTAAGCTTTGGCAACTCACGTCCACAGCGGCTGACCGGGGCCGCCGGTTCAGGTAGAAGGCGCGTCCCCTTAGCCGCTGCCCGCCATGTCCTTCCTCTCCCGCCTCCGCACCAAGCGCGCCGCGCTCGCCTTCATCTTCGTGACGGCGGTGCTCGACATCGTGGCCATGGGCATCATCATCCCGGTGCTGCCCCAGCTGATCGTCGACTTCGTCGGCTCCAACGCCGAGGCGGGCTGGATCAACGGCGTCTTCGTCGCCCTGTGGGCGGGAATGCAGTTCCTCTGCTCCCCGATCATCGGCTCCCTGTCGGATCAGTACGGCCGCCGGCCGGTGATCCTGATCAGCTGCGCCGGCCTGTCGATCGACTATGTCCTGATGGCCGTGGCCCCGAACCTGTGGTGGCTGGCGCTCGGCCGGATCGTCGCCGGCATCACCTCGTCCAGCTTCACCACCGTCTACGCCTATATGGCCGACATCACCGCGCCGGAGCGGCGGGCGCGCGCCTACGGCCTCATCGGCGCGGCCTTCTCGGGCGGCTTCGTGCTCGGCCCGGTGCTGGGCGGCTTCCTCGGCGAGTTCGGCCCGCGCGTGCCCTTCTGGTTCGCCGCCGGCCTGTCGGGCGTGGCCTTCCTCTACGGCCTGCTGGTGCTGCCCGAGAGCCTGCCGGTGGAGAAGCGCATGGCCTTCAGCTGGCGGCGCGCCAATCCGGTCGGGGCCCTGGTTCTGCTGCGCCGCCACGCCGAGCTCAGCGGCCTCGCGATCGTGAACTTCCTGCTCTACTTCGCCCACCACGTCTTCTCGGCCGTGTTCGTGCTCTACGCCGCCCTGCGCTACGGCTGGGGCCCGCGCGAGGTGGGCCTGCTGCTGGCGCTCGTCGGCGTGCTCGACATGGCGGTGCAGGGCGGACTGACCGGCTGGGTGGTCAAGCGGCTGGGCGATCGCACCACCATGGTCCTCGGCCTGTTCGGCGGCACGGTTGGCGTGGCCCTGATGGGCTGGGCTCCCACCGGCTGGGCCTTCGTCGCCGCCATGCTGCCCAACGCCCTGTGGGGCCTGGCCATGCCGACCCTGCAGGCGCTGATGACCCGCCGCGTCGGCGACGACGAGCAGGGCCAGCTGCAGGGCGCCAACATGAGCGTGGCCTCGATCGCCGGCGTTGCCTCGCCGCTGTTCTTCGGCTGGGTCTATTCGCTCTCGGCCGGGGAGGGGGCGGCGGTGCCGCATCCGGGCCTCGCCTTCTTCATCGCCGCCGCCATCCTGGGGCTGGCCGCGATCATCGGCTGGATCGTGGCGCGACGGGCGGAACGCGAGGAAACCGCGACCGTTTGACCGGGCTCCCGCCTTGATCCCGTCGAAAAGCCGGGCAGGAATGGCGCGACGGTAATCCCATGATCGACCGGACGACGATGAAGACCAGCACGCTCGCTCTCGCTCTCGCCCTCGGCCTCGCCGCCTGCGGCCAGCCGCAGACCTCGAAGGCGCAGGACGGGGTCTTTCCCGACAACCGCGTGGTTCCCGGCGACGCGACCTCGATGAAAGCCAGCTTCGCCCCCGTGGTGCGCGAAGCCGCCCCGGCCGTGGTCAACATCTCGGCCATGGGAGTCCAGCGGGTCCAGGACCCCTTCTTCTCGCGGTTCGGTTTCGGACCGCAGGCCCGGCGGGTGGGCTCGATCGGCTCCGGCGTCATCGTGCGGCCCGACGGAGTGGTGGTGACCAACAACCACGTCATCGAGAACATGCAACAGATCCGCGTCACTCTGAACGACCGGCGCGAGTTCGCCGCCCGGGTGGTTCTGGCCGACGAGCGCTCCGACATCGCCGTGCTGCAGCTGGAAGGCGTCGAGGAGCGGCTGCCGACGCTTCAGATCGATGTCGCGGAGGAACAGCAGGTCGGCGACCTGGTGCTGGCCATCGGCAACCCGTTCGGCGTCGGCCAGACGGTGACCAACGGCATCATCTCGGCGCTCAACCGCACCGAAACCGGGATCTCCGACTCCGGCTCCTTCATCCAGACCGACGCGGCCATCAACCCGGGCAACTCCGGCGGCGCCCTGGTCGACATGGACGGCGACCTGATCGGCATCAACACGGCCATCTTCTCGCGATCCGGGTCCTCGTCGGGGGTCGGCTTCGCGGTGCCGGCCTCGATGGTGAAGCGGGTGGTCGACTCCGCCGTCGGGGGGGCCACCGCCGTGGTCCGCCCCTGGCTGGGCGCGAAGGGCGAGACCGTCACCGCCGACATCGCCCGCAGCCTCGGCCTCGACCGGCCGCAGGGCCTGGTGGTCACCGAGATCTGGCCGGACGGTCCCGCCGCCCGCGCCGGAATCCGCGAGGGCGACGTCATCGCCGCCATCGACGGCGCCGAGGTCAACGACCAGGGCGGGCTGAACTTCCGCGTCGGCACCCGCGAGCCCAACGCCCAGGTGGAGGTGACCGTGCTGCGCGACGGCCGGCCGACGACGGTGGAGGCCCGGGTCCAGCGCCTGCCGGGCGACGCGGACGTGGAGAAGGCGGCGGTGATCGAGCAGGGGGTTCTGTCGGGCGCGCAGGTTATCGCCCTCAATCCGGCCCTCGCCGACAGTCTCGGCGCGGATCCTTTCACCAACGGGCTGATCGTCGCGGGCGTGAACCCGCGCGGCTATGCGGCCCGGTTCCTGAGGCGCGGGGACCTCATCATCGCCCTCGACGGGCGGCCGGTCTCCTCGCCCGGCCAACTCGCCAGCGTGCCGCGGGGCTCCCAGCTGACCCTGCAGCGGCAGGGGCAGCAGGCCACCCTCATGGTCCGCTAGCGCTTGCTGGGCGCTCCGATCGACCAGGTATGGCCGAAGGGGTCGCGCAACTGGCCGTAGCGGTCGCCCCAGAACTGGTCGGCCAGCGGGTGCACCGGCACCCCGCCGGCGACGATCGCCCGGTTCCACCACTCGTCGGCGTCGTCGACCTGCAGGTGCAGGACCATGCCCTTGGGCACGATGTCCTGCTCGCCGGTCATCTCGGGGAACTCGTCGTGCAGCATGACGCTGCCGCCGTTGATGCGCAGGTGGGCGTGCATCAGCCGTTCGCCGTCCTCGGCCGGCATGGTCCGCAGCACCTCGGCCCCGAAGGCGCGCTGGTAGAATTCGACCGCCGCCTGCCCGCCGCGCGACGGAATGGTCAGATGCGGGGCGACGCCCCCGGTCGGTCCCTGCGGTTTCTGCTCTGCGCCCATGGCCTGCTCCTCCTCGGCCCACACTAACGCGTGAAAAGGCGCGCGCGAACGCCTATCTCTGCCCGTCCATGAGCGATCTGTTCGAAGCCTCCGGCATCCATCCCCCCGACGCCCCGCTGGCCGATCGCCTGCGGCCGCGTTCGCTCGACGAGGTGGTCGGGCAGGATCACCTGCTGGGCGAGGGCGGGCCGATCCGGCGCATGGTCGAGGCCGGCCGCCTCGGCTCGATGATCCTGTGGGGTCCGCCGGGCACCGGCAAGACCACCATCGCCCGCCTGCTGGCCCAGGCCGCCGGCTACCAGTTCCAGCAGATCTCGGCTGTCTTCTCCGGCGTCGCCGACCTGAAGAAGGCGTTCGAAGCCGCCCGTATGCGCCGCGCCGCCGGCCAGTCGACCCTGCTGTTCGTCGACGAGATCCACCGCTTCAACCGCGCCCAGCAGGACGGCTTCCTGCCCTTCGTGGAGGAGGGGATCGTCACCCTCGTCGGCGCGACGACCGAGAACCCCTCGTTCGAGCTCAACGGCGCCCTGCTGTCCCGCTCGCAGGTCTTCGTGCTCAAGCGCCTCGACGACGCGGCTCTCGATCAACTGTTGATCCGGGCCGAGGCCCAGGAGGGCAAGCCCCTGCCGCTGACCCCGGAGGCGCGTCAGGCCCTGACCGCCCTGGCCGACGGCGACGGCCGCTACCTGCTGACCATGTCCGAGGTGCTGTTCGACCTCGACGCCGCCGAGCCGCTCGATCTCCAGGCCCTGGCCGGCATCCTGCAGAAGCGTGCGCCGGCTTACGACAAGAGTCGAGAAGAGCACTACAACCTCATATCCGCGCTGCATAAATCGGTACGCGGCTCCGACCCGGACGCGGCCCTCTACTGGCTGGCGCGCATGCTCAACGGCGGCGAGGACCCGCTGTATCTGGCCCGCCGCATCGTGCGCATGGCGGTCGAGGACATCGGCGAGGCCGACCCCCTTTCCCTCCTCGTCGCCAACGCCGCCAAGGACACATACGACTTCCTCGGCTCGCCCGAGGGTGAACTGGCTCTCGCCCAGGCGGTGGTCCATCTCGCCACCGCGCCCAAGTCGGTCGGGGTATACGAGGCCTTCAAGGCGGCCAGGCGGGCCGCGGCCGAGACCGGCTCGCTGATGCCGCCGGCCCACATCCGCAACGCGCCGACGAAGCTGATGAAGTCGCTCGGCTACGGCAAGGGCTACCAGTATGACCCGGACACCCCCGAGGGCTTCTCCGGCGCGAACTTCTTCCCCGACGAGATGGAGCGCCGCACCTTCTACCAGCCCAAGGGCGAAGGCCACGAGGCGAAGATCCGTGAGCGGCTGGAGCGCTGGGCGGCGCTGAGGGCGCGTCTGCAGGCGGAGGCCGACGGGACTGGCGGCTGAGCGTTGCCGTAACGTCAATTCCGGCGCATCCTCCCCGCATCGGAAATCCTTGGGAGGGGACGATGACCGAAATGACCTCGATGACGACGCGGACGCCCTGGCACCTGTGGGTGGTGGGGATCGTGGCCGCCCTGTGGAACGGCTTCGGCTGCTTCGACTACCTCATGACCCAGACGAACCGCGACCAGTGGTTCGCCCAGATGGGCATGACCCCGGACCAGCTGGCCTATTTCGAGGCCATGCCGGCGTGGACCCACGCGGCGTGGGCGATCGGCGTCTGGGGCGGCCTGCTCGGCGCCATCCTGCTGCTCCTGCGGCGCAAGTGGGCCCTGCCGGTGTTCGTGATCTCCTTCCTCGGCTGGCTGGCGGGCGCGATCTACGCCTTCGCCCTGTCCGACGGCATGGAGGCCATGGGCTCGATGTGGCCGATGCAGATCGTCATCGGCGGCGCCTGCGTCTTCTTCATCTGGTACGCCTGGATGATGTCGAAGAAGGGCGTGCTGCGCTGACGGGCTGACGGGGGCGCGCCTGGCGGCTATGCACCCCGGGTGACCGCCCGCGCCCCCGTATCCCTCTCCGACGAAGAGATCGCCGCCGTCCGCGCGTGGGTGCTGCACGAGGACGCGCACGTCCTGGTTCTCAACAAGCCGGCCGGACTGTCCAGCCAGGGCGGGCGGATCAAGGCGCACACCCTCGACGACCTGCTGTGGGCCTTCATGCGCTCGAACGGCAAGCGGCCGGAGCTGGTGCACCGGCTGGACCGCGACACGTCTGGCGTGATCCTCGCCGCGAAGACCAAGCCGGCGGCCGGTTTCCTCGGCAAGGCGCTGCAGGCGCGCAGGCTGGACAAGATCTATCTCGCGCTGACAGCCTCGGCGCCCGAGCCGCGGGCAGGGACCATCGACGCCCCGCTGGTCCGGCAGGAGGTCGGCCGCGAGAGCTATATGCGCGTCGCCGCGCCCGACGCGCCCGGCTCCCAGCCCTCGCTCAGCCGCTACCGCACCGTCGCCGCCTCGGAGGAGGGGGCCCTGGTCGAGCTGGAGCCGAAGACCGGCCGCATGCACCAGCTGCGCGTGCACATGGCTTCGATCGGCCGCCCGCTGGTCGGGGATGTCCGCTACGGCGGGGCGCTGACGCTGGCGGGCCGGGCGGCGCCGCGACTGATGCTGCACGCCGCGAAGCTGACCTTCCCGCATCCGGACGGGGGCCGGATGACCGTGGAGGCGCCCCTGCCGCCCGACCTCGCCGCCTTGGCGGAGGCGGCGAAGCTTTAGGAGACGATCGCGCCGCCCCCTCCACCGCGCTTCGCGCGGTCCCCCTCCCCACGGCGTGGGGAGGTGAAGCGCGCCCGGACTCACCTCCCCATGAGCGAAGGCGAATGGGGAGGACAGACCGCGCAGCGGTCAGGTGGGGGCGGCGCGGGACGGAGAGCAGAGGAACCCATCCCCGCCCGCCACGCTTTCCAGCAAACGCCCGGAGCCCGCGCCATGAAACGCCTGACCCTGCCCCTCATCGCCGCCGCCGCCCTCGGCCTGTCGGCCTGCGCCAGCCTCGCCCCCTACGGCCCGCAGCAGGCGCCGGGCGGGCAGGGCTATACCGAGCAGCGCATCGAATCCAACCGCTACCGGGTCACCTACTACGGCGTCGGGGCGCCCGGTCCGGTCGCCGACCTCGCCCTGCTGCGCGCCGCCGAACTGACCCTCGCCCAGGGCTACGACTGGTTCGAGGTCACCCAGCGCTGGATCGACGGCCGCCCCGACAGCGCCGGCGGGGTCCGCCCCAGCGTTGGCGTCGGCTACGGCTCCAGCCGCTACGGCCCCTATTCCAGCTCGGGCGTCGGAGTCGGGGTTGGTCTCAACTTTAGCGGCCCGTCGCCGACCTCGACGTCGCTGGAGGTCATCATGGGCGACGGCGCGAAACCCGACCGGCCCGGGGCCTACGATGCGCAGGGGGTGCGCGACAGCCTCGGAGCGCGGCTCCCGTAGGGATTAGGGACTAGGGATTAGGAGCTAGGGGCTAGGGACTAGGGACTAGGGGCTAAGGAGCGTCAGGTCACGGGGAGCTGATGGGCCGGCAGAGAGTGTGCGCTGGTTGGGTGACGAGGAGACATCTCCCCCTAATCCCTAATCCCTAGCCCCTAGTCCCTAGCCCCTGGTCCCTCACGCCTACCGCCCCCCGCGCGTCAGCGCCCGGTACTCGACCAGCCGCTCCTTGTCGCGGCGCACCTGGTCGGCGACGGCGTTGTCGACGTCCAGCGAGGCGTAGCGGACCCATCCGTCGACGCCCAGCTTGTCCTGGATGGCCGACACCGGCGTCTGCCACAGGAAGTAGGACATCCAGCTGATCGCCACCCCCAGCAGCACGGCCAGCCCCTGCAGGGCGCGGAAGGTCACGGCCTCGGCCGGGGCCGGCTCCAGCGCCACCACCGCCAGCCCGGCGATCAGCACCAGCGGCGTCATGAAGCGCGAGAACCAGCGCATCCAGTAGCGTTCGCGGCGCACCCGCCACAGCTCCATCTGGACGTATTTCTCGAGGTACTCCATGCGCGCGCCCATCCACATCACCAGACGGGTCAGATAGAGGGCGCGCTGGCCCCAGCCCTTGCCGTCCTGCTGGTACAGGGTCTCGGCCTGGTCGGAGAGGGCGCGGGCGTGGGTGAACAGGTTCTGCAGCTCGCGCGTCCGCTGCACGATCTCGCGCGACAGCTCGTAGGAATCGTTCTCCAGCCGGAAACGGTACTGGATGAACAGGATCTGCTGGACGCCGGCGAACAGGCCGACGATGGCCAGCATGGCCCCGACGGCCAGCCCCAGCCCCATCGGCTGCGAGCCGGTCCAGCTGGCGAACCAGGTCGGCCCCATCAGGGCCAGCGCCGCCAGCCCGACCAGCGACAGGCCCTGCATGACGCGCTTGGTGAAGACATGCACGCACAGGGCCCGGAACACCCGCCGGCCGTAGTCGTGGATGTGGCTGCGCAGGTCGCGGTCGACCGGGAAGCGCTCCTCGATCTGGCGCCCGAACAGCACGTGGAAGCGATCCGGCTTCCCCTCGGTCTCCCAGAACGGGAAGATGTCCAGCGGCTGGTTGAAATACTCGTCGATGTGCGACGACACCGCCGCGATCACCGCCGGATCGGTGGAGAAGACCTCGCTGTCCTGGATCGGGCGCAGGATGCCCTCGGCCGCGCGATTGACGCGCACGCCGGCCGGCGTTCGGCCGGGGACCTCGCGGTCGGCATGGTCCGCCGCGCCCGGCGGCGGCGGGTTGGCCGCCTCCAGACGCTGGTCGGGACCGTGGCCGCCGTGACCGCCGTCGCTGACCGGCGCGTGGCCGTGATGATGATCGTCGTGCGACATGGCGCTTCGGCGGTCCCCTCGAACGTGACCCGTCACTATGGCGCGAGCGCGCCGCCGGGCCGACGGCGTTCTCCCGCGGCGCGAAGCGCCACGGTTCGGGTATCGCCGTTAACCCTGCCGTCCGGCAAGTGAAGTTTCGGTCAGGCGCGTCGGGGAAGCCCCTCGCTCCCTTCGCTTTGCCGCATTCGCGGGTATAAGCCGCGCATCATGACACGTCTTCTCCTCGTCGCCGCCGGAGGCGCGCTGGGCGCGGTCGCGCGCTACGGCGTCGGCCGCCTGCTGCCCGCCGCCGGCTGGCCGTGGCCGACCTTGACCGTCAACGTCGGCGGCGGTCTGCTGATGGGCCTGCTGGCCGGCTGGCTGGCCTTCCGCGGCGGGGCGCACGGCGAGACCATCCGCCTGTTCGCCGCCGTCGGCCTGCTCGGCGGCTTCACCACCTTTTCGGCCTTCTCGCTGGAGACGGCGCTGATGATCGAGAAGCGCCAGTTCGCCCTCGCCTCGGGCTACGCCGCCGCCTCGGTGGTCCTCTCGGTCGCGGCCCTGTTCCTCGGCCTGATGATCGCCCGCCGCGCCTTCGGAGCCGCCCTGTGAACGAGAAAGCGACCGACGCTCCGACCCCCCGCGAGGTGAAGACCCTCTACGTCGCCGAGGCCGAGGACGGCATCCGCCTCGACCGCTGGTTCAAGCGGCGCTGGCCGCACCTGTCGCACATCCAGATCGAGAAGCTGGCCCGCTCCGGCCAGATCCGCGTCGACGGCTCCCGCGCCAGACCGCAGGACCGGCTCACCGCCGGCGCCGCCGTGCGCGTGCCGCCGATCCCGGACGCGGTGGTCCGCGACCCGTCCGACAAGCCGAAGCTCAGCGATCGAGACGCCGCCTACGCCAGATCGCTGGTGCTGTACGAGGACGAGCTGGTCATCGCCCTCAACAAGCCGGCCGGCCTCGCCGTGCAGGGCGGCACCAAGACGACGAAGCACATCGACCGCCTGCTCTCGGCCTGGGGGGAGGGGATGGAGCGCCCGCGCCTCGTCCACCGCCTCGACCGCGACACCTCCGGCGTCCTGCTGCTCGGCAAGGGGCCCGAGGCCGCCAAGCGGCTGGCCGGGGCCTTCGCCCGGCGGCAGGCGAAGAAGACCTACTGGGCCATCGTCATCGGCAACCCCAAGCCGGCGCAGGGCCAGATCGACCTGGCGCTGAAGAAGTCCGGCATCAACGACTTCGAGATGATGCGCCCCGCCGACCCGAAGGAGCATGGCGCGGAGCCGGCCGAGACCGCCTACGTCATGCTCAGCCGCGCCGCCCACCGCGCCGCCTGGATGGCGCTGCGCCCGTTCACCGGCCGCACCCACCAGCTGCGCGCCCACATGGCCGCCATCGGCCACCCCATCCTCGGCGACCCCAAATACGGCACCCCCGAATCCGCCGAACTGTCCGGCCCGCTGAAGCTGCAGCTGCACGCCCGCCGCATCGAGCTGGACCACCCCGGCGGCGGCAAGCTGATCGTCGAGGCCCCGCTCAGCCCCGAGATGAAGGCCGGTTTCGCCCACTTCGGCTTCTCCGAGGACGAGGCCGACAGCGATCCGTTCGCCGGCGTCCGGAGGATGCGATGAGTGTGGGGGGGAAGCGGCAGCCGTCTCCCTCCCTTTCAGGGGAGGGTGGCCGAGCGCAGCGAGGCCGGGTGGGGGCGACCCCGCAGGCCGGCGCTCGCCTTGCCGGCCGTCCCCACCCCGTCGCCGCTTCGCGCCGACGCCCCTCCCCGTGCCGGGGAGGGACACGGCCGGGCCACCTCCCCATGGAATGGGGAGGTGAGCCGTCGTGACCCGCCCCCTCGCCGTCTTCGACATCGACGGCACCCTCGTCGACAGCCGCGCCTCGATCCATCGCGCCGCCTGCAAGGCCGCGCGCGACATCGGCCTGCCCGAGCCCGACTACGACCGCGTCCGCCAGATCGTGGGCCTGTCGCTGGAACACGCCATGGCCGTGCTGGAGCCGGGTCTCGACGTGCCGACCCTGGCCCGCTTCGTCGCCGGCTTCCGCGCCAGCTTCAACCGCATGTACGCCGAGGGCCACGAGGAGCCGCTCTACCCCGGCGTCATGGACCACCTGCGCCGGCTGCACCGCGACGGCTGGCGTCTCGCCCTGGCCACCGGCCAGAACCGCCGCGGCGTCGCCCGCAACCTCGCCCGGGAAGGCTGGGCCGACCTGTTCCTGTCCAGCCACTGCGCCGAGGACGGCCCCGGCAAGCCGGACCCGGCCATGCTGCACGCGGCGATGAGCGCCTGCGGGGCCGACCCGCTGACCACCGCCATGATCGGCGACACCGCCCATGACATGTCCATGGCCGTGGCAGCCGGCGCGCATCCGCTCGGCGTCGGCTGGGGCTTTCACACGGTCGAGGAACAGGTCGCCGCCGGCGCCGTCCACGTCGCCGCCGACTTCGCCGACCTCGAGGCGGCGCTCGACCGCTTCGCCTCAGCTGCCGCAGGCCCAGAACGCCTCGAACTGCTCGCGACGGGTTCCTGAGGTCGCCGTCACCCGCACCGGGTGCGCCACCACGCCCTCCATCGGCCGGGGCTCGCCGAGGTCGGGCGCCGGCGTGATCTCCACGGAGCCGAAGCCGGCGACGAAGCGGCCGCCGCGGATCAGCGCATTCAGGTCCGTCGGCACGCCAGTCAGCACCTGTGGCGGCGATCCGGCGATGCGCGCCACCGCGCTCCCGCCGACCGCGACCACAAGGGTGTCGTCCCCCCGCTCGAGACTGCAGCCGAACCCCGGCTCGAGCCGGTCCGCCCAGTCGGCGCGGACCAGCGGGGTCAACAGGGGATCGGGCGCGGCGGGCGGCTGCGGCGCGTCGGGC
>JAEYTA010000074.1 GCA_023434265.1 Pseudomonadota bacterium
CCGAGGCCCAGCGCCTGCACGCCCAGCAGGTTGATCTCCTTCTCCAGCACCCAGCGCGCGTCGTACTCCCGGAAGCCGGTCGCCTTGACCAGCGGCGTGGTCTCGTAGGCGGCGGTGTTCGGGCGGAGGTCGGCGCGGGGTTTCTGCATCGGAGATCCTGGTCTGCGGGCGAGCGCACGGCGAAGCTGTCCGCCTTCTAGCGCTCGCGGGTTTGGAGCCGCAACAACGCCGCAGCGCGGGCAAGGGTCCGCGGAACCGCCCGCCGCGCCGAAGCTTGACCCTTCCGGACCCCGGGCCTACCCGTCCGGAACGCCCACGGAGACCTGCATGCCCCGACTGATCCTGCTGCGCCACGGCCAGAGCCAGTGGAACCTGGAGAACCGCTTCACCGGCTGGGTCGATGTCGACCTGACCGCCGAGGGCGAGGCGCAGGCGCGGCGCGGCGGCGAGCTGATCGCCCGGGCCGGCTTCAGCCCGGACGTGATGTTCACCTCGGTCCTGACCCGGGCGAAGCGCACCGGCGCCCTGGCGCTGGACTCCGCCGGGCTGAAGGATGTGCCGGTGGTCGAGGACTGGCGTCTCAACGAGCGCCACTACGGCGGCCTGACCGGGCTGAACAAGGCCGAGACGGCCGAGAAGCACGGCGCGGACCAGGTGAAGATCTGGCGCCGCTCCTACGACGTGCCGCCGCCGCCGCTGGCTCCCGGCGGGGAATACGACTTCGCGACGGACCCCCGCTACGCCGGCCAGAGCATCCCCGACACCGAGAGCCTGAAGACCACGCTGGAGCGGGTGCGGCCCTACTGGGACGCCGAGATCGCCCCCCGCCTGAAGGCCGGCGACGATGTCCTCATCGCGGCCCACGGCAATTCGCTCCGCGCCATCGTCAAGCTGCTGTTCCGCGTGCCGGACGACGCCATCGTCGGGGTCGAGATCCCCACCGGCAATCCGCTGGACATCCAGCTGGACGCCGACCTGCGCCCCACCGCCGCCCGCTACCTCGACGAGGCGCGCGCCGCCGACCTGCCGCCGCTGCCGGAGGCCTGAACCATGACCAGCCCGAAGCAGGCTTCCGACGACATCCGCTTCATGGGCCGGGCCATCGCGCTGGCCAAGGCGCGCATGGGCCAGACCTGGCCCAACCCCGCGGTCGGCTGCGTCGTGGTCCGGGACGGCGAGGTCGTCGCCGAGGCCGCCACCGCCCCCGGCGGCCGTCCCCACGCCGAGGAGCAGGCCGTGCCCGCCGCCGGCGACAAGGCCAGGGGCGCCGTCGCCTATGTCACCATGGAGCCGTGCGGCGCCCGCTCCTCGGGCCGCACCTCCTGCTCGCACTTCCTGATCGACGCCGGCGTGGCGCGGGTGGTGGTCGCCGCCGTCGACCCGTCGCCCTTCGCCTCCGGCCGCGGCGTCGAGCGCCTGAAGAAGGCGGGCCTGCAGGTCGAGACCGGCCTGCTCGCCCAGGAGGCCGCGGTGCTCTACGAGGGCTATCTGCATCGCGTCGAGACCGGCCGCCCCATGGTCCGCATCAGCGACGACGGCGAGGGCTTCGACGCCCGTTTCGCCGCGTCGGCCAGGGCCGATCTCGCCACCGAACTGAAGCGCCTCGGCGAGGCCGGCTACACCCGCCTGTGGGTCGCCCCCGGCGAACTCGCCGACGCCCTTCGGGAACAGGGGCTGCTGACCGCCTGAGGCCCGCCGTTACCGCCCTGAATCGTCACGCTTCCTTAAGCGGCGGCGTGCCATTCTGGGGCAATGTCGGGGAACACCGCGCAGACCGTCGCCAGAAGGCGCATCGAACAGGCCGAGCTGGACGCCATCTGCGCCCGGCACGATCGCCTCTGGCAGGCCAAACCCGGCGGCGCCCGCGCCGTCTTCGCCTGGATGGACCTGTCCGGCCTGTCGCTGGCCGGCCGCAACCTCGCCGACGCCGACTTCGCCGCCGCCTGCCTGATCGGCTGCGACCTGACCGGCGCCAAGCTCGACAACGCCACCTTCTTCGGGGCCGACATGCAGGAGGCCATCCTCGTCGACGCCTCGATGCGACGCGCCGACCTGCGCGGGTCCTGCCTGCGCGGGGCCGACCTGACCGGCGCCGACCTGTTCGAGGCGGACCTGCGCGAGGGCACCATCGCCGCCGCCGACGCCCGGCTGGGTTTCCGCGTCATCGAGGCCCGGCAGCAGAAGGACACCGAGGCGCAAGGCGCCTGTCTCGCCGGCGCCAACCTGGAGCGCTCCAAACTGACCGGCGTCGTCGCCGTCGCCGCCGACTTCTCCGACGCGGTGATGAAGGACTGCAAGCTCGTCCGCGCCAACCTCAAGCAGGCCAGTTTCAAGGGCGCCGATCTCGCCGGGGCCGACCTTTCGGGGGCCGACCTGTCCGGCGCCGACCTGCGCGACGCCGTCCTCGTCGGGGTCAAGGCCACCCTGTGGCGCACCGACGGGGCCGACATGTCCGGCGCGCTCACCGACGACCGCTCGGCCGGGGCGCCCGTCGGCAAGATGCCGGCCGCCGAAATGCTGGCCGAGCACGCCCAGTGGTGCGAGACCGGGGGCGCCGCCGGCTGCCCCTCGGTGTTCGACGGCGTCGACCTGCGGGCGCTGAAGTCGATCCGCGGTTACAACCTCACCGCCCTGTCGGCCAAGGGGGCGGTCTTCTACGGCCTCGACATGCAGGGGGTGCAGCTGCAGGGCGCGCATCTGGAAGCGGCCGACCTGCGCTCCGCCAGGCTGCGCGGCGCCGACCTGCGCGGCGCGCGGCTGGCGCGGGCGCGGCTGAACGGGGCCGACC
>JAEYTA010000075.1 GCA_023434265.1 Pseudomonadota bacterium
ACAGGGCCTGCTTCAGCGCCTTCTGACCCGCCGGCCCCGCCGTCGCCGCGGCCCAGGCCAGCAGGCGGTGGGCGTCGAAGGTGTTCCAGATGCGGCTGGCCTCGTCCATGCGCATGTCGAAGCCGACCTCGGAGGCGCGCTCGCGGATCATCGCCCGGCTGGCCGCCGACTGTTCGGGGGTGGAGCCGTATTTGCAGCCGATGTGCTCGACGATGTTCTCCCCCTCCGGCGCCATGCCGGGGTTCAGCTCGAACGGCCGGAACGCGATCTCCGCCGTGATCCCGTCGGCCGCCAACCGCCCCAGCGCCGTCTCCAGCCCGCCGAGGCCGACGACGCACCACGGGCAGACGATGTCGGAGATGAAGTCGATGTGGAGGGTCTTGGCGGCGGCGGGGGTCATGGCGGGGCTCCGGGTTCGCCCATACATAGGCCTTCAGCCCCCGCCCTTCATCTCATGGCGGCGAGCGTGCCGGTCGGTCGGAGGGAGTCAAGGACGGCCCTCCGGGCCGCCGCGGCGCGGCGCGCCTGCAAGGCGCGTCCTTGACGCCCTCCTCCGCCGACCGGCGATGATCCTGCATGAGAGGAAGGGGTCAGGCCGGGCGCGCGACCTTCGCCCCTCCACCGCTTTGCGGTCCCCCTCCCCATCGCCGCGCGACGAGGAGGAGACGCCTCACACCTCACCCTTCAGCCGCGCCTCGCGGGGCCGGCTCGGCGACGAGGGTCCCGGCGGGCGGCGGGGTCAGGAGCTGGTCGGCCGGAACCCGGTCCAGCAGCCAGTCGGCCCAGCGGTCGGGCGGCAGGGGGATGACACCGCGGGTGTGGTAGGGCGCCACGTCGGGGCCGGGCTCGGCGGTCAGCAGGGAGAAGGCGGCCTCTCCGCCCGCCTGTTCCGGCGCGCGCCACAGGCAGGCCAGCAGGATCACCGGCGCATCGGCGCCGCGCAGCAGCCAGCGCGTCTTCGGATATCTGTCGCCGGTGAATTCGTAGAAGCCGGAGACCGGGACCAGGCCGCGCCCGCTGCGCGCGCCATTGCCGAAGCGGCGGCCCTCAGAGCGGAAATTGATCACCGGCCCGCCGCGCCGCTTGCCGCCCGACCGGGGCGCCGGAAAGCCGAAGCGCATGCGCTCCAGCCACGCCGCCCCCGGCTCCGGGTCGGCGCGGATCACCGGGGCCAGGTCGGTGGGCCGCACCTCGTCGACCGGCTGCAGGTTGGGCAGGCCGCCCTCGAAGCGCAGCGGCAGGCGGATGTCGGAGAAGGCCTCCACCAGCTGGGTGACGCTGAATCTGGACTGGTAGGAGGCGCACATGGGAAGATGCTAGCGCGGCGCGGCGGCCACCCCAAGTTTCCCCGCCCTCAGACGTTCGCACGAACCCTTCACCTCATGAAGGCAAGCCTGCCGGTCGGTCGCAGGGTGTCAAGGACGGCCCCCAGGAGCGGCCGGTCGTGTCCGCTACCGGACGTTGCGCGATAGTCCTTGGGCTTTGTCGCCGAACCGTGTAGGGTTTCCCCACCGCGAGCCTGGCCTTCCCGCCCCCGAGCGCGTCGCGGCTGAGAGACATTGGTCCACCCCCTTGACCAAGGGGTCGTTCGAACACTCCCGCTCCAGACCCCCGGAAGTGTTTCGCCATGTCCCGCTATTCCCTGCGCCTTCACCATCTGACCCAGGCCGATCCCGTCGACGAGCCTCTCGACGTCATCGACCTCGCCGAGGCCCGCGAGCTGGCCCGCGTGCGCCTGCTGCTGACCCGCGACTACAGCCGCGTCGAACTGCACCACGCCGGCGAGCCGCTCGAGGTGCTCGAGCGCGACAGCCTGGCCGGTTGAGTCCGCCAGCCCACACTCGATCACCGATGTCGTGATTCGACCTTCGCCTGACGCGGGTGTTACATCCGTTACATCGCGGATCGGGGCCTCGATCGGTCCCGCCGCGCAGGCTGCTCGTCGCTCCAGCCGGGGAGGCTCCGCCATGTCGCGTTACACCCTGCGCCTGCACCGCACCGGCCGCCCGCCGGTCGACGAACCGCTCGACGCCGCCGACGTCGAACAGGCCCGCGAACTGGCCCGCATGCGCCTGCTGCTGACCCACGAGTTCAGCCACGTCGACCTGCGCCGGGCCGGCCGCCAGATCGAGGGCTTCAACCGCGACAGCGCACGGTAGCGGCTCCGCCTCTCCCGCCCCCGCTTTTCCTCGCAATTCCTCCCCGAAATCCTATATCTTGCGGGCCTCGGCGCGGATCGGATTCGCGCCCCGGAAACCGTCCGTTCCAGGCGGTCGCCGAACCGCCCTCCCGGGCCCCCAGCGGGCCGTCTCACCGACCGAATTGATGACCGACCAGACTGTCCCCTCGCCGGAATACGGCGCCGACTCGATCAAGGTGCTCAAGGGCCTCGACGCCGTCCGCAAGCGCCCCGGCATGTACATCGGCGACACCGACGACGGCTCCGGCCTGCACCACATGGTCTACGAGGTGGTCGACAACGCCATCGACGAGGCCCTGGCCGGTCACGCCGACCTGGTCCAGGTCATCCTCAACGAGGACGGCTCGGTCACCGTCACCGACAACGGCCGCGGCATCCCCACCGACATCCACGAGGGCGAGGGCGTCTCGGCGGCCGAGGTCATCATGACCCAGCTGCACGCGGGCGGAAAATTCGACCAGAACTCCTACAAGGTCTCCGGCGGCCTGCACGGCGTCGGCGTCTCGGTGGTCAACGCCCTGTCCGACTGGCTGAAGCTGCGCATCTACCGCAACGGCAAGGCGCACGAGATGCGCTTCGAGCGCGGCGACACGGTCGAGAGCCTGAAGGTCGTCGGCGACGCCCCGATCCGCGACAGCGGGCCGAAGGCCGGCCAGCCGCTGACCGGCACCGAGGTCACCTTCTTCCCGTCGGTGACCACCTTCTCGCACATCGACTTCGACCTGAAGACGCTCGAGCACCGCCTGCGCGAGCTGGCCTTCCTCAACTCCGGCGTGGTCATCAAGCTGGTCGACCACCGCGGCGCCGAGCCGGTCGAGATGCTGCTGCACTACGAGGGCGGGGTGGAGGCCTTCGTGCGCCACCTCGACAAGTCCAAGTCGCCGCTGCTCAAGGACGTCATCGTCATCCGCGGCAAGAAGGACGGCATCGAGCTCGACCTGGCCCTGTGGTGGAACGACAGCTATCACGAGACCATGCTGTGCTTCACCAACAACATCCCGCAGCGGGATGGGGGCACGCACCTGTCGGCCTTCCGCGCCGCCCTGACCCGGGTGATGGGCAGCTACATCGACGCCGCCGGCGCGGCCCGCAAGGAGAAGGTCTCGGTCTCGGGCGAGGACGCCCGCGAGGGCCTGACCTGCGTCCTCTCGGTCAAGGTGCCGGATCCCAAGTTCAGCTCCCAGACCAAGGACAAGCTGGTCTCCTCCGAGGTTCGTCCGGCCGTCGAGGGCCTGTGCCAGGAGGGCCTGTCGACCTGGTTCGAGGAGCACCCGGTCGAGGCGAAGCAGATCGTGGCCAAGATCGTCGAGGCCGCCGCCGCCCGCGAGGCCGCCCGCAAGGCCCGCGAACTGACCCGGCGCAAGTCGGCGCTGGAGATCAGCTCCCTGCCCGGCAAGCTGGCCGACTGCCAGGAGCGCGACCCCGCCAAGTCGGAGCTGTTCATCGTCGAGGGCGACTCGGCCGGCGGCTCGGCCAAGCAGGCGCGCAACCGCGAGAACCAGGCCGTCCTGCCGCTGCGCGGCAAGATCCTCAACGTCGAGCGGGTGCGCTTCGACCGCATGCTGTCGTCGGACACCATCGGCACCCTCATCCTGGCGCTGGGCACCGGCATCGGCCGCGACGACTTCAACATCGACAAGCTGCGCTACCACAAGATCATCCTGATGGCCGACGCCGACGTCGACGGCGCCCACATCCGGACCCTGCTGCTGACCTTCTTCTTCCGGCAGATGCCCGAGCTGATCGAGCGCGGCCACGTCTTCATCGCCCAGCCGCCGCTCTACAAGGTCTCCAAGGGCAAGCAGCACCGCTACATCAAGGACCAGGCCGAGATGGACGCCCACCTCATCGAGGAAGGCTCGTCCGAGGCCTCGCTGGAGCTCGCCTCGGGCGAGGTGCGGATCGGCCTCGACCTGCAGGCCCTGGTGCGCGAGGCCAAGGCCTTCCGCGCTGGCGTCGACCGCCTGGCCCAGCGCGCGCCGGCCTTCGCCATCGAGCAGGCGGCCCTGGCCGGCCTGTTCGACGAGCACGCCGCCGACGATGCCGCCGGCCGCGCCGCGACCCGCTTCGACCTCTACGCCGAGGAGGGCGACGGCCCGTGGTCCGGCGGCCCCGGCGCCCAGGGCGCCGTCGCCTTCGAGCGCGTGCGCCGCGCCGTCACCGAGAAGATCGTGCTCGAGGAGCCGCTGATCCGCTCGCTCGACGCCCGCCGCCTGGCCGAGCGCGCCGCCGCCTTCGAGGGCCTGTTCGACCGTCCAGCCGTGTTCCGTCGCAAGGACAAGGCGACCACCATCCGCGGCCCGCTCGACCTGCTCGACGCGGTGCTCGAGGCCGGCAAGAAGGGCATCGCCATCCAGCGCTACAAAGGCCTCGGCGAGATGAACCCCGAGCAGCTGTGGGAGACCACGCTGGACGCCAACGCCCGCACCCTGCTCAAGGTCGAGGTCGAGCACGAGGACGAGGCCGCCGACCTGTTCGCCAAGCTGATGGGCGACGTGGTCGAGCCGCGCCGCGAGTTCATCCAGGAGAATGCGCTCGACGCTGCCGTCGACGCCTGACGGCGACGGTCAGGGCCGGCCGGCGTCGACGAAGGCCCTGACCGAGGGCCAGGTCGGCGGGTCGGCCCGGGCGCCCTCGCAGGCGATCTGCTTCAGATAGGACGGCATGGTGTTGGCCCGGATCGGCTCCCACTCCGCTCCTTCCTCGGGGTAGCGGTCCAGCTCGGCCCCGTCGGGGCCCATCTCGACCACCCCGGCCGGCCGCCAGCGGTTGCCGCCGCACTGGAATTCGTAGGTCTCCAGCGAATGGCTGTAGTCGCCCGGATCGCCGCGCAGCGGCACCATGGCGATGGTGATGGCGGTCGCCCCGCCGCTCTGCACGATGCTGTCGACATCGGCCATGAACACGTTGTTGGCGCTCCGCGAATAGGAGTTCCAGTTCTCCGCCGCCGCCGGCCCCGCCGTCGCCGCAAGGGCGAGCGCCCCCGCCAGGATGCACTTCATGATGACCTCCCCAGATCGTCGTTCGCCATGATGCGCCGACCGGCGCGCTTGGCAAGGGGAGGGGCTCAGGCGGCCCGCGGGACCTCGATCCCGGCGCGCAGCAGCGGCTCGAACAGGCCGGCGGCCAGCCAGCGCACCACCGGCACGGCCACCCCGTCGCCGGTCAGGTGGCAGGCGGCGCTGTACGACGCCGGCAGGCGATAGTCGTCGGCCAGCCCCATCAGCCGCGCCGTCTCCCGCGCCGTCATCAGCCGCGAGCGCACCTGGCCGCCCTCGACAACCAGCAGGATCTGCCGGCTGGAGCCGCCGCCGGGCGTGCGCAGGCAGCCGGCCCGGTCGAAGCGCACTTCCGCCCGCTGCGCCTTGCCGCCGTCCGCGGTCGTCCGCGTGCGGCGGTACAGCGCTCCCACCCGCCGTACGCCGGCGGCCCGCGCCGCCTCGACCTTGGCCCGGTGGACCGGCGACATCAGCTCGAGCAGCCGCGCCGTCTGAGCCGGCGAATGCCAGTCCAGGCCCGGCCGGTCGGCCTCGACCACGTCGGCCAGGTCGGCCGGGGCCGCGTCCGGGGCGTCCAGACGCCACCAGACCCCACGCCCGGCGACCTCCGCCGGCAGCCGCTCCACGGCCCGCCGCAGCGCCGGGGTGTGGAACGGCTCCTCCGGCCCGGGGGCCAGAAGCGCCGGATCGACCGGCACGTCGCCGCGCGCCCCGACCACGAACAGCCGCGGCCGCGACTGCGCCAGGAACCGGTCGGCGTTGATCACCAGCGCCCCGAAGACGTAGCCCAGCTCGGTCCAGGCCCGGCACAGGATCTCGAAGTCCCGCCCGCCGCGCGAGGTCAGGGCGCCGCAGACGTTCTCGATGGCCAGCAGGCGCGGCGCCCGTCCCTCGGCCGCCAGCTCGCGCGCCAGTCCCATGAAGGCGTGGAAGGTCCCCGATCGCGCGCCGCCCAGCCCGGCCCCGGCGCCGGCCAGAGACAGGTCCTGACAGGGGAACGACCCCCACATCAGATCGGCCGTCCCCGGCAGGTCGGCCGGGGTCAGGGCGGCGATGTCCCCGACCCTCAGGGCCGCGTCGCCCCAGTTGGCGCGATAGGCCGCCGCCTTGGCCGGATCGATGTCGTTGGCGAAGCGGCAGTCCCAGCCTCCGCCCAGCCCGGCCCGCACCAGGCCGCCGCCGGCGAAGAACTCGTAGAAGGCCAGGCGCCCGGACGCGCCGGGTCCGCGAGACGGCGAATCGACCATTCCAGAAGGCTGGGGCACGCGGCGCCGCAAGTCCATCGCGCGGAACCGGAGCGGTTCGCCGGTCGCTGATCCGCCATGGCTCCGCGTCTCAAGGTCTTCAGCTGGTCCGACGGCTTCCACGCCTTCACCGTGGCCGCGAGCTCGCGGCCCAAGGCGCTGGCCGCCTGGGGCATGGAGCGCGACATCTTCGCCGGCGGACTGGCGCGGGAGATCAAGGAGGGCCCCGACTACGACGCCGCCCTGGCGCGCCCGGGCGAAGTCATCGAGCGCGGCCTGGCGGTCGACGTCGGCGAGGTCGCGCCGCGCCGGAAGGCGAAGCCGAAAAGCAAGGCCGAAGGCTCGACGAAACCCGCCGGCCCGTCGAAGGCCGACCGCGAGCGGGTTCGCGCGCTGGAGGCAGAGCTCAAGACGTTGGAGCGCCAGCAGGGCGCGGCACGTCGCGAGCTGGAGGCCGAGGCGGCCCGCGTCGCCCGCGCCCTCGACAGCCTTTCGTCGCGTCAGCGCAAGGCGCGCGACCGGCTCCGCGAACGCCTCGAAAAGGCCAGCGCCGCGCTCGGCGAAGGCTGAACCTCAGGCCGGGCAGGCCGCCACGCAGTTGTTGTCGCCGTTCCGGAGGCACGAGGCCCGCCGCGCCGGGCGGAATGATCAGGCTGTTCTCGACCCGACGGTAGCCGCCGCCCCAGACCAGTGCGTGCCGGCCGCGCTCGACCGCCTGCTGCACCGACACGTCCCAGGTCCGCACCTCCTCCTGGGCGCCGGCCGTCTCCCGGTCGGTATGGTCGTAGTAGGCCTGCGCCTCGACCCGGCCGCCGCGGCCGAGGTCGCGCCGCCAGCGACCCAGCACGAAGCCGCCCCGCAGCATGGCGTCGCCGGCCGCCTCGTGGTCGTAGACGTCGCCCTCCACCGTCCAGTCGCCGGCGCCGTTGGACCAGTCGGCGCGCCCGCCCATGCGCACGCCTGCGGTGGCGTCGGCCCCGGTGGCGCCGCTCTCCATCTCGGTGTCGCTCCGGTCGAAACCCGTCAGGAACAGCCGCCACGCTCCGGCCTCGCCCAGCCGTCCGCCGTGGCGCAGGCTGACCGTGCGGTCTTCCGTGCCGACGCCCAGCGCCGCCGCCGGCCCCGCCGTGTCCCACGCCCGCCGGGTCGTGATGTTGATCACCCCGTTGACGGCGTTCGACCCGTACAGGGCGCCGCCCGGCCCGCTGACGACCTCGATCCGCTCGATATCCTCCAGCACCAGCCCCTGCGCGTCCCACAAAACGCCCGAGAACAGGGTGGTGTAGATGCTGCGCCCGTCGATCAGGACCAGCAGCTTGTTGGCCTTCTCGAACGAGTTGAAGCCGCGGGCGGTGATGGCGTAGTCGCCCGCGCTGACGCGCTGCACCTGCAGATTGGGGGCCAGCCGCAACACCTCGGGCAGGCTGGCCGCCCCCGACCGGCGGATGTCCTCGCGGGTGATCACATAGACGGCGGCGGCGGCCCGCGACAGCTGCTCGGGGCGCCGCGACACCGAGGTGATCTCGATATCGGCCAGCTGTTCCAGCGTCAGCCCGGTCAGGTCCTGGGGCTGCCCCTGCGCCGGGACGTCCATCCCGGCGCCCGTTCCCGCCACGGCCACGGCCGCGAAGCCGGCGACGATCGACATATGGCCTCCCCCTCGGCGGGCCCCGCCCCCTGCGATTCCGCCGTGAGGGAATAACCGCCCACGGCGGCAAAGGTTGCGGCGACGGGAACGACTCCGCCGGTCGCGGGTAGGTCGGAAGCGGGCCGGGCGGCCAGCGCCCTTTTTGCGGCGCCCTGGTGTAGGACTCTCCCGAGCCGGGATGGAGAGACGCGACATGGCCCGACAGGCCGGAATCGATGACGCCGCCATCGCCCTGACACGCTTCGGTCTGGGCGCGCGACCGGGCGAGATGCGCGCCGCGGCGGCCGATCCGCGCGGCTGGCTGGAGGCCCAGATCACGCTCGCCGGCGCCCCGCCGCCGCCGGGGCCGTGGACCGATTCCCGGCGACGGCTGGTCGAGTATCACGCCTCGCGGGAGCGCCAGGACGGCGACGCCGCGGCCGCCCTCCAGGCGCGGCGCGACGCCCGTCAGCGCATCAAGGACGACGTCGGCGAAGCCTTCATGATCCACGCCCGGCACGCCGTGACCACCCCGCACGGCTTCGCCGAACGCTGGGCCCTGTTCTGGTCGAACGCCCTGACCGTCTCGGCGACCCGCTTCGACAGCGCGGCCTTCGCGCCGCAGTACGAACGCGAGGCGATCCGCCCCAACGTCTTCGGTCGCTTCGAGGACCTGCTGCTGGCGGCCGAAAGCCACCCCGCCATGCTGCTCTATCTCGACCAGGTCCGGTCGGTCGGCCCGGGGAGCCAGACCGGCGAGCGCCGCGGCTTCGGCCTCAACGAGAACCTGGCCCGCGAGGCGCTGGAGCTCCACACCCTCGGCGCCGACGGCGGCTACGACCAGGCCGACGTCGCCGAACTCGCCCGGGCGTTGACCGGATGGACGATCCGGCGGCCGCGCGCGCCGGACGACGATCCGCCCTTCGCCTTCCTTCCGGCCCTGCACGAACCCGGCGGACGCACGGTGCTCGGCGTGCGCTATCCGGAAGGCGGAGCCGAGCAGGCGGAACGCATCCTGCGCGCCCTCGCCGGCCATCCCGCGACGGGCCGCCGCCTCGCGCGGCGCATCGCCGCCCACTTCGTCGCCGACGACCCGCCGCCCGCGTTGGTCGCCGGTCTCGAGCGCGCCTGGCGCGACTCGGAGGGCGACCTCGCCGTCGTGGCGCGCGCCCTCGTCGCCGCGCCGGAGGCCTGGGCGCCCGCCGCCGCCAAGATCAAGACCCCCTATGAGCTGATCGTCTCGGCCTACCGCGCCGTCGGCGCCTCGCCGGGCCAGGTGCCGCGGCTGCATCCGGCGCTGATCCGCCTCGGCCAGCCGCCATTTTCGCCGCCCTCGCCCGAGGGGTGGCCTGACACGGCGGCGGACTGGGCCGGCCCGGACGCCCTGGTGAAGCGCCTCGACTGGGCCCAGGCCTTCGCCGCCGCGGCCGATGCGGCGGAGCCGGCTCGCCTGGCCGGGGAGGCGCTCGGCGGCCGCCTGTCGGCGCGTACGGGCGACGCGGTGCGGCGGGCGGAGAGCCGGAAGGAGGCCCTGACCCTGCTCGTGATGTCGCCGGAGTTCCAGCGCCGATGACCTTTCCCAGCCTCGACCGCCGCCGGCTGCTGGCCGGCCTCGGACTGACCATCGCCTTCGCTGCGCCCGCCGGCGCCGCCCCGGCCGGACCGCGGCGCAAATTCGTCGTGGTGATCGCCCGCGGCGCCATGGACGGGCTTTCGGTCACGGTGCCCTACGGCGATCCCGCCTACGTCGCGCACCGCCGCGACCTGGCCGTGCCCCCGCCGGGAGAGGCCGGCGGGGCGCTCGCCCTCTCGGAAGGCTTCGGCCTGCATCCGGCCCTCGCCCGGGTTCACGCCCTGCACGCCGCCGGCCAGCTGCGCTGGGCTCCGGCCGTGGCCATCCCCGTCCGCAGCCGCTCCCACTTCGACGCCCAGGACGTACTCGAAACCGGCGGCGGCGGGGCGCGCGCGGTGAACGACGGCTGGCTCAACCGAGCCCTCGGCGTGGCCGACGGCGTCGGCCTCTCGATCGGAGCCCAGACCCCGATGATCCTGCGCGGCGACGCCCCGACCACCTCGTGGGCGCCCGGCAGCCGCGTCGGCGCCGACGACCGCATCGCCTCGCTGGTCCAGGATCTCTACGTCGACGATCCCCTGCTCGGCGACAGCCTGGCCCGCGGCCTCGCCGCAGGGGCCCTCGCCGACGCCGCCATGACCGGCGACCCGCTGCGGCGCGGCGACCCGGCCGGGCTCGGCCGGGCGGTGGCCGGCCTGATGTCGGGCGAGGCGGGGGCAGACATCGTCGCCCTGTCGCTCGACGGCTGGGACACCCACGCCCAGCAGGGGCTGCTGATCTCGGCCCGCCTGACCGCGCTCGACGGCCTTCTCGACGGCCTCCGCAGCGGCCTCGGGCCCGCCTGGGCCGACACCGTCGTCGTCGTCGCCACCGAGTTCGGCCGCACCGTCCGAGTCAACGGCACCCGCGGCACGGACCACGGCACCGCCTCCAGCCTGCTGCTCGCCGGCGGCGCGCTCCGGCCGGGCGGCCTTGTCGGCGACTGGCCCACCCTGGCCGAGGGCCGCCTCTACGAGGACCGCGACCTCGCGCCGACGCTCGACGTACGCTCGGTGTTCAAGACCGTCCTGCGGGATCATATCGGCCTCGAACGCGCTGCGCTGGACGGCCGCGTCTTCCCGGGCAGCGCCGCCGAGGCGCCGCCGCTGCAGGGCCTTGTCTAGGGCGAAATCGGTCTTGCGGGGCGCCGCCCCGCAGGGCCGGCCTTCGTTCCGGCCTGCTTCCGGCGCCTGAGCCGCGGCATCGGCGGACTCGCGAGGCTCCGCCCCGTCCGATCAGGCTTCAGGATAGGAAGGAGGAAGGCCGGGCGTCGGCCCGTCGCCCCGCCGGGACGGGGAGAAAAGTGGCGCACCCGAAGAGATTCGAACTCCTGACCCCCAGATTCGTAGTCTGGTGCTCTATCCAGCTGAGCTACGGGTGCGCACGGCCGCGAACGGCGAGGGCGGGTCTCTAGCGCACGGGGGGAGAGGGGGCAAGTCCCGAAGGCGCGCTTTCGCGCGGCCTTTTCGCGGAGGGCGCGCCGGGGCTTTCGTTCGACGGCGTCACGCGCCAAGGTGCGCCTCCTCCCCCAGCGCGACGCCCGAGACCTTCATGAAGCCTGCCGCCTTCCGACGCCTCCGGACGTTCGCCGCCGCCGTGACTGCCGCCGCCCTCGCGCTGGCCGGTTGCGCGCCGGTGACGACGAGCGGCGCGGGAGCCGCGCCCCCGCCCGCCGCCGCGGCGC
>JAEYTA010000111.1 GCA_023434265.1 Pseudomonadota bacterium
GGGTGGAGCTGCACCTGCTGGACAACGGCTTCCACACCGACCTGGCCCTGCCGCGCGCGGCGCTGGAGGCGCGCGGCGGTCCGCTGGGCGAGGCGGTGCGCGGCCTGCCGCCGGGGGACTGGATCCTGATTGGCTGGGGCGACGCCAAATTCTATGTCGACCAGAGCCCGATGGAGAGCCGCCTGCCGGACGGGGCGCGGGCCTTCTTCAAGCCGGGCAACGCCTCGGTGATCATGCTCGATCCGGCCCAGCGGCATCCGCGCGACCTCTTCGCCGGGGACGGCCGCCGCTCGTTCCGGCTGACGCCCGCCGGCTTCGAGCGGATGGCCGCGCACATCGAGGCGTCGCTCGACCTGTCCGGCGGCGGGCCGCGCGTCGCCGCGGCGCGCGAGGGCGACGACGCCCGCTTCTTCGCCAGCCGGGAGCACTTCTCCATCGGCCATCTGTGCAATCACTGGACGGCGGGCGTGCTGAACGCCGGGGGGCTGCCTGTGCGGCCGTTCCGCTCGACCGTCTCGTCGGAGCTGATGACCGCCGTGGCCCGGGCCGAACTGGACACCGCGGCTCCGCGGGCCTAGACCCCCGGCCCTCGCTTCGAGCCGGGTCCGAGCCCCGGCGGGCGACGCAGAGGAGGCCGCCATGGGCCGCAAACAGCACACCCGCAACGCCTCGGGGCCGCAGGGACCGTCGCAGCGCCAGCTGCGCGCCGGCGAGCTGATCCGCCATGCCCTCGTCGAGGTGCTGCGCGAGGAGGAGATCCACGATCCGGCCATGGAGGGGGTGTCGGTGACGGTGACCGAGGTGCGGATGAGCCCGGACCTGAAGCACGCCACCTGCTTCGTCGAGCCGCTCGGCGCGGGGGTGGAGAGCGCCCCGACCGCCGGCCACGTGGAGGAGATCGTCAAGGCCCTGAACGCCCACGCGAAGTTCCTCCGCGGTGTGCTGGGCCGCCACATCGACATGAAGTTCACGCCCGACCTGAAATTCCGCCACGACGAGAGCTTCGACGCGGCGGGGCGCATGGACCGGCTGTTCAACGACCCGCGGGTGCGGGCCGACCTCGAGCGCGCCGACGACGAGGACGAGGCCTGATGGGGCACCGCAAGCGCGGCTCTCCGATCCATGGCTGGGTCTGTCTCGACAAGCCGCTGGAGATGGGTTCGACCGAGGCGGTGACGCGGGTGCGCCGGCTTTTCGACGCGCAGAAGGCGGGGCACGCGGGGACGCTGGATCCGCTGGCCTCGGGCATCCTGCCCATCGCGCTGGGCGAGGCGACCAAGACCGTGCCCTTCATGATGGAGGCGCAGAAGGTCTACCGCTTCACCATCCACTGGGGCACCTCGACCGACAGCGTCGACCGCGAGGGCGAGATCATCGCCCGCTCGGACGTGCGGCCGACGGTGGAGCAGGCGAGGGCGGCGCTGGCGGCGTTCGTCGGCGAGATCGACCAGGTCCCGCCGGCCTTCTCGGCCATCAGGGTCGACGGCCAGCGCGCCTACGACCTGGCCCGCGAGGGGGTCGAGGTGGAGTTGAAGGCCCGCCGGGTGACCATCCACGAGGCGGAGGTGAGCGACGCGCCCGACCGGGATCACGTCGAGATCGTGATCCGCACCGGCAAGGGCGTCTATGTCCGTTCGCTGGCGCGCGACCTGGCGGCGGCGCTGGGGGCCGAGGGGCACGTCTCGGCGCTTCGCCGCGAGCGGGTCGGACCGTTCTCGCTGGAGAACGCGGTCACGCTGGATTCTCTGGAGGAAATGGTGCATAGGGGCGCCGCCCCGGAAGGCTTGCTTCCCGTCGCGACCGCCCTGGACGACATCCCGGAGCTGGCCGTGACGGACCAGGACGCCTTCCAGCTTCGCCAGGGACGGCCGATCGTTCTGCTCCCCCGACAGGTCGAAACGCTCAAGGCCCGCCTTCGGGAGGGTTCGAGAACCGTTTCCGCCTTTCAGGACGGAACCCTCGTCGCCCTCTGTTCGATGCGGGCCGGTCGGCTCGAACCCGACCGCGTCTTCAATCTCCAATAACGGAGTCATACGATGTCGGTTACTGCTGAGCGCAAGGCTCAAATCATCGCTGACAACGCCCGTGGCGAAGCCGACACGGGTTCGGCCGAGGTCCAGGTCGCGATCCTCTCGGAACGCATCGCCAACCTCACCGAGCACTTCAAGACCCACAAGAAGGACAACCACTCGCGTCGCGGCCTGCTCAAGCTGGTCTCGCAGCGTCGTCGCCTTCTCGACCACCTGAACAAGACCGACGCCGCCCGCTACCAGGCGATCGTCGCCAAGCTGGGCCTGCGTCGCTAAGGCCAGGTTCCGGAAGGGCCCGCCCGCGCGGGCCCTTCTGCTATCCGCCCCGACGCGTCCGGGGACTTTCGACGCGATACGCAGAGGGCTGTGAACCGGTCCTCGAACCACCCGCCCGACGTCAATCCGGACGCCGGGTCCCTTGGGACCGAAGGACGTAAGACCCCTGACCGCCCGCCCCCGCGCGCAATCCGGCCGCGGGATGAGAGAGACAAAGAATGTTCGACATCAAACGCAAGACGATCGAGTGGGCCGGCCGGCCGCTGACCCTCGAGACGGGCCGCATCGCCCGCCAGGCCGACGGCGCCGTGCTCGCCACCTACGGCGAGACCGTGGTGCTGGCCACCGTCGTCTACGCCCGCCAGCCGAAGCCGGGCCAGGACTTCTTCCCGCTGACGGTCAACTACCAGGAAAAGACCTTCGCCGCCGGCAAGATCCCGGGCGGCTACTTCAAGCGTGAAGGCCGTCCGACCGAGAAGGAGACGCTGGTCTCCCGCCTGATCGACCGCCCGATCCGCCCGCTGTTCGTCAAGGGCTTCAAGAACGAGGTGCAGGTCGTCTGCACCGTGCTGCAGCACGACATGGAGAACGACCCCGACATGGTCGCCATGGTCGCCGCCTCGGCCGCCCTGACCATCTCGGGCGTGCCGTTCATGGGCCCGATCGCCGGCGCCCGCGTCGGTGTGATCGACGGCGAGTACGTGCTGAACCCGACCCTCGACCAGATGGAGTCCTCGGACCTCGACCTGGTGGTCGCCGGCACCGCCGACGCCCTGATGATGGTCGAGTCGGAAGCCAAGGAGCTGTCCGAAGAGAAGATGCTGGGCGCGCTGATGTTCGCCCACCGCGGCATGCAGCCGGTGATCGACGCGATCATCGAAATGGCCGAGCACGCCGCCAAGGAGCCGTTCGACTTCGCCGCCGAGGACGTCTCGGACGCCGTGGCCGCGATCAAGAAGCTGGTCGACGCCGACATCAAGGCCGCCTACGCCCTGACCGGCAAGCACGACCGTCGCGACGCCGTCGGCGTGGCCAAGAAGAAGGCCGCCGAGGCCCTGCTGGCTTCGGAGACCAACCCGGACGGCTTCGAGCCGAACAAGTTCGCCACCGCCTTCAAGGAATGCGAAGCCGAGGTCCTGCGCCGCGACATCATCGAGAACGGCCACCGCGTCGACGGCCGCGCCCTCGACAAGGTCCGCCCGATCGTCTCGGAAGTCGGCGTCCTGCCGCGCACCCACGGCTCGGCCCTGTTCACCCGCGGCGAGACCCAGGCGCTGGTCGTGGCCACCCTCGGCACCGGCGAGGACGAGCAGTACATCGACGCCCTGCAGGGGACCTACAAGGAGAAGTTCCTCCTGCACTACAACTTCCCCCCCTATTCGGTGGGTGAAGCGGGCCGCATGGGCTCGCCGGGCCGCCGCGAGATCGGCCACGGCAAGCTGGCGTGGCGGGCGATCCGTCCGATGCTGCCGACCACCGAGGAATTCCCCTACACCATCCGTCTGGTGTCGGAGATCACGGAGTCGAACGGCTCGTCGTCGATGGCCACGGTGTGCGGTTCGTCGCTGGCCCTGATGGACGCCGGCGTGCCGCTGGCCCGTCCGGTGTCGGGCATCGCCATGGGCCTGATCCTCGAGCCGTCGGGCGAGTTCGCCATCCTGTCGGACATCCTCGGCGACGAGGACCACCTCGGCGACATGGACTTCAAGGTCGCCGGCACCCGTGAAGGCATCACCTCGCTGCAGATGGACATCAAGGTCCCCGGCATCACCGAGGAGATCATGACCAAGGCCCTCAACCAGGCCTCGGCCGGCCGCCTGCACATCCTCGACGAGATGGACAAGGCGATCTCGGGGGCCCGCGAGGAGCTGGGCGAGTTCGCGCCGAAGATCGAGACGATCAAGATCCCGGTCGACAAGATCCGCGACGTGATCGGCACCGGCGGCAAGATCATCCGCGAGATCGTCGAAAAGACCGGCGCCAAGATCAACATCGAGGACGACGGCACCATCAAGATCGCCGCCTCCGAGCAGGAGAAAATCGACGCCGCCAAGGAGTGGATCAAGTCGATCACCTCCGAGCCGGAAGTCGGCACGATCTACACCGGCAAGGTGGTCAAGGTCGTCGACTTCGGCGCCTTCGTGAATTTCTTCGGCGCCAAGGACGGTCTGGTCCACGTGTCGCAGATGGCGCTGGAGCGCGTCGCCAACCCGGCCGACGTCGTTTCGGAAGGCCAGGAGGTCAAGGTCAAGTTCCTCGGCCTCGACGACCGCGGCAAGACCAAGCTGTCGATGAAGGTCGTCGACCAGGCCACCGGCGAGGACCTGACCGACAAGATCAACGCCGAACGGGCCGAGCGGGGCGAAGCGCCGCTGGCCGACGACACCGGCGGGCGTCCGCGCCGCGAGGGCGGGGACCGCGGCGGCGACCGCGGCCGTCGTCGCCGGGATTGATCGTCCGGCGTGATCGCTGATCGAGAACGGGGCCCCGGCGGAGACGCCGGGGCCCTTTCCCGTTCAGGCTTCACGTGTCGGGAGTCGCAACCGGCTCTTAATCATTAACGGCCATGGTCGGGCCTCGCGCAGGGGCCTCCGCATCCATGTTCCAGATTATCGGCATCGTGCTGCTGTTCGGCCTGGTGTTCGGCAGCTACGTCATCTCGGGCGGCAAGTTCGAGGTGATCCTGCACGCCCTGCCGCACGAGATGATGGCCATCGGCGGGGCCGGCGTCGCCGCCTTCCTGATCTCGAACTCGACCGCGGTCCTCAAGTCGACGCTGGGCGGCCTCGGCAAGGCCTTCGCCGGGCCGAAGTGGAAGAAGAAGGACTACACCGACCTGCTGTCGCTGCTGTTCCAGCTGACCAAGACGATGAAGTCCAAGGGCGTCATCGCCCTCGAGAGCCACATCGAGAAGCCGGCCGAGAGCGCAATCTTCCAGAAATTCCCCAAGGTCCTGAAGGACCACTTCGCCACCGACTTCATCTGCGACACCCTGCGCATGATGACCATGAACCTCGAGGATCCGCACCAGATCGAGGACGCCATGGAGAAGCAGCTGGAGAAGCACCACCACGAGGCGCTGGGCGCGCCGCACGCGCTGCAGAACCTCGCCGACGCCCTGCCGGCCCTGGGCATCGTCGCGGCCGTGCTGGGGGTGATCAAGACCATGGGCTCGATCACCGAGCCGCCGGAAATCCTCGGCGGCATGATCGGGGGGGCGCTGGTCGGCACCTTCCTCGGCGTCTTCCTGGCCTACGGCCTGGTCGGCCCGATCGCGGCTCGGCTGAAGGCGATCGTCGACGAGGAGGCCAGCTACTACAAGATCATCCAGTCGGTGCTGGTCGCCCACCTGCACGGCAATGCGGCGCAGATCTCGGTCGAGATCGGCCGCGGCGACGTGCCCTCGCCGGCCCAGCCCTCCTTCGCCGAACTGGAGGAGGCCCTGTCGGGCGCCCCGGTGGAGGCCTGACCTCACGGTTCCGTCACGGAGCCTCAATCGTGATCACGCCTCCGGGAACGCCCGCGCGCCTCGCCGGTTGAGCCTGCGACGGATCGAGGAAGCGGCGGAGGGCTTCGTCCGCGCGATCGTCGGAGGACCCCCGATGCGACTGCTATCCCTCACCCTGGCCGCGGCCGGCGCCCTCACGCTCGCCGCCTGCGCCGACACGGACGACACCGCCGCGACCGACGCCGCCGACGCGGGCATGGACGCCTCGGCCACCGCTCCGGCGGACACGGCCATGCCCGCCGACGGGGCGACGCCGCCGCCCGACGGCACGGCCAATCCGGACGGCGCGACGACCACGCCCGGCACGACGCCGCCGCCGACCCTGCCGCCGGAAACCGACGACACGCCGCAAACCACGCCGCCGCAATACTGATCCCGACCCCGGAGAGGCCGCC
>JAEYTA010000130.1 GCA_023434265.1 Pseudomonadota bacterium
AGGATGACCGCCGATTCCAGGAAGACGAAGCTCTCGGGTGAGACGAAGCCCTGCCGGGTTGCGAAGAAGGCGCCGGCAAAGCCACCGAACATGGCACCGATGGCAAATGCCGTCAGCTTCGTGGTCACGGTGTTGATGCCGAGCGAACGGCAGGCGATCTCGTCCTCACGCAAGGCTTCCCACGCACGGCCGATCGGCATGCGACGCAGCTTGATGCTCACATAGGCTGTCAGCATGCAGAGCGCCAGGATCAGGTAGAACAGGAAGATCTTGTAGTAGGCAGAGGACATGGAGAGTCCCCACGCCTTGGTGAAATTGTTCGCTGCTCCGACGTCGAAGGACCAGATGCCGAAGAAGGATGCTTTCGGGATACCGGAGATACCAAAGGTGCCCCGGGTCACGTCCGTCCAGTTGATCAGCACGAGGCGGATGATTTCGCCGAAGGCGAGCGTCACGATGGCAAGGTAATCGCCCCGCAGGCGGAGCACCGGAAAGCCGAGGATGATGCCCCAGAAGGCGGCAAGGATGCCCGACAACGGCAACAGGACCCAGAAGGACAGGCCGAAATGCTGGGAGAGCAAGGCGTAGGAATAGGCGCCGACGGCATAGAAGGCGACATAGCCGAGATCGAGGAGGCCTGCGAGGCCAACCACGATATTCAGGCCCCATGCCAGCATGACGTAGATGAGGATCTGGATGCCGAAGTTGTCGACATACTTGAGCGACCCCTGCGTTCCGGCGAGCGTTACCGCCACGAACGGATAGATCAGCATGCCAGCGAGCGCGATCTTGAGGAAGTGCGTGTGGAAGAACCCCTTCTCGTCGGATACTTCGGGGACCCCCGCCTTGGCTTTGGCAAGCTTTCGCTTGTCAAGGTGCGGCTTCACGAAGGCAACGACGATGAACCGGCTGACCGCGGCAACGACCACGAAGATCGCCAGCAATCCCCACCGGGTGCGCCAGACCAACTGGTTGTTGATGTTCTGGTACGTCTCGATGCCGACATAGAGAAGGAAGAGGCCGAAGGCCATGGCGCCCGCGAAGAGCGCTTCCTTCAGGGCCTTGCTCATGAGGCCCGTGTTTTCGGAAGTGGAAGCCTGCGACATGTCAAACCTTCTCCACTTCCGGACGACCGAGAATGCCGGTCGGCTTGAAGATCAGCACGAAGGCGAGCAGCGCGAATGTTGCGACGTCCTTGTAGGCGATCGTGAAATAGGCAGACCAGAGCGATTCAATGAGACCGATCAGCAGGCCGCCGAGGACAGCACCCGGAAGGGATCCGATCCCGCCGAGAACGGCAGCAGTGAAGGCCTTGACCCCCGGGATGAAGCCGTCGTTGAACGTCGCGACACCGTAATACATGAGGTACATCGTGCCGGCGACGGCAGCGAGTGCAGCACCCATCACAAAGGTGATCGAGATCGTGCGATCCACGTCCACGCCGAGAAGCGCCGCCATTTTGCGATCCTGCTCGGTGGCGCGCTGGGCACGCCCGAGCGGTGTCTTGTTTACGATGTACCAGAAGATCGTCAGCAGAACCGCAGTGACGGCGATGATGATGATCTGTTTCAAGGAGATGGTGATCGCGCCGAAATGGTAGACATCGGTCACGAGCGACGGGATCGGCTTGTTGCGCGGTCCCTGTGTCACCTGGATGAAGTTGGACAGCACGATCGACATGCCGATTGCGGTGATCAGCGGCGCCAGGCGGAACGAGCCGCGAAGAGGCCTGTAGGCCACGCGCTCGATCGTCCAGTTCCACAAGCTGGTCATCAGCATGGCGACCACCAGCATCACCAGCAGCGCCAGCGCGACGGGCACGCCAGCGATGAATGAGGTGAGGATAAGGAAGACGATCAGTGCGGCGAAGGCGCCGAGCATGAAAATGTCACCATGGGCAAAGTTGATCATGCCGATGATGCCGTAAACCATCGTATAGCCGATTGCGATCAGGCCATAGATGGATCCAAGCGTCAGCCCGTTCGCGAGCTGCTGGATAAAGTACTCCATCAATTTTCCCCTGGATGCGGTTCCCGAAGGCCGCATCTTCTCTATTCCCGCCCCGGCGAGTCTCCCGGGCTCCGGCGCGCATCCAATACCGGTTTCAGGTCAAATGTGAAGACAAAAAGCCGAGAACGAGGCGAAAACGCGTCTTTCTCAACAGCCTGCCTATTGAAAAGGCGCCGTTTTCGGTTCTGAGGCAGTCATTCGCCCAAAATTGCTGCGCCTCGCGTCCAAGGCTATTTCCTTCCCGCGCGCGGACCTGGCAAGCTCGCTTGAGCGGGTGCGAATTTGCGCATGCAGCATCAGAAAAACAACCAGTTGGTTGGTGCGCCATCCCCGCGGTCTCCACCCCGCCTATTCTGACGCTCCATCAGCGGAGCAAAGACAATGGCCGACAGGACCACCAATCTGGAAATGCCTTTCATCCTTCCCTCTCAGGCACAGAAGCATGTCACCCACAATGAGGCACTGCTTGTTCTGGATGCGATGGTGCAACTGACCATTGCCGAAGATCGTGCCGATCCCCCGCCTAGCCCACGGGATGGCACCTGCTTCCTGGTCAAAGAAGCAGCTTCCGGCGAGTGGTCTGGCAAGGAGGGACAGATCGCCTCATGGCAGGATGGTGGGTGGACCTTCCACCAGCCTCTCCCCGGCTGGCGCGCATGGTTTGCAACGACCGGTGCGCTCAAGGTCTTCTGGGAAGACGAGTGGCGTTCTGTCCTGCCTCTCTCGCCGAGGTTCCACGGGATCGGGATCAATGCCGACAGTAACGCCACCAACCGGCTGGTTGTCGCCTCCCCCGCCTCGCTTTTCGACCATACGGGAAGCGGCCATCAGATGAAGATAAACAAGGCCGCCGCCGGCGATACCGGATCGCTGCTCTTCC
>JAEYTA010000158.1 GCA_023434265.1 Pseudomonadota bacterium
TGATCAGCAACACCAGCATGATGTCGACGAAGGGCGTGACGTTGATGTCGGCGTTCTGTTCGATCGTGCGACCCGCCGCTCCGGCCGGTCCTGCGAGTCTGGCGCCCATGATGTTCCTCCCTGTCAGGCCGCCGCGGAATACGGCGACGCCTGATGTCGGACCCGCAGGGAGACTTTTCGGCGGCGGGAAGACGGCATGAAAAAGGGCCGCTTCCCGGAGGAAGCGGCCCTTGTCCGTGCGAACGGGCGCGACGCCTAGTCGATGTCCTCGTTCAGCAGGCCGACCTTGAAGAAGCCGTTCTCCTGCAGGGTGTTCATGACCTCCATGAACTGGTTGTACTTCACCTCCGGCTGGGCGCGGACGAAGATGCGCTCCTCGCGGCAGGCCGGGAAACCGCCGCCCAGCGATTCACAGGCGTCCGCGGCGAGGGTCTCGATCGAGCTCTGGCGGTCGGCCAGGAAGATCGAGCCGGTTTCCTGGATGGTGATGTAGACCGGCTCCTTTTCCTGCTCGGGGTTCGCCGGCGGGGTGGCCGGCGGCAGGTCGAGGCGGATCGACACGGTGGCCAGCGGCGCGGCGACCATGAAGATGATCAGCAGCACCAGCATGATGTCGACGAACGGCGTGACGTTGATGTCCGAGTTCTGCTCGATGACGTGGGCCTTGCCGCCGCCCGGTCCGGAAAGTTTGGCGCCCATGCGCGGGTATCTCCTTCAGGCCCGCGCGTCATGCGGCGAGCGTCGCTGAAACCTTCGGTCCGTCTCTTGGCGTCCCGGAACCGCCTTGTAAAGCGGCTTCGGTCCCGATGCGGTTCCGGAGCGTCGCCTTTGGCCGGAATTCGCCCGGAGAGGGAGCGATCAGCCCCTAGCCAGCTTCAGGAACCGGTCCTTCAGCGCGGCGTCGGACTTGAAGACGCCAGTGAACCGGGTGGTGATGGTCGAAACGTGGCGGTGGTGCACGCCGCGGGTGGTCATGCACTGGTGCTCGGCGTCGATCAGGATGGCCACGCCCTGCGGCTGCAGGTGCGATTCGATGGCCTCGGCGATCTGGTTGGTGAGCACTTCCTGGGTCTGCAGGCGGCGGGCGTAGATCTCCACCACCCGCGCCAGCTTGGAGATGCCGACGACCTTCTCGTTCGGGATGTAGGCGACGTAGGCCTTGCCCAGGAACGGGGCCATGTGGTGCTCGCAGTGGCTCTCCACCTCGATGTCGCGCAGCAGCACCATGTCGTCATAGCCCTGCACGTCCTCGAAGGTGCGGCTCAGCTCCTTGCCCGGATCGGCGTCGTAGCCCTCGAACCATTCGGCGTAGGCGTCGACCACCCGCTTGGGCGTGTCCTTCAGCCCCTCCCGGTCCGGGTCGTCGCCGGCCCAGGCCAGCAGGGTGCGCACGGCCTCCAGCGCCTGCTCGCGGCTGGGTCGCTTGATCTCGTCGTTGTCGCCGACCAGCACGGGCTTGACGGGGGTGACGCTCATTCTCGATCTCTCAGGCGGCGAAGGACGGGCGCCGCTTCTCTATTCTCGGCCGAAACCCTGTCGAGTATGCGGCAAGGCGGCTATATGGGCGATCCCGTCCGTTCCGCAAGAAAACCCAAGGCGCCTGCAGCCCGATGCCGCTGACGATCCATGACACCCTGCAGCGCGAAAAGCGCGTCCTCGAGCCGCGCGATCCGGAGCGCGTCACCCTCTATGTCTGCGGCCCGACGGTCTACGACTACGCCCATATCGGCAACGCCCGGCCGCCGGTCGTCTTCGACGTGCTTGTGCGCCTGCTGCGCCGGACGTACGGCGCGGACAAGGTGATCTACGCCCGCAACGTCACCGACGTGGACGACAAGATCAACGCCAAGGCGGCGCGGGAAGGGACCCCCATCGGCGAGGTCACGGCCCGCTACGAGGCGGCCTATCTCGAGGACATGGCCCGGCTGAACGTCAGCCCCCCGGACATCGCCCCGCACGTCACCGAGCACATGGACGCCATCGTCGCCCAGATCGCGGCGATCATCGACAACGGCTGCGCCTACGCCGCCGAGGGCCATGTCCTGTTCGACGTCTCGGCCTACGAGGCTTACGGCCGCCTCTCGGGCCGCAATCTCGACGACATGATTGCGGGGGCCCGGGTCGAGGTCGCCCCCTACAAGAAGAACCCGCACGACTTCGTGCTGTGGAAGCCGTCCAAGGAGGGCGAGCCGTCGTGGCCGTCGCCGTGGGGGGAGGGGCGGCCCGGCTGGCACATCGAGTGCTCGGCCATGATCGAGGAGACCCTCGGCCTGCCCATCGACATCCACGGCGGCGGCATCGACCTGGTCTTTCCGCACCACGAGAACGAGATCGCCCAGGGCGTTTGCGCCCACGGCCACGCCCACGGGGCCGAGGCCCACGCCGAATACAGCCGCTACTGGATGCACAACGGCTTCCTGACCGTCGACGCCGAGAAGATGTCCAAGTCGATCGGCAATGTCCTGCTGCTGCACGATCTGGTGCAGTCGATGCCGGGCGAGGTGGTGCGCTGGGCACTCCTTTCGGCCCACTACCGCCAGCCGCTCGACTGGAACCAGGCCCTGCTCGACCAGTCGCGCAAGGCCTTGGACCGCCTCTATGGCGCCCTGCATCGCGCGGCTGCGGTCGAGCCCTCCACCGACACGCCGGCCCCGGACTTTCTCAAGGCCATCGAGGACGACCTCAACACCCCGGGAGCCATGGCCGCCCTGTTCGGCCTGTCCAGCGAGATCGAGCGCGGCATGACCGCCGGCGACACGGCCGCTGTGGCGCGAGCGAAGGGACAACTGATCGCCTCGGCGGCCCTGCTCGGCGTGCTGCAGAGCGATCCGGCCGCCTGGCTGGAGGGCGACGTCCCGGACGACCTGCGCACCGAGGTCGAGGCCCTGCTGGAACAGCGCGCCGCCGCCCGCGCCGCCAAGGACTGGCCCGAGGCCGACCGCATTCGCGACCGGCTGAACGACCTGAACGTGGTGGTCATGGACGGCCCGCAGGGCGCCACCTGGCGGCTGAAGGGCTGAGGCCCGGAAGCGAGAGTCCCGGGACCTTTCCTTTCGCCCTTTCGGGAGACAATCCGTGTCTTCTCTTCCCGTGCTGCGAGGGGCCGAAGGCCGGATGCGTCCGCATTTGACGTCGTAGCGTGCGAGTCTCGACCGCTCCCGAAGGGGACCGGGTCTTTGACAGCGTCAATCAACGAATGGCCGCCGCGCCGCGGCTCTGTTCGCTTCCCCTCCGCTGCGGGACTCGCGGGGACCGCTGGATACAATGTCTCCACAAGGCAGCTTTTCGCGATTTTCCCGGAATGCTGCCCTCTCTGCCCTTACGGCGGCATCGGCGTGCAGTCGCAAGGCCGGACGGCGGTCTTCGCCGTCAGGTGATCCGCTTGGCCGAGACCGGGTCGCTGGCCGGGAAGGTCTCCTCGACGCCTTCGTCGACCAGCGCCTCCTGCCGGTTCTCCGCCTTGCGCTCTTCCTCGCACAGCTGGTCGGGCTTGCCGCTCTCGCGCTCGGCCTTCTTCGCGTAGGGCACGTCGTCGGCGGGAGCCTGCTGGTGGTCGGGATTGTGGCCGTGGGGCAGGTTGGTCATGGTCGTTCTCCTCAGCTCGAGGGATGGTCTTCGTCGCCGTCCGGGCCGTAGCCCAGGTCGGCGATGTCGTCGTCCGAAAGCCGCTTGGCTTCCCAGTGGGCGGCGCTCGCCTGGGCCCCGCGGACCTCGCGCATCAGGCCGGTGTAGACCAGCTCGACCTCATCGTGGGTGCGCAGCTCGCCGCCGCCGGCGTCGATCTCGGTCAGGCGCGGACTGTCGACGCCGTACAGGGGATCGGCCTCGGGCTCGATCCCGGTGGCGGTAAGCTCATCGTCGACGTCGAGGTCGGCCTCGTCGATCGTCTCGAGCTCCTCGGCCGTGTCCTCCTCGTCGTCGTCGCCCTCCATCCGGGTGACGTCGAGGACCTCGGGCAGTTCCTCGAAGGTCTTGAAGTCGTTGGTCGGCGCGCCGCCGTCGGCCTCGTCGAAATTGTCCTCGTCGAACACCTCGGCGAAGTCCTGGTCGTCGGGGCCGTTGTCGTCGATCTCGGGCATGGCGAAGCTCCTTCGCCCGATCAACGCCTCCCGGTCAGGCGGCGTTCCGCCCTGCGGCGTCGGCGACCAGCGCCTCCAGCGCGGCCCGCATCCGTCCCATGGTCGTCTCCCATTCGTCGAAGGCTTCGCGGCGGAAGAAGCGCAGGTGCGGGTAGAAGGGATAGCGGTCCGTGCCGAGGAAATGCCAGTCGTCGGGCGCGGTGATCATCCACGCCTCGGCCCCCGTCGCCGCCGCCAGATTGGTTCCGGCGATGCCCGGCCCGATGACCAGATTCAGAGCGACCGACAGGGCCGCCACGTCCTCGAGATCGTCCTTCAGGTCGATCGGCGGCGTCCAGATATGCACCCCGGCCGCCTCGGCCGCCGCCAGATCCTCGGCCACGTCGCCGCACTGCAGGTTGACCATCACGGCCCCCGGCGTCGTCAACACCGGCTTCCAGCGCTCGAAGTTGGAGAAGTAGCGCGCCCGAGAGCCGTTCAGCACCAGGCTCTTCCAGTGCAGCCCGACCTTCAGCCCGGGACCCAGCCGGTCCAGTTCCGTCCGCCACCGCGCGACCCGCTCCGGGTCGGCCGGCAGATAGCCCCGGTGCTCCGGGAAGCGGTCGATCGTCGGCCGGAACACGGCCAGCAGCGAAGCCATCGGGACCCAGGCGTCGACCCCGCCCTCCAGCGCCTCCACGAACGGCACGTAGCGGGTGATCCGCCCGTCCAGCTTCACCGACCGGTGGCCGCCGACCTCCGCCGCCGGGAAGGCGCGCTGGAACAGGCCGACCAGCCGGGGCTCCACGGCCAGGTAGACCTTGCCCTCCGGCCCGGCCGCCTCGATGGCGTCGCCGACGCAAGTCCCGAACACCATCTCGTCGGCGATGCCCTGCTCGCCGACGATCAGCAGCCGCTTGCCCGCCAGCGCTTCGGTCTTCGGGTCCCAGCGCGGCGCGTCGACCGCCACCCGCATCGCCTCGGGCAGGTTGCGGTCCAGCCGCACCTCATAGGCCTCGAACCCCTCCGGGATGCGGCCCAGAGCCATCAGCAGCATGGCCCGCGCCATGTTCATCATGGCCCGCTCGTAGGGGCCCTCGGCCCCCGGCAGCGCCGCCTCCAGATCCTCCAGCGCCCCCGCCGCGTCGCCCATCGGCTGGCGCGCGTTGGCCCGGTTGTACCGCGCCTTGGCGAACTCCGGGTTCAGCCGCAGCGCTTCCTCGAAGAAGGTCAGCGCGGTCGACATATCCCCCTGGTCGCTCAGCACCGTGCCCAAGGTGTTCCACAGCACCGGGGAGCCGGGCTCCACCGCCAGCAGCGCCTTCAGCGTCTCCACCGCGTCGCCGTACCGCTTCTGGTCGCGCTGCACGCAGGCGAGGTTGTTGGTCGCCTCGACATGGCCCGGGTGGGCGGCGAGGTATTTGAGCAGCAGCTTCTCGGCGATCTCCAGATAGCCCAGCTGCTGGGCCAGCCGACCGAGGTCCTGGGCCACGTCGGTCTCGTTGGGCAGCAGCTTCAGCGCCGCCTCGTAGGCCTGCAGCGCCTGGCCGAAAGCCCCCGATTTCTCGCGGCAGATGGCCAGCACGTGCCACGCCACGCCGCTCGTCTCGTCCAGCCGCAGGGCGTCCAGCGCCCGCCGCGCGCCCAGTTCGAAATCGCCGGTGCGCACCGCCGCCAGCGCCGCCTTCAGCTTCTCGACCACCTTGCGCTGGGTCTTCAGCCCCTTCGCCCCCGCCAGCTGGCGGTTCAGGCGGCGGATGGCGTCCGGGGAGGCGGCGTCGCCCGTGGCGCCCTGCGCGGCCGGGGCGGGCGCGTGGACCAGTTCGGGGGCGAGCTCGACGGCGGACATTCGGCGAATCCTCGGGGACTGACGCGCCAGCCTCGCGGGCCGGGTCACAAGAGATGGTTAACCACGTCTGTTTAACCTGCGTTCGTTCCCGGCTTCCTAACGTCTGGCCGGGCTCGAGGGGGAAGCCGCCGAGATGCCGCTGAAGCTGTCGCTCAAGCCGGGCGAGAAATTCGTGCTGAACGGGGCCGTCGTCCAGAACGGCGACCGTCGCGGCGTGCTGATCCTTCAGAACAAGGCCAGCGTGCTGCGCGAGAAGGACATCCTCCAGCCCGAGGACGCCAACACGCCGGCGAAGCGCATCTACCTCCCGGTGATGATGATGTACCTCGACGAGGCGGGGGCGCCCAAGTTCTACGACGAGTTCGCCCTGCGCCTGACCGAGTTCATGGGCGCGACCCGCAATCCGGCCGTGCTGGCCGACTGCGTGGCGGCGTCCCGTTACGTGATGGGCCGCGAATACTACAAGGCCCTGATGGCGGCCCGGAAGATAGTGGATTACGAGGAAGGTCTGGCGAATGTCGCTTCAGGCGTACAAGGCGGCGGCCACCCGGGCTGAAAACCCGCGTGAGATGGAGTATCGGCTGTTCGGGCAGGTGACCCGGGCGCTGATGCACGCGGCGACGGTCGACGCGACCGACATCGCCACCCGCATCGACGCCCTGGACTGGAACCGCCGGCTGTGGTCGGCGCTGGCCACCGATTGCGCCGATCCCGACAACGCCATGGACCAGGCCCTGCGCGCCCGGATCATCTCGATCAGCCTGTTCGTCGGCCGTCATTCCTCGGCGGTGATGCGCGGCGAGGAGGACTTCGAGCCTCTCATCGACATCAACCGGATGATCATGCAGGGCCTGGCCGGCTCCGGCTCGCCCGCCCAGGCGGCCTGAGCGGCCCGGCAAATCTGGCCGCGCGGCAAGGGGGCCATCCCCGTCAGGCGTTGCGGCGCGCGCCATCCGACTGAAAAGACGCGGAATTTTCTCCATTCTGGCGCGGCCCCGTTCTTGCGTGGGCGTGCGTGAACCAGAACCGGTTCGGCGGCCAGAAGGCCGTTTCCCAACCGACCAGAATGGAAGGATCAACCGATGGTCATGTCGGTGAACACCAACGTGGGCGCGCAAATCGCGCTCCAGAACCTGAACGCGACCAACGCCCAGCTGGCGACGACGCAGAACCGGATCAACACCGGCAAGTCTGTGGCCAACGCCAAGGACAACGGGGCCATCTGGGCGATCGCCCAGGGCCAACGAGCCGAAATCGGGGCGCTGAGCGCGGTGAAACAGTCGCTCGATCGCGGTGTCGCCGCTGTCGACGTGGCGCTGGCGGCGGGCGAGACGGTCTCCGACCTCTTGCTCCAGATGAAGGAGAAGGCTCTCGCGGCGACCGATGCGTCGCTCCTGACCGCGGCCCGCGCCGCCCTGAACGAGGATTTCGTCGCCCTGCGCGACCAGATCGCCTCGGTCACCTCCAACGCCGAATTCAACGGGGTCAACCTGCTGGAGACCGGCGCGACGGGTTTCCAGGCTCTGGCCAACGCCCAGGGCACGTCGACGCTCACCGTCGCCGCCGAAGTCATGGCTCTGGGCAGCGCCAACGTCACGGTCACGACGTCGCAGGCGATCGACACCCTGTCCGACGCGACGGCCGCCCTGTCGGCCGTCACGGCTTCCATCGATCTGGTCTCGGGCGCGCTGGCGCGTCTGGGCACGAAGTCGAAGGCGCTCTCGACCCACATCACCTTCGTCGGCAAGCTGACGGATGCGCTGGAGGCGGGAGTGGGCAACCTAGTCGACGCCGATCTGGCGAAGGAAAGCGCCAAGCTCCAGGCCCTGCAGACGAAGCAGCAGCTCGGGGTTCAGGCGCTGGGCATCGCCAACCAGACGCCGCAGCTGGTCCTGTCGCTGTTCCGCGGCTGATTCACATCAGGCTCTCGCAGGCGCCGGGGAGGGAGACCTCTCCGGCGTCTCGCGTTTCAGCCAAGCCCGAACATCTGGAAGACGGTCGAAAAGGCGCGGCTGACCAACTCCCAGGCCAGCCAGATGAACACCCCGACGCCGGCGACGCCGAACCAGCCGATCAGGACCACCAGCCCGTCCCGTTGCATCAGGCCGAAGCCGAAGGTCGAGATGATCAGCGCCGGCACCAGGTTGCCGCCCCAGATCGGCAGCACGAGGATGGCCGCCATCGCCACCGTGGCGACGCCGATCAGCACCTCGGACACCTCGCTGGTCATCACCGGCAGGCGCGGCCGCGACAGCCGCTCCACCTTGCGCAGCCGCGGCAGCACCTTCTCGACGCCATCGCGATAGGCGGAGCGCTCGATCCAGCGCTTCAGCGCCCAGCGCGGCAGCCACAGCTGGTCCATGCGGATGATCAGCTGCAGCCCCATCAACAGCAGCGGCGCGCCGAGCAGGGTGGTGGTGCCCGGGATGATGCCGATGGCGATGTTGAGCAGACCGAAGAACAGCATCAGCGCGCCGAAGCCGCGCTCGCCGAAGGCGTTGACCAGTTCGCCGAGATAGAGCTTCCGGTCGCCCTTGCGGCCGATGTCCTCGATCACCTGCGAGAAGGACCGGGTGTCGCTCTGATAGTCGTAGTCGGGCATCGCGGCGACGGCTCGGCTGGACAGGTGTGTCTGCGATCTAGGCACGTCGGTGTCCAAGCGCCACTTAACAAACGTCCATGCGGCCCGTCGGCCGGGTCAGTTGCGCACGTGCTCGGGTTTGCCCTTGCGCTTGGTGCTGGCCATCTTCTCCAGCTCCTTTTCGCTCATCGACATCATCGACTTCGACGCGCCCTGGAGCTCGGACTTGGGCGTGTCGCCGCGCTTGGCGGACAGGGCGGCGCCGGCGGCCTTTTGCTGGGCGGCGGATTTGGCGGGCATGGCGGAACTCCTTCCGCAGCAGCAATCCGGCCGGCGCGATCCGGTTCCTTCAGGGACGCCAGACCGCCAGTGCGGCGCCGACGCCCGCTGCGCAGGCGACGATCTGGAGCCCTCGATACAACAGTAGCTGACGCCGGATGTGCACCGGCAGGCTTGGCGACGATTCCAGGACCTTCAGTCCCTGCTCGAACTTCTCCTGATCACCCTCTTCGGTTGGGTCGACGTCAGGCTCGAAGGCGGTCCCCGGCCGCCGAAGCCGCCGATGGGCGGCGCGGTTCAGCTCATTGGCGAGCAGGGTCGACCATGCGCCGGCGCCGACGCTCACGAAGATCAGGCCGATGCCGAAAAGGAGGCTCATCCACCCAGCAGCTCCCGTCCGATCAGGAAGCGGCGGATTTCGTTGGTGCCCGCCCCGATGTCGTACAGCTTGGCGTCGCGGACCAGCCGCTCGACAGGCCATTCCTTGGTGTAGCCGGCCCCGCCGAGGGCCTGCACGGCCTCCAGTGAGACCTTCACCGCGTTCTCGGAGGCCAGCAGGATCGCGCCGGCCGCGTCGTAGCGCGTCGTCTTGCCGGCGTCGCAGGCGCGGGCGACGGCGTAGACGTAGGCGCGGGCCGAATTCAGCGCCACGTACATGTCGGCCACCTTGGCCTGCATCAGCTGGAAGCTGCCGATCGGCTTGCCGAACTGCTTGCGCTCGCGGACGTAGGGCAGGACCACGTCCAGCGCGGCCTGCATGATGCCCAGCGGCCCGGCCGACAGCACCGCCCGTTCGTAGTCGAGGCCGGACATCAGCACCGCCGCGCCGCGACCCTCGCCGCCCATGATGTTCTCTTCCGGGACCTCGCAGTCCTCGAACACCAGCTCGGCGGTGTCCGAGCCGCGCATGCCCATCTTGTCCAGCTTCTTGGAGACGCTGAACCCCTTCATGCCCTTCTCGATGAGGAAGGCGGTGACCCCGCCGGTGCCGTCGCCGGTGCGGGCGTAGACCACCAGGGTGTCGGCCGAGGGCGCGTTGGTGATCCAGAACTTGGTCCCGTTCAGGACGTAGCGGTCGCCCTTCTTCTCGGCGCGGGTGCGCATCGACATCACGTCCGAGCCCGAGCCGGCCTCCGACATGGCCAGCGAGCCGACGTGCTCGCCCGAGATGAGCTTCGGCAGATAGCGGCGCTTCTGCTCCTCGGTGCCCCAGCGGCGGATCTGGTTGACGCAGAGGTTGGAATGGGCCCCGTAGCTGAGGCCGATCGAGGCCGAGGCGCGCGACACCTCCTCCATGGCCACCACGTGCTCGAGGTAGCCGAGGCCGAGGCCGCCGTAGTTCTCCTCCACCGTGATCCCGTGCAGGCCCAGCTCGCCCATTTCGGGCCACAGCTCGCGGCGGAACTGGTTCTTTTCGTCGATCTCGGCGGCCAGCGGCGCCAGCCGGTCGGCGGCCCATCGGGCGGTGGTCTCGCGAATGGCGTCGGCCGTCTCGCCGAGGCCGAATTCCATCGATTGGGGGGCGTTGGGAATGCTCATGACGGCGGGCGTAGCACCGCCCGCGCGTCCGGCAAAGTCAGTCGCGCCGCCCCCAGCGCCGGTACAGGTTCCACGAGGAGACCCCGACGCAGATCAGGCCGATCCCGGCCAGCACCCAGCCGATGATGGTGAAGTCGCCGATGAAGGAATCGTCGGTCATCGCCTTGCGGAACGAGGCGGCCGAGGCGGCGCAGGCGCCGAGCCCCACCAGGCCCATGATCAGGAAGGCGCCGGTCTCGCCCCGGTCGAAGCGCCCGGCGGCGGCCGGTCCGCTCTCGTGGCGCAGCACAGACAGCGGCGCCTCGTCGTCGAAAAGTTCGCTGCTGTCGGCCTCGGAGGCCGGGCGCTGTTCCGGACCCCAGGCCGGCCGGTCCTCCGGCGGGAAGTCGGCCTCGACGGCGGGCGTCAGGACGAGCGGCTCCTCCATCGGGGGGAAGGGCGACGGGCCGGGCTCGGGCGGCAGCAGGGGCACGACCGGTTCGACCGCCTCGGGCGGCGCCTCGGCGCGCGCCTGCTCCGGCGCCGCCTCAGGCGCGGCAGGAGTTGGTTCGGGCGGAGTCGAGGCCGCCGGCTCAATGGGAGCTGGCGCGACCGCCTCGGGTTCGCGCCGGACCGTGGGCTCCAGAGGGGGAAATCCGGGCAGCGGGCCCGTCGTCACGGCGCCGTAGGGGGAGAACCGCTGGTGCACCGAGGTCGGGCCGGGGCGCTGGAAGGCGGGCTCCTGCGGGGCCCAGCCGGTGAAGTTCGGGACGACCGCCGCCTCGACAGGCGGCGGCGTCGGCGCCGGTTCCGCGACGGCCTCTCCCAGAAGGGCGGCGACGGCGGCGGCGCGGGCGTCCGCGGCGGGCGGCGCCGGCGTGGGAACCTGCGGCGGGGGCAGGGGGGCGGCCAGCAGGTCGGCGAGGTGGACCGGCGCGGCGGGGTCGGCGACGAACAGGGCCCGTTCGGCGGCGCGCCGGCGCAGAGCGGTGTCGGGGGCCGGCGGCTCGGGCCAACCGATCAGGGCGTCGGCGGCCTCGCCCGCGCGCCCGGCGTTCAGACGCTGCAGCACGTCCGAGGCCAGGAAGCGCTCGATCCCCACCGACACGGCGAAGCTGGCGAGGGCGTCGAACTGGTGCTGGTTCAGCGGAACCGCGACCTGTTCGTTGAGCGCCTTGACCACCGGCAGCAGGTCGTACTGGAGCAGCAGTTCGGCGTCCTGCTCTCCCACCGTCAGGCCTTCCCGGGCCGAGGCGGTGTGGCCGTAGCCGATCGTCCAGCGGCCGTCCTCGTCCCGCACCGCGCGCGGCCGGAAGCCCTCGAAACTCTTGATCAGGACGATCCCTTCGCGGGAGACCTTCAGACGGGACCTGCGCGTGTCGGACACCGGATTGACCCAAATCGAGACGGAAACGCTCGCTCGTGGGGAGAACCAGCAAGCCCCGCGCCGGTCTAGAGCAGCACCAGCGTCGCCAGGCCGAGGAAGATCAGGAAGCCGAAGAAGTCCGTCGTGGCCGTGACGAACACCGCCGAGGACACCGCCGGGTCGAACTTCAGCCGCGACAGGGTCAGCGGCGTCAGCACCCCGACCGTCGCCGCCACCATCAGGTTCAGCACCATGGCGGCGGCGATCACCGCCCCGATGCGCCAGTCGCCGGACCAGAAGCCGGCCGCCACCCCGATGAGGGGAGCCAGCAGCAGCCCGTTGGCCAGGCCGACGACCAGTTCGCGCCAGAAGGTGCGGTTGGCGTTGGAGCTGTTCAGCTCGCGGGTGGCCAGCGCCCGCACCGTCACGGTCAGGGCCTGGGTGCCGGCGTTGCCGCCGATGGCCGAGACGATCGGCATCAGGATGGCCAGGGCCACGATCTGTTCGATGGTCGCCCCGAACCACGAGATGACCATGGCCCCCAGCACGGCGGTGCCGAGGTTGATCGCCAGCCACGGCACGCGGCCGCGCACGATCTCGGGCACCGAGGAGCCGCGGTCCTCGTCGGCCACGCCGGCCAGACGCAGGATGTCCTCGCGGTTCTCCTCCTGGATGATGTTGACGATGTCGTCGACGGTCACCTGGCCGACCAGCCGCCCCGCCGAGTCGATCACCGGAGCCGAGATCAGGTGGTACTTCTCGAAGATGTAGGCGACCTCTTCCTGGTCCTGGTCGACGGCAATCTCGTTGACCGGGTCCATGATCTCGGTCAGCGGCGTGGTCCGCGGCGTGCGCAGCAGCCGGCTGACCGGCACCCCGCCCACGGGGCGGTTCAGCGGGTCGACCACATAGATGTCGAAGAACAGCTCGGGCAGTTCCTCGCCCTGCTTGCGGATATGGTCGATGGTGTCGCCGACGTTCCAGAACGCCGGCGCGGCCATCACCTCGCGCTGCATCAGGCGGCCGGCGGAGTCCTCGGCGTAGCCCAGCGAGCTCTCGATGGCCGCCCGGTCGACCTCGGGCATGGCCGCCAGCACCTTCTCGCGCTGGTCGTCCTCCAGATCCTCGACCACCGCCGCGGCGTCGTCCGAGTCGAGCTCCTGCAGGGCCTCGGCCAGGGTCAGGTGCGGGACGCGCTCCAGCACCTCCTCGCGGATGCCGTCGTCCAGCTCCGGCAGGGTCTCGGCCAGCAGGTCGGGCGGCAGCCACAGGGTGACCACGGCGCGATGCTCGGCGGTCAGGAAGCCCATCAGGTCGGCGACGTCGGCCGGGTGCAGGTCCTCGAGCAGACCGCGCAGCTTCAGCCCCTCGCCGTCGTCGGCGGCGTCGACGACCTTTTCGACGAAGGTCGGCGTCAGGACGTAGTCCTCGTCCAGCGCCGCGTGCTCGATGTCGGCGTCTTCGGGCGGCAGGGGAGCGGTTGCGGTGGTGCTCACGCGTCGGCCTCCCTGTCTGTCAGATCAGCGCATCCTGCGTCGCCCTTCGGCTCCGATGCAATCCTGCGAAGCCCGAAGGGCGAAGCAGGATGGTGCGGTCGAGAAGACTCGAACTTCCACGGGTTGCCCCACAGCGACCTCAACGCTGCGCGTCTACCAATTCCGCCACGACCGCTCGCATCGGAGGGGGGCTGATAGCGGAGGCGGAGGCGGAAGGGAAGGGGCTGTTTGCGGCCTACGGCGCGAGCGGCGGATCGCCGGCGGCGGTCGGCCCGAACAGGCGGTGGAAATGGGTGCGCAGCGCCGCGTCGGCCTCGTCCAGCGTCGCCGGCACGCCGAGATCGACCAGGCTGGTCACCCCGTGCTCCTGGATGCCGCACGGCACGATGCCCGCGAAGTGGGACAGGTCCGGCTCCACGTTCAGGGCGACGCCGTGAAAGCTGACCCAGCGGCGCACCTTGACCCCGATGGCGGCGATCTTGTCCTCGCGCGCCCAGCCCGGCCCCTTGCGTTCGACCCACACGCCGACGCGGCCCTCGCGCACGTCGGCGGGGACGCCGAACTCGCCGAGGGCCCCGATCAGCCACGCCTCCAGCCCGCGCACGAAGGCGCGCACGTCGCGGCCGCGCTGGTTCAGGTCCAGCATGACGTAGGCCACCCGCTGTCCGGGCCCATGGTAGGTGAACTGACCCCCGCGGCCGCTGCGGTGGACCGGGAAACGACCGGGGTCGAGCAGGTCGGCGTCCTTCGAGGAGACGCCGGCGGTGTAGAGCGGCGGGTGCTCAAGCAGCCAGACCAGCTCCGGGGCGCGGCCCTCGGCGATGGCCGCGGCGCGCGCCTCCATGGCCGCCACCGCCTCGGTGTAGCCGGCCCGGCCGGGGGAGACGGCCCACTCCACCGCCTGGCCGTCGGCCCGGAGCAGCTTCGCCGTCGATTCGCTTAAGGTTGGGGAAACCATGACGCTCCAATGTGGGGACCGGGAGCGCCATGCAAGAACCGCCTGCCCAAGTTCCGTCAGCGTCGAGTACCCCCATGAGCCAGATCGAAGCCGTCGACGTCGAGATCTCGGTCGTGCTGGGGCGCTCCGTGCTGCCGATGAGTCAGCTCCTCCGCATGGGCCGTGGGGCGGTGATCCCGCTCGACGCCTCGGAGCACGACGAGGTGTGGATCCTGGCCAACAATCACCCCGTCGCCCGCGGCGAGATCGAGATCCGCGAGGACCGCATCGCCATCACCGTGACCCGCCCGGCCGACGTCTACGACTTCATGGCTGGGGCGGCCTGAGCCCCCACGGCGCCCGCCGCCGCGGTGCCGGCGTGAATTCCTACTTGATCAATAGGAATTAATCGGCTCGTCTGGCCGCCCCGGCCGGCCGGATTTCCTTCGGCGTTGCGCGAGCACACCTATGACTGATCAGCGCGTCCTCGTGATCGGGGCCGGTTTCAGCGGCCTGCTGACCGCGGTGCACCTGCTGGACGCGCCGGAGACCGAGGTGATCCTGGTCGAGCGCGCCGAAGCCTTCGGTCGCGGCGCCGCCTATTCCACCGGCAACCCCGACCACCTGCTCAACGTGCGGCTGGGCAATATGAGCGCCTTCCCGGACCGGCCCGACCATCTTGCACGCTGGCTGGCCGCGACCGGCCGCGCGCCGGGTCGCGACGGCTTCATCGCCCGCGGCGTCTACGGCGACTATCTGCAGAACCTGCTCGCCGAGGCCGCCGGCGCCGGCGGGGCGCGACTGCGGCTGGTGCGGGGCGAGGCCGTCGACGTGCGGCCGGAGGGCGACGGCTGGGTGGTCGACCTGCAGGAAGGCGGACAGGCCCGCGCCGACGCGGTGGTGCTGGCCCCCGGCAACCTCGAACCGCTCACCCCGCCGGGACTGGACGCCCGGCTGCTGACCGGCCGCCGCTATGTCGCCGACCCCTGGCGCGGCGCGGCCGATCTGCCGCCGGAGGCCCGGCGCGTCCTGCTGATCGGCTCAGGCCTGACCATGGTCGACGTCGCCCTCGCCCTGCGCGCCCCCGGGCGTCGGCTGACGGCCCTGTCGCGCCGCGGCCTGCTGCCCCGCGCGCATGCGCCGGGCGGACCGGCGACCGCACCGTCTCCGTCCTCCGGCGAGTGGGCCGGCGCCCCCGCCCAGGTGCTGCGCCGCCTGCGCCGCCGCGCCCGCGAGGGCGACTGGCGCGCCGCCATGGACGAGGTCCGTCACGCCGCCCGCGACATCTGGCGCGGCTGGAC
>JAEYTA010000166.1 GCA_023434265.1 Pseudomonadota bacterium
CGACCCCGCCCGACAGCACGTCGTCGCCGCCGCGGCCGAGCATCTGGTCGTTGAAGCGGGTGCCGGTGAAGTCGTCGGCCCCCGAGGTTCCGTCGAAATACTGGCCGCCGCCGGCGCCCACGATCAGCGTCCCGTCGGCGAAGCGCAGGTGCTCGACGTTGGTGATCGTGTCGGTCCCGTCCGGACCGGTCACCGTCGTCACCCCGCCGACCGTCGACACCGTCGAGCCGGCCACCGTGCCCGAGAACACCGCCACATCGAAGCCCGCGCCGCCGTCGATCGTGTCGTCGCCGAGCCCGCCGGTGATGGTGTCGTTGCCGCCCAGGCCGTTGATCTCGTCGGCCGAGGCCGTCCCCTCCAGCACGTCGGCGCCGGAAGTGCCGTCGATCGGCTCGTTCGGGTCCACCGGCGCCCCGGTGATGTCGTACAGGCCGTCGGCGAACTGCAGCAGCTCGACGTTGACCAGTTCGTCCGCGCCGTCCGCGCCCGTCACCGTGGTGACGCCGCCGACCGTGCTGATGGTGTAGGCGCCGCGATTGCCGCTGAACGCCGCCGTGTCCGTGCCCGCGCCGCCGTCGAGCGCGTCGTCGCCGCCGCCGCCGGTCAGAAGGTCGTCGTCGGCTCCGCCGTTCAGCGTGTCCGCCCCGTCGCCCCCCTCCAGGTCGTCCGCCCCGGCGTCGCCGTTCAGGGTCGAGCCGAGGAACAGGATGGGCTCGACCGGCTGGTTCGGCAGGGAGACGTGGAGGGTGTAGGTCGCGCCCGGGTCGACCGGCTGCGAGATGAAGGAGCCTCCGAGCCCCGACTGCCACTCGCCCACCTGGATGTAGTAGGTGCCGGCCGATGTCAGGTTGAAGGTCAGGTGCGAGTTGGTCGACGCGCCGCTGTCGCCCGGGCCCGAGCCGTCGTCGTTGGCGGCCAGTTGCGTCCCCCCAGCGTCGAACAGGCGCAGCGTCGAATCGAAGCTCGCATCGTCGATGTCGAGGACCACCTGGGCCGCCGACGTGATGGTGAAGGCGTAGTACTCCAGGCCGCCGTGCGAGGTGGCCAGAACCGTCGCGTGCGGGATGGTGGTGGCGTCCGCGACGCCGTCGCGCGCCATCAGGTCGAAGCCGCCGGTCAGCGAAACCGCCGTGCCCTGGCTGCCGTTGGCCGTGCCCTGGGCCTTGACGATGTCCGGCGCGCCGCCGGTTTCGCCCGGTGCGCCCGCGACCAGTCGGTCGTCGCCGCCGCCGCCGTTCAGGGTGTCCACCCCGCCGCCGCCGCGGATGACGTTGGCCCCGGAACTGCCCGTCAGGGTGTCGGCGTAGGCCGTGCCGACGAGATTCTCGATGCTGGTCAGGGTGTCCGCGCCGGCCCCGCCCGTCGCGGCGCCGGTGGCGAGGTTGACGGTCACGCCGTCGAAGGCGCCCGAATAGTCGGCCGTGTCGGTCCCCGCCCCGCCGTTCAGCGTGTCGACGCCGAGGCCGCCGATCAGCACATCGGCGCCGTCGCCCCCGTTGAGCACGTCATTGCCCGAGCCGCCGTCGAGGACGTCGGCGCCGGCCAGACCGTTGATGGTGTCCGAGCCGCCGAGGCCGCCGATGGTGTCGGCGAGGCTGGTGCCGTTGATGGTGTCGTTGGTCAGGTCGCCGGTGACCACCACGCCGCCGGTCGGCGTCGCGGCGATGGTCTGGTCGTCGAACTTGAGGAACTCGACGTTGGTGATGGTGTCCGTGCCGTCCGGGCCCGTCACCGTGCCGACGCGGCCGTTCCAGGTGATGGTGTAGGCCGAGCGCACGCCGCTGAAGACCACCGTGTCGGAGCCCAGGCCGCCGTCGATGACGTCGTTGCCGGCGCCGCCGCGCAGCACGTTGTCCCAGGAGTTGCCGCGCATATTGTCGGCGCCGAAGCCGCCGATGGCGTTCTCGATCACCGCCCCGACGGCGATCGACACGTTGCCGGTCAGCCCGCCGACGCTGGAGAAGGCCCCCTGGCGCAGGTCGATGGTCGCCGCCTGGGCATAGAGCGAGAAGTCGAAGGTGTCGGACCCGTCGGCGTCCCAGACGCAGAACAGCAGCGGGCTGGAGCCGGTGGCGGCGCTGAACCACGGCAGGCCGGCGTTCGAGTTGAAGCCGTAGGTGGTGTCGCCGGTGCGGGTGCTCATGTTGGCGCCGTACAGGCGCTGGGCGGCGGCGATGTCGTCCATCAGCGGGGCCGAGGCGTAGCGGTTGAAGCTGCCCCCGGCGAAGTCCGCCCCCGTGACGGTCTCGCTGAAGTAGCTCATCACCGTGTACTGCCGGGAATCCTCGAAGTAGATGGCGTGGTCCGCATAGGTGATGCTGACGCCCGCGCCGGCGTTGTAGGCCGCCGGGTGGCTCAGGCCGATGGCGTGGCCGATCTCGTGCAGCAGGGTGTGCTGGCCGTAGCCGAGCAGCACCGGCATGGCGTTGTAGTCGAGCGAGCTGTTGATCCACACATCGCCCTGGACCATGTTCGCGGCGGTCGCCCCCGGCATGCCGCCCGGCAGATAGGCGAAGGCCGCGGCGCCCGACATGCCCGAGCTGTAGTTGCTGAACAGGATGGTGGCGTTGTTGGAGTACTGGCTGCCGGTGTCGTTGACCCGGTTGAAGGTGATGTTGGCCACGTCGGACCAGGCCGCCAGCGCCATCTCGGTGGCGGCGATCTGCTGCGCCGAGAACTGCGAGAAGCCGGAGGTGCCTTCCGGCATGGTCGTCGGGGCGGTCAGGCGGAAGGCGTAGGTCACCGTCGCCGCCTGGCCGAAGCCCGAGGCCCAGCTCCAGTTGTTGCGGGTGATCTGTTCGCCGGCGTCGTCGGGGCTCAGCGAGGTCTTTCCGTTGGGACCCACGCCGCCGCGGTCGTCGGCGTTGACGATGACGCCCTGGGCGCCGCCCTCGCCGGCCGAGGTCGCGCCATGGAAGCGCGCGCAGCAGCCGCACACCTGGTAGCTGGCCACGGCCCCGAAGGCCTGAACCGTCTCGACCGCCTCGGCCGTGCCGGTGAAGCGCTGGGTCGTCCCCGTGAAGCCCTCGAAGGCGTCCAGGAAACGGTCGGAGCCGCCGAAGCGGTTGCTGATGAGGCCGTCGAACATCGTATCGCCCACCCGAGGGATCAACAGAAACATTCACCGTAACGCCGGCCGCCGAAACGGCAAGCGCCACGGCCGTCGAAAATCGTCCGCAGGTTGCGACCCCGCAGGGTTCGCTCAGGCGGCGAAGGCCGCCGGGGCCGGGGCCGCCCGCCCCGCCGATCCCGGACGGTCCCGGCCCGCCGGCCGAATCCGGCCCGTCGGCCCTCCTCTCCCCGGCGCGACGGGGCCGCTCTAGCCGCGCCGTCCCGCCCGGCGCGATCACGATCTTTTGGTCGGCGGGCCTCGCCGGTCGACTGCCGCAACGCCCGCCCGCCTGCGGCGTTGACGCCCCATGGCGACGCTCGGCGAACTGGACACCTACAAGAAGAAGCGCAACTTCGCGGCCACCCCCGAGCCCGCCGGCAAGAAGGGCAAGGCCCGCAAGACCGGCCTGCGCTACCTGATCCAGCGCCACGCCGCCACGCGCCTGCACTACGACTTCCGCATCGAGCTGGACGGCGTGCTCAAGTCCTGGGCGGTGACCAAGGCCCCCTCGCGCGACCCCACCGTCAAGCGCCTCGCCGTCGAGGTCGAGGACCACCCGCTCGACTACGGCTCCTTCGAGGGGACCATCCCCGCCGGCAACTACGGCGCCGGCACGGTGCAGATGTGGGACACGGGCGAGTGGGAGCCCCAGGACGACGACCTCGAGGCCGCCTTCCGCAAGGGATCGGTCAAGATGGTGCTGCACGGCCAGCGCCTGAGCGGCAAATGGGCCCTGATCCGTCTCCGCTCGGACCGGGGCAAGCCGTCCAGGCGCAACAACTGGCTGCTGATCAAGGAGAAGGACGAATACGCCGTCCCCGGCGAGGGCGAGGCCAACATGGAGATCGACGCCTCCATCACCACCGGTCGCTCGCTGGCCGAGATCGCCGAGGGGAAGAAGACCTGGGGCTCGCCGAAGAAGACGGATCGCAAGGCTCCGCCCAAGCCGAAGGCCCGCCCGGCCGTCGCCGAGCAGGCCAGCAAGCCGCACCCCTTCGTCCCCATCCAGCTGTGCAAGATCGCCGACTACCCGCCCCAGGGGACCGGCTGGGCCCACGAGATCAAGTTCGACGGCTACCGCCTGCAGGTCGCCTCCGGCGGCGGCCGCGCCACCGTCCGCACCCGCAAGGGCCTCGACTGGTCGGCCAAATTCCCCGAGCTGGCCGCCGACGCGGCCCAGTGGCCCGACGCCGTGGTCGACGGCGAGCTCTGCGCCCTGGCCGAGAACCACATGCCCGACTTCTCGGCCCTGCAGGCGGCCATCTCCGACCAGCGCACCGGCGACCTCGTCTACTTCGCCTTCGACCTGCTGTTCGAGGGGCCCGAGGACCTGCGCAAGCTCCCCCTGTCCCACCGCAAGGCCCGGCTGCAGGCTTATATAGACCGCATCCCGAAAACCGCCCGCGGCCGGATCCGCTACGTCGACCACTTCGCCACCACCGGCCAGGCCATCCTCGAGAGCGCCTGCCGCATGGACCTCGAGGGCGTCATCTCCAAGAAACTCGACGCGCCCTACACCGATGGCCGCTCCACCACCTGGCTGAAGTCCAAATGCCGCGGCCGCGACGAGGTCATCATTGGCGGTTGGACGTCCGAAGGCTCGCGCTTCCGCTCGCTCATCGTCGGCGTCCGCGACAAGGACGGGCTGCGCCACCTCGGCCGCGTCGGCACCGGCTACAACCAGGCCCTGCTCAAGACCCTGCTGCCCGCCCTGAAGAAGGCGGAGACCGAGAAGAGCCCTTTCGTCGGCAAGGGCGCGCCGAAGAAGACCCGCACCGCCGGCCAGACCGTGCACTGGACCACCCCGACCCTCGTCGCCGAGATCGAGCACGGCGGCTACACCGACACCGGCTCCATCCGCCAGGCCGCCTTCAAGGGCCTCCGCGACGACAAGCCCGCCGCCGAGGTCACCGACCGGCCCCAGGCGCCGGCGAAGCGCGGCAAGGAGAAGGGCGCCCCCGCCGACCTGCCCGGCCTGACCGTGCCCGGCGAGAAGCCGGTCAAGGGCAAGCTGGTCGTTTCCGGCGTGACCATCTCCAACCCCGACAAGGTCCTCTGGCCGGCGGTCGACGGCAAGCCGGCGATCACCAAGGCCGAGCTGGTCCGCTATTACGAGATGGCCGCCGGGCGCATCCTGCCGCACGTCGCCGACCGGCCGGTGTCGATCATCCGCGCGCCGGAGGGAATCACCGGCGAGAAGTTCTTCCAGCGCCACGCCATGCCCGGCTCCAACCCGCGGCTGAAGCTGATGGATGTGAAGGAGCGCAAGCCCTACGTCGCCGTCTCCGACGTCGGCGGCCTCGTCGCCATCGGCCAGTCGGGCGGCCTGGAGCTCCACCCCTGGGGCTGCAAACCCGACGACCCCGAGACCCCCGAACAGGTCACCTTCGACCTCGACCCTGACGAGGGTCTCGACTTCGAAGACGTCATCGAGGCCGCGAAGATGGTCCGCAAGGAGCTGGAGGGGGTGGGCCTCGCCCCCTTCGTCAAGACCACCGGCGGCAAGGGCCTGCACGTCGTCGTCCCCATCCGCGCCGACGCCCGCGCCCGCGTCGAATGGGACCAGTGCAAGGCTTTCGCCAAAGAGGTGTCGGAGATCATGCGCCGGGCCCATCCCGACCGCTTCACCACCACCCTCGCCAAGAAGGCCCGCGGCGGAAAGATCTTCCTCGACTATCTGCGCAACGGCCGCATGGCCACCGCCGTCGCCCCCTGGTCCCCCCGCGCCCGCCCCGGCGCCGGGATCGCCTTCCCGCTGTCGTGGGGCCAGGTGAAGAAGGGCCTCGACCCGAAGGCCTACACCCTCCACGACGCCGCCGCCCTGCTGAAGAAACCCGACCCGTGGAAGGACTTCCGGGCGGCGGAGGAGAACCTGCGGCCGGTGCTGAAGAAGCTGGGGCTGTAGACCCCGCCGCCCGCGCCGCCCCCTCCGTCTCGCCGGCTTCGCCGTCGAGCCACCTCCCCATGCGTGGGGAGGTGACGTCGCGCTCCGGCTCACCTCCCCATGAGCGAAGGCGAATGGGGAGGACAGACCCGCGTCAGCGGGTCAGGAGGGGGCGGCGCGGGCGGTCGGAGCAGACGCGAGCTGACGGTTGGAACGCGCCCCCCTCGCCGCTACAACCTCCGCCATGACTTCCGCCCCGCTTCCCGACGCCGGCGCCAACTGGGTCGACCGGCATGCGCCGGAGGGGCTGAAGCCGTGGCTCAAGCTGGGTCGCTTCGACCGGCCGATCGGCATCTGGCTGCTGCTGCTGCCCGGCTGGCAGGGCATCGCCCTGGCGCTGGCGCAGTATCGCAAGACGCCCGACCTCTACGACGCCTGGCTGTTCCTCGGCTTCGCGCTGGGGGCGTGCCTGATGCGCGCCGCGGGCTGCGCCTTCAACGACATCGTCGACCGCGACATCGACGCGAAGGTGGCGCGCACGGCGATGCGGCCGATCCCGTCGGGGCGCATCCCGGTGAAGCAGGCCTGGGCTTTCGTGGTCGGCTGTTCGCTGGTCAGCCTGCTGATCCTGCTGACCCTCAACTCGACCGCCATTCTCCTCGGCGTCGCCTCCCTCGGACTCGTGGCGGCCTATCCCTTCATGAAGCGGATCACCTGGTGGCCGCAGGCGTGGCTCGGCCTGACCTTCAACTGGGGGGCGCTGATGGGATTCGCGGCGGCCGTGCCGCTGGCCGCGGCCGTCATCCTTCCGCCGGATCTCCGCGACGAGCTCCGCCCCTTCTGGTGGCAGGCCGCCCCCTACGGCGGCCATGCCCTCGCCGTCGCTTGGCAGGCCTACCTCCCCGCCCTCCTCCTCTACCTCGGCGGCGTATTCTGGACCCTCGGCTACGACACCGTCTATGCCCTGCAGGACATCGAGGACGACGCTATGGTCGGGGTGAAGTCCTCGGCCCGGCGGCTGGGCGGCAACGTCCGTTCCGGGGTCAGCCTGTTCTACTTCCTCGCCGCCGTCCTCGCCGGCGCCGCCGGCGCTGCGGCCGGCCTCGGCCCCCTGTTCTGGCTGACGCTGGCGCTCTACGCCCTGCACCTGCTGCGCCAGACCCGCCGCCTGCGCCCCGACGACCCGGCGCTCGCCCTGCGCCTGTTCAAATCGAACCGCGACGCCGGCCTCGTCCTGCTTCTCGCCATCATCCTCGGCGCCGTTACGCTTCCGCTGTGAAGGAGTCCCCCATGTCCGCGCCCGCCCGCCTGCTGCTGATCGCCGCCGCCCTCGCCGCGACCCTCGCCGCCTGCAACCGCGATCGCGAGGCCGAGCCGACGCCGGCCGCGCCGGCGCCGGGGGCCGTGGTCACCCCGGCCGACGCGGCGGCGCCGATGTCGTTCGAATCGAAGACCCCCTGGGCCGAGGTCAGCCTGACTCTTCCGGACGGGCTGAAGCCGCAGACCGACCTGCACGCCCGCCTCTACGCCGAGGAGGTGCGCAAGCTGCGCCAGTTCGTCGAGGGGGCCCAGGGCGAGCGCACCGAGGCGGGCTTTGACTCGGCCATGCCGCCCTACGCCAAGACCGTCGACTTCACCGTCGCGGCCGACACCGGCAAGCTGCTCAGCCTCAAGCGCACCGACTACGACTGGTCCGGCGGGGCGCATCCCAACACCCTGACAACCGGCCTGCTCTGGGACAAGGCGCTGAAGCGCGAGATCGGCATAGCCGACCTGTTCCGGAAGGGCGCCGACCTGACCTCGCTCGACCAGGCCCTGTGCTCGGCGATCAACTCGGCCAAGCGGGTCCGTTCTCCTGACAGCGCCTCGATCCGGCTGGGCGGCGGCGAATGGTCGTGCCCGCGCGCGGCCAGCACGCCCTTCGTGCTGGCGCCCGGCTCGGAAGCGGGCAAGGCGGCCGGCCTGATCTTCCTCATCGGTCCCTACCAGGTCGGCCCCTATGCCGAGGGAGCCTACGAGATCGCCCTCCCCGCCAGCCATTTCCGCTCGCTCCTCGCCGTCGCCTACGCCGACCAGTTCGGCGGCGAACTGACGAAGACCGGCGATGTCACGCCGAACATGGAGAGGGCTCAGCCGGCGAGGAACTGATCTACGACCTCGGCGAAGCGCGCCGGCTGGTCGGCCATCACGAAATGGCGCGCGCCGTCGATCCGCACCAGCCTCACGCCCGGCAGGTCGGCGTACTCGCGCGCCCACAGGGCGTCCGCCATGGCCGCCGGGGCGCCGCCCTCGGCGTCGGCGGCGTAGACCGCCCACACCGGCGTGGTCATGGCGGCCAGACCGGGTCTCGCGTCGGTGGTCATCACGTCCTGCATGGCCGCCGCCATCGCCTGCCGGTCCGAGGCCATCGACCAGGTCACCATCCGCTGCCGGGCGACGGGATCGCGGGCCATGGTCGCCGCCGTCTGCTCCTGCTGCGCACGGAAGACCGCCTCGTCGGCCGGCGCCCGCAGGACCGCAGCGGTCCGCTCGGCGAAAGGCCGCGCCGTCTCCACCGTCATCTGCGGGCCGAACAGGGCGCTGAAGAACGGCAGGCTGTCGACGCTCATCACCCGCCCGACCAGATCCGGATGGGCCTGGGCCATCAGCACGCCGGTCAGGCCGCCCATGGAATGGCCGATCACCGCCGGCTGCTCCAGCCCGCCCTCGCGGACGTAGCGGGCCAGATCCTCGACCATCGGCTCGAGGAAAGGCCCGTCGCCGTGGCTCCACGGTTCACCGGCGAACCCGGCCAGCTGGACCAGATGCACCCGGTGCGTGGCCTTGAGCCGCTCCGCCTCGGCCCGCCACACCTCCCGTGACGAGGCGAAGCCGGGGATCAGGATCACGTCGGGACCGGCCCCGACCACCTCCACCGACAGCCGGTCGGAGACGAAGCTCGCGGCGGCCCTGGCGGGGACGGCCTCGGCGCGGACGGCGAAGGCGACGCCCCCTGCGCCCAGGGCGACGGCCGAGGCGAGGGCGAAGGCGCGCAGCAGGCGGCCGCCGCCATGGCGGGACATGAACATCATGGTCGTATCTCCGTGGGCTTCCCCGCCCTCAGGCGTGGGGGTTCTCGAAAATCTCTTCCACCGGCCGGGCGAACAGCACGGCGATGCGGTAGGCGAGGTCCAGCGACGGGTCGTGCTTCTCGGTCTCCAGGGCGTTCACCGCCTGACGTGACACGCCCAGCGCCTGCCCCAGCTGTTCCTGGGTCCAGCCGCGCTCCACGCGCAGCAGCTTGAGACGGTTCTTCATCGGCTGCTCCGCACGAAGGGCGCGACCAGGCCGAAACAGGCCCAGAACAGCGGATAGATGAACCAGCCGGGCAGGTGATAGGCGCCGGCGTAGCTCTCGCCGAAGCCCCAGACACTGGCGATGGCCATGGCCAGGCCGGCGGCGAGGATGAACTGGCGGGCGATGACGGCGCGGATGAACTCGTCGGAGTCCTGCATCAGCGACAGCGTCGCCCAGATTTGCCCGATAACCGGCGCCGCCACCGCCAGCGCCAGGCCCCAGGCCGCCGGCTTGCCGTACAGCTCGTCGAAGGCGCCGAAGATCGCCGCCACATTGATCGCGACGTACGGGGCCATGAATGCGAAGGTGCGAAGGACGTAGCGCCTGCCGGCCGCGGTCCCGTTCTTTCCAAGGGCGTACATGGCAAGTCCTCCTGACGTGATGTCATGCTTACCTGACACACCCTGAATGTCACGTCAACCTGACTTCTTGTCATGCTCGCCTGACACGCTTCCGCCGCTCCGACGCCGGGCGTATCCTGCCTTCATGCCCGCCGCGCCCCGCGCCCGTCCCGCCGACCTGTTCCCGCCCGCGGCGTGGGCGCCGTTCCAGTCGCGCTCGTCGTGGATCGGCCCGCTGCTGGTCGCCCACTGCTGGGGCGTCATCGCCGTCGCGGTGGCGGCCGGCGTCGTCTGGCCGTGGCTCATCCCCCTGTGCGTGGCGGTGATCGGCACGCGCCAGCTGGGCCTCGCCATCCTGATGCACGAGGCGGCCCACGGCGGCCTGTCGCCGAACGCGAGGCTGAACGACTTCCTCGGCCACTGGCTGTGCGCCGTGCCGGTCGGCGCCTCCCTGCCGCTCTACCGTCCCTACCACCTCGCCCATCACAAATACGCCCAGCAGCCGGAGGACCCCGACCTCGTCCTCTCCGCCCCCTTCCCGGTCAGCCGCGCCTCCCTGCGCCGCAAGATCGTCCGCGACCTGACCGGCCAGACCTTCTTCAAGCAGCGCGTCCTGTTCGCCCTGAAGGCCTTCCGCAGCGCCCGCGACGAGGACCTGGCGGAGGGCGCCGTGGTCACCGGCCGCTCGGTCGCGCCGTTCCTGCTGTTCAACCTGGGCCTGCTGGCCCTGCTCGCCCTGCTCGGCGCCTGGTGGGCCTACTTCGCCCTGTGGCTGCTGCCGATGGCGACCTGGTTCCCGATGGTCACCCGCCTGCGCAACATCGCCGAGCACGCCTGCGTCGAGGGCTCGGCGACCGACGCCTTCCGCGCCGCCCGCACCACCCGCGCCCGCTGGTGGGAGCGCGCCCTCGTCGCCCCCTACTGGGTCAATTTCCACGCCGAGCACCATCTGTTCATGCACGTGCCCTGCTGGAAGCTGCCCGCCCTGCACCGCGCCGTCCGCGCCACGCCGCAGGGGGCCCGCATGGAGGTGGCCGGCGGCTACGTCGAGGTGCTCAGGACCGCCTCGGCCCGGGCCTGATCGCCGCCCCGCTTGGAGATCGCCCCCCGCGGGGCCATGTTCCGTCCATGACCCGGCTCCTCGCCCTCGCCGTCCTGCTCGCCGCCGCCCCGGCCGCGGCCCAGACCCCGCCCGCCGACGCCTTCGCGCGCCACCGCTGGCAGGCCGAGCAGCACCGCCTCGAGATCGACCGCCTGCGTCTCCGCGCCGACCAGCGCGAGGCCGAGGCCCGCCGCCACGCCCTCGACGCCCGCCTGACC
>JAEYTA010000194.1 GCA_023434265.1 Pseudomonadota bacterium
CCGCCGCGCCGCCGCCGGCCCGCCCCTGCGGCTGGCCGCCTTCGGCGCCCCCCTGCTGTCCGGCGCTCCCGTCGACGCGACCCGCGGCGCCCCCGGCGCCGATGCGGTGATGGGTCAAGACCGCCTCGCCGACGTGGCCAAGCTCAAGGCCCTGCCCTACCTGCGCGGCTCGCGACTGGAGCTGGAGACGCTCAAGGCCCGCTATCCCGACGACTCCCTCGTGCGCATCGGCGCCGAGGCGACCGAGCGCGCGGTGCGCGAGACCGACGCCGGCCCCCTGGCCCGGGCCCGCTTCGTGGTCTTCTCCACCCACGGCCTGATGGCCGGCTCCGCCGCCGCCGAGCCCGGCCTGGTCATGACTCCGCCGGAGGAGGCCACCCCCGCCGACGACGGCTACCTCAGCGCCTCCGAGGCCGCCCAGCTCAGCCTCGACGCCGAGTTCGTGGTGCTCTCCGCCTGCAACACCGCCGCCTCCGACGGCCGGCCGGGCGGCGAAGGCCTGTCGGGGCTGGCGCGGGCCTTCTTCTACGCCGGCGCGCGCTCGGTGATGGTCTCGCACTGGGAGGTGTCGGATGCCGCCACCACCCGGCTGATCACCGCCACCTTCGCCGACCTCGACGCCCGCGCCGCCGCCGACCCCGGCGTCCGCGCCCGGGCCCTGCAGGCCGGCATGCGCGCCGTCCGCGCCGAACGCCGCTGGGCCCACCCGGCCTACTGGGCGGCGTTCACGCTCGTGGGCGAGCCGGGCTAGGCGCCTGCTCTGAGGGCGAACGACAGCGCCGCCTCCGCCAGAACCGGGGCCTGCGCCCCCATGGCCCGCGCCTGGGCCGAGGCGGCGGTGCCGTCGCGCACCCGACCGGCGATGCCCTGGCAGATGGCCGCCAGCCGGAACAGGTTGTAGGCGAACAGCCAGTCGAGGTTCTCCGGCGCCGCCGTCCCCGTCCGCGCCGCATAGCGCTCGACCGTCCCGGCCACCGACGGGATGCCCAGCGCCGGCAGGTCCGCCCCCGCCAGCCCGTTGCGCTCGCTCGCCGGGATCACCCAGGCGATCAGCAGGTAGGAGAAGTCGGCCATGGGGTCGCCCAGCGTCGACAGCTCCCAGTCCAGCACCGCCCGCACCTCGGCCCGCTCGGGGTGCAGGATCAGATTGTCCAGCCGGAAGTCGCCGTGCACCACCCGCGTCGGCCCCTGCGCCGGAAGGGTGGCGGGCAGGAACTCGATCAGCCGGTCCATGGCCGGGATCGGATCGGTTTCCGAGGCCCGGTACTGCTTGGTCCAGCGCCCCACCTGCCGCTCGAAATAGTTGCCCGGCCGGCCGTAGTCGCCCAGCCCGATGGCCTCCGGGTCGAAGCGGTGCAGCGCCGCCAGCGCGTCCACCTGCGCGTCGTAGATCGCCCGCCGCTCGCCCGGCTCCATCCCCGGCAGCTTGAGGTCCCACAGGATGCGGCCGTCGACCTTGTCCATGACGTAGAACATCGAGCCGATGACGCTCTCGTCCTCGCACAGCGCCCACGGCCGCGCCACCGGATAGCCCTGGGCGTGCAGGGCCGAGATCACCCGGAACTCGCGGTCGACCGCATGCGCCGAGGCCAGCAGCGTCCCCGGCGGCTTGCGGCGCAGCACGTAGGTTCGCGTCGGCGTGGTCAGCTCGTAGGTCGGGTTCGACTGGCCGCCCCGGAACTGCCGGATCGCCAGCGGGCCGGTGAAGCCCATGACGTTGTCGGCCATCCACGCCGACAGCCGCGTCTCGTTCAGCGCGTGGCGCGGGTCGACCTCGCGGGTGCCGGAGAAGGTCGCTTGCGGGTCGGCGAGGTCGGTCTGGCTCATCGGGCGGCGATGATGGCGGCCTTCACCGCCCGCCGCCAGCCCTCCAGCAGGGCGTCGCGCTCGTCCGCCCCCATGCGCGGCTCCCACCGCGCCGGCGCCTCGACGGGCCGGTCCTCCAGATCGTCGATCAGCCCCACGCCCAGCGCCGCCAGCCTGGCCGCGCCCAGCGCCGTCATCTCCTGGAAGGCCGGTCGCTCGACCGTCACCTCGCAGACGTCGGCGACGAACTGCATGGCGAAGGCGTTGGCCGTCACCCCGCCGTCGACCTTCAGCACCGACAGCCGCGGCGCCCCGTCCTTCGCCAGGGCGTCGAGCAGGTCGCGGGTCTGGTAGGCCAGGCTCTCCAGCGCCGCCCGCACCAGATGCGCCGGGCCGCTGTCGCGGGTCAGGCCGGTGATCGTGCCGCGCGCCTCCGGCTCCCACCACGGCGCGCCGAGACCGGTGAAGCCCGGAACCAGATAGACCCCGCCGTTGTCCTTCAGCCCCGTGGCCATCGCCTCGGACTGGCGCGACTCCGAAATGGCGTGCAGGCCGTCGCGCAGCCACTGGATCGCCGAGCCGGCCGAGAAGATCGAACCCTCCAGGGCCCAGGCGACCTGCCAGCCCGCTGCATAGCCCAGCGTGCCGAGCAGCCGGCTGGTCGAGGCCACCGGCGCCGGACCGACGTTGGCCACCAGAAAGGCGCCGGTGCCGTAGGTGATCTTGGCGTCGCCGGCCTTCAGCGCCCCGTGCCCGACCAGCGCCGCCTGCTGGTCTCCGGCCGCGCCGTGGATCGGCAGGGCCGCGCCCAGCAGCGACGGATCGCAGTCGCCGAGCCGGTCGGCGCAGCTGCGGATCTCCGGCAGGGCCGCCATCGGCACGCCGAACAACTCCGCCAGGTCCGGTCGCCATTCCCGCGTCGACAGATCCATCAGCGAGGTGCGGCTGGCGTTGGTGGCGTCGGTGACGTGGCTCCGCCCGCCGGTCAGCTTCCACACCAGCCAGCTGTCGATGGTGCCCAGCCTCACCTCGCCCCGCGCCGCCCGTTCCCGCGCCCCCGGCACGGCGTCCAGCAGCCAGGCGAACTTCGATGCCGAGAAATAGGGGTCGAGGATCAGCCCCGTCGCCGCCTGCACGGTCGGCTCGTGGCCGGCCGCCGCCAGCCGCCCGGTGGCGTCCGCCGTGCGCCGGTCCTGCCAGACGATGGCCCGGTGCAGCGGCTCGCCGGTCGCGGCGTCCCACAGCACCGCCGTCTCGCGCTGGTTGGTGAGGCCGACGCCCGCGAAGCGCCCGACCCCGCCGGCCTTGCGCACCACCTCGCGGCAGGTCTGCAGCGTCGCGCTCCAGATTTCGGCGGCGTCGTGTTCGACCCAGCCGGGATGCGGAAAGTGCTGCGCCAGCTCGATCTGGCTCACCGCCACGGGCCGCAGCGCGCCCCCGGCGGTGCATTCGAAGGCGATGGCCCGGGTCGAGGTCGTGCCCTGGTCGATGGCGAGGATCAGTCGGCTCATCCCGGGACGCTAGCCCATTCCTCCCCCGCGGGGGGAGGGGGACCATGCGAAGCATGGTGGAGGGGGCGAAGGACGTCTGACATCCCGGCCAGTCTGCGCCCTTCTCCTCTCCACCGCCGTGCCGGCGGCCCCCTCCCCCTGCGGGGGAGGAAGGGGTATGGCTTGACCATGCACACCGCTTCCTTCGAAGGCGTCAAGGACGCCGCCCGCCAGCTCTCCGGCCACGCCGTCCGCACGCCGCTGATCGAGAGCCCGGCGCTGAACGAACGGCTCGGCGGCCGGGTGCTGCTCAAGGCCGAGACCCTGCAACGCGCCGGAGCCTTCAAGTTCCGCGGGGCGTACAACCGCATCAGCCGCCTGACGCCCGAGGAGCTGCAGCGCGGGGTGGTCGCCTATTCCTCGGGCAACCACGCCCAGGCCGTGGCCTGCGCCGCCCGCATGATGGGGACCTCGGCCGTCATCGTCATGCCGGCCGACAGTCCGAAGGTGAAGGTCGAGGGCGTCATCGCCTTCGGCGGCGAGGTGCGCATGTATGACCGCTACAGCGAAAGCCGCGAGGCCATCGGCGAGGAGATCGCCGCCACCCGTGGCAGCGTGCTGGTCCGCCCCTTCGACGACCCCTTCGTGATCGAGGGCCAGGGCACCACGGGGCTGGAGATCCTCGAGCAGGCGGAGTCCGTCGGTGCCCGGATCGATCAACTGTTGTGCGGGACCTCCGGCGGAGGATTGATCGCCGGAATCAACCTGTCGATGGCCGCCCTGTCGCCCGACACGCCGGTGATCGGGGTGGAGCCGCGGGACTACAACGACACCGAACTGTCCATGGCCGCCGGCGAGCGCCTGACCCACGCCCCGGCGCCCGGCACCATCTGCGACGCCCTGATGACCGACCGTCCGGGCGAGCTGACCTTCCCCATCAACCGCCGTCTGAAGCAGGTGGTCACCGTCAGCGATGTCGAGGTGGCCGAGGCGGTGCGCACCGCCTTCCGCACCCTCAAGCTCGTGGTCGAGCCCGGCGGCGCGGTGTCGCTCGCCGCCCTGCTGGCCGGCAAGGTCGAGGCCCGCGACCGCACCACCGCCGTGGTCCTGTCGGGCGGCAACATCGACCCCGCCCTGTTCTCGGCCATCATCGAGGACCGCTTCGACCCCGCCGAGTGGAGGAAGGCCGCATGAGCCGCACCGAACGCCAGGGAACCCCCGTTCCCGTCGCCGACCTGCCGGGCCTCATCGGACAGGAGATCGGCGTCAGCCGCTGGTTCGACATCGATCAGGCCCGCATCGACGCCTTCGCCGAGGTCACCGAGGACCGCCAGTTCATCCACGTCGACCCCGAGGCGGCGAGGGCCACCCCGCTGGGCGGGACCATCGCCCACGGCTTCCTCACCCTCAGCCTCGCCTCGGCCATGTCCTACGACTGCGTGCCGCCGCTGGCCGGCGTGGCCATGGGGCTCAACTACGGCTTCGACAAGCTCCGCTTCCTCGCCCCCGTGCCGGCCGGTTCGAAGGTGCGCGGCCGCTTCAAGCTTCTCTCCGCCGAGGACAAGGGCGGCGGCCGCTGGCTGCTCAAGCACGAGCTGACGGTGGAGATCGAGGGCGCCGACAAGCCGGCCATGGTGGCGGAGTGGCTGTCGATGCAGGTGGTCCAGGGCTGACATTGAATTGGACCATACGATGGTCCATAATCCTCACATGCTCGAGGTCCCTGTTTCTGAAGCCAAGGCTCGCCTGACCGCCCTCGTGCGACAGGCCGAAGGAGGTCGTGACGTGTTCCTGACGCGAAACGGCCGACGGGTTGCGCGGATCACCGCAGCCAGACCAAAGCGCGTTCTGACGCCTGAAGAACGCATGCAGGTCATCCGCGAGGCGCAGGCTGCGGCGGCGGGCAAGTTCGAGCCCGGGTTTGATGCGGCCCGAAGCGCCGACTTTCTCTACGGCGACGACGGTCTGCCCGGGTGATCGCACTCGATAGCTCGGCCTTGATCGAGGTGGTCGCGCGGCGACCCTTGGGGGATCGGTGCGCCGATGTCCTGACTCGCGCCGAACTGATCATGTCCGCCGCGACCCTCGCCGAGACCTTGATCGTGGCGAGCCGGAAGCAGGTGGTGGCGGAACTCGACGACGTCATGGGGGCGCTCGATCTGACCATTGAGGAGGTCGATGTCGAGTTCGCCGAGCGCGCGGCCGATGCCTATCGCCGGTGGGGCAAGGGGTTTCACCGCGCCGGCCTGAATTACGGCGACAGCTTCAGCTACGCCTTGGCCGAGATGTACGATTGCCCCTTGCTCTACGTCGGCGACGACTTCGCGCAGACGGACATCCGCAGCGCTCTCGGCTGATCAGCCCTCTCCCAGGCACCTCAGCGCCACTTCCAGATTGCGCAGCCCGTCCTCGCCGGTGACCGCCGGCGGCTCGCCGGTGCGGATGGCGCGGGCGAATTCCTCCAGCTCTCGCTTCAGCGGCTCGGCCGGCCAGCTCATCACGCCGCGGGTCGAATAGCTGCCGTCCGGCTGCTGGCCGAAATATTCGGTGACCTGGCGGGTGATCAGGTCGGCGACCACGAAGCGGTTCATCGTCGCCACCTGCAGCGTCCGCACCTTGTAGGGGGTCACCCAGTTGGTGGTGATGTGGGCGATGGTCCCGTTCTGCAGGCGGAACTGCAGCAGGGCGGTGTCCTCGCGCTCGGCCTTGGTGCGGGCCAGCTGCGGCTGCACCTCGGCGATCTCCGAGTCGGTCAGGTGGCGGATGATGTCGATGTCGTGCACCGCCAGGTCGATGACCACCCCCACCTCGCCCATGCGCGGCGGGAAGGGGCCGACGCGGGTGATCTGGATCGAGATGACGTCGTCGCCGGCGATGGCCCGCTTGACCGCCTCGACCGCCGGATTGAAGCGCTCGACCTGGCCGACCATCAGCACCCGGCCGTTGGCGCTGGCCGCGTCGATCATGCGGCGCGCGTCGGCGACGGTGGCGGCGATCGGCTTCTCGACCAGCACGTGCACGCCCTTTTCGAGCAGGGCCACGGTCAGGTCGGCGTGGGTGCGGTTGGGCGTCGCCACCACGGCCGCGTCCAGCCCGGCCGCCACGAAGTCGTCGGCGGTGGTCACCGGCGCCGCGCCATAGGCGGCGGCCACGCCCTCGGCGGTCACCGAGTCGGGGTCGAAGACATGGGTCAGCTCGACGTCGCGGATGTCCGACAACACCCGGGCGTGGTTGCGTCCCATCACCCCCGCTCCGGCGACGCCGAACTTCAGGACCGGCTGGTGCTGGGTCATCGGCTTATCCCTTGAACGAGACCACGGCGGCGATGATGCGGTCCTGGGTCGCCTCGTCGAGGTCCGAGTGCATCGGCAGGCTGATCACCCGGTCCTTGAGCCGTTCGGTGACCGGCAGTCCCTGCGGTCCGCGCGGGTACATGTCGTAGGCCGGCTGCAGGTGCAGCGGGATGGGGTAATAGACCGCCGTAGGCACGCCCTGCGCCTTCAGGTGGGCGGCCAGGCCGTCGCGATCCTCGTGCTCGATGGTGTACTGGGCCCAGTTCGAGACGTTGCCGGCCGGCACGTCCGGAACCGCCGCCACGTGCGGGCGCAGGCCGTCGTTGTAGCGGGCCGCGATGCGGTTGCGCCATTCGATCTCCTCGCCGAACACCTTCAGCTTCTCGATCAGCACCGCCGCCTGGATGGTGTCCAGCCGGCTGTTCAGGCCGATGCGCATGTTCAGGTATTTGGTCTCGTGCTCGAACACGCGGTCCTTCAGGTCGACCTCGACCGCCTTGCCGTGCACCCGGATCGAGTCGATCAGCTGGGCCAGTTCGTCGTCGTTGGTCAGCACCGCCCCGCCGTCGCCGTAGCAGCCCAGCGGCTTGGCCGGGAAGAAGCTGGTGGTGGTGATGTCGGCCCACTTCAGCGGATGTTCGCCGCCGACGGTGCAGCCGAAGCCCTGGGCCGAGTCCGAGATCAGCTTCAGGCCGTGCCTGTCGCAGATCGCCCTGATCGCCGGATAGTCGGCCGGCTGGCCGAACAGGTCGACGGCGATGACCACCCGCGGCTTCAGCCGGCCTTCCGCCAGCGTCGCTTCGATGGCGGCCTCGAGGTGGGCCGGGTCCATGTTGTAGGTCTTCGCGTCGACGTCGACGAACACCGGCTCGGCGTCGAACCACGGCACGATCTCGGCGGTGGCGGCGAAGGTGAAGGACGGCACGAAGACCGCGTCGCCGCGGCCGATCCCCCAGGCCATCAGCGGCAGAGCGAGGGCGTCGGTGCCGTTGGCGCAGCCCAGCGCGTGCTTGGCCTGCCCGAAGGCGGCGAGCTCCTTCTCGAACTGCCTGACCTGCGGGCCCATCACCCAGGCGCCGCCCACGACGGCCTCGGCGACGGCGGCCTCGATCTTCCCGGCCAGACGCAGGCGCTGGGCCTGAAGGTCGATGAAAGGAATGGTCATGGGAGGCTGTCTCCGGTCGCGCGGGCGCGGGGGTCGGCGCGAGTCGAACGCGCCGCGAGGTGGGGCGCTCCCTACCAAACCGCCCGCCTCTCCGGCAAACCCCCACGGGTCACATCGGGTGAGGGATTGCAACGGAGCCGTGCGGCGAAGTATGCCCGGCGCCCATGAGCACCGGCGTCCCGGCCGTGTTCCTCGACCGCGACGGCGTGTTGATCGAGGACACCGGCTACCCCCATCTCGAAGAGCACCTGCGCATCGTCCCCGGCGCCGTCGCCGCCGTGGGGCGGCTGAACCGGCTGGGCTATCTCTGCGTGGTGGTGACCAACCAGTCCGGCGTGGCGCGCGGCCTGTTCACCGAGACGCAGATGAAGGCCTTCAACGATCTGCTGGTGCGCCGCTTCGCGGCCGGCGGGGCGCGGCTCGGCGCGGTCTACGCCTGCCCCTTCCACGCCGAAGCCCGCGACGAGCGCTGGCGCCATCCCGATCACCCGGACCGCAAGCCCAACCCCGGCATGATCCTGCGCGCCGTCGCCGACCACCACATCGATCCGGCGAAGAGCTTCCTGATCGGCGACCAGGAAACCGACCTCGAGGCCGCGCGCCGCGCCGGCGTGCCGGGATTCCGCTTCGAGGGCGGCGATCTCGACGCCTTCGTCCGCGACCTGCTGGGGCACTGAGTCGCGTCAGGTCCCGTCGGGTGGATTTCGCCGCCCGATGAATTAACCTGCGCCGCCGACCGTTCCGGAGCCCCGCATGACCGCCTTCGTCGACCGCCGCTGGACCAGCGCCGACGGCCTTCGCCTCTACGCCCGCGACTACGCGGCCGCCGCCGGCCCGGCGAAGCTGCCGGTCATCGCCATCCACGGCCTGACCCGCAACTCGGCCGACTTCGAGGCCATCGCCCCGCTGATCGCCCAGTCCGGCCGCCGCGTGCTGGCCATCGACGTGCGCGGCCGCGGCCGCTCCGACCGGGCTCCCGACCCGATGACCTACCAGCCGGCGACCTATGCCAGGGACGTGCTGGACCTGATGCAACAGGCCGGCATCGAGCGCGCCGTCTTCCTCGGCACCTCCATGGGCGGGCTGATCACCATGGCGCTGGCGGCGATCCGCTCGAAGGTCATCGCCGCCGCCATCATCAACGACGTCGGCCCCGAGGTGGCGAAGGAGGGCCTCGCCCGCATCGCCGCCTACACCGGCCAGCCGGTCGAGACGCCGACCTGGGCCGAGGCCGCCGCCTACGCCCGCCGCATCAACGAGGTCGCCTTCCCGCACTACACCGACGCCGACTGGGCCGCCTTCGCCCGCCGGGTGTTCACCGAGGGGCCCGACGGCGCGCCGATCCTCGACTACGACCCCGATATCATGGTCCCGATCAGGGCGGCCGGGACCAAGGCGCTGGTCCCCAGCCTGTGGCCCATGTTCGGCCGCCTCGCCCGCGGCCGCCCCGTCCTGCTGGTGCGCGGGGAGACCTCCGACCTGCTCAGCCCGGCCATCGCCGCGAAGATGCAGAAGCGCGCCCCGAAGATGGACGTCGTCGAGGTCCCCGGCGTCGGCCACGCCCCCATGCTCGACGAGCCCGCAGCCAAGGCCGCGATCTTCCCGTTCCTCGGGGAGGTGGACTGATCGCCGGGCTGGACGATTTGTTGTTCGCGGCCAGCGCCGTGGGCTGGACCGTCACTGTCGTCCTGATCGTTTACCTCGACCTGCGGGTCCACGCGCTCAGACAAACCGCGGACCTGCCGGCGACGACGCCGACCCTGCTCGGCCTGGGCCACGGCTTTTCCGGTCCCTGGAAGGGTATCGACCTCCCGGTCCTGTACTCTCGCGACTATCGCACGCTCGACGCCCATACCCGGCGGTTCGTACCCGTCGTCCGGGTCACGCTGCCCCTGAGCCCTCTCCTCCTAATGGCGGCGATCCTCGCCTGATCAGGCGCCCGGAACGTTCGCCTCCAGCTCGTCCAGCCACACCCGCGCCGTGCTGTCCGACGGCGCCCGCCAGTCGCCACGCGGGCTGAGCGAGCCGCCGGTGACGACCTTCGGCCCGTTCGGCAGGGCCGAGCGCTTGAACTGGGCGGTCTGGAAGAAGCGCACGAGGAATTTCCGCAGCCACGCCTTGATGGTCGCCAGGTCGTATTCGACCTTCTCGGCCTCCGGCGTCCCCGCCGGCCACGACCCGCGCGCGGCGTCCTTCCATACCTGGTGCGCCAGATACGCCACCTTCGACGGCTTCAGCCCGTAGCGGGTCAGGTGGAACAGGAAGAAGTCGTTCAGCGGATAGGGCCCCACCGTCCCCTCCGTCGACTGCAGCTTGCCGTCCTTCGACGGCACCAGCTCCGGCGAGATCTCCTGGCCGAGAATGTCGCGCAGCACCGGCGAGACCTCGGCCCCCACCACCTCGCGGTCCGCCACCCAGCGGATCAGGTGGCGCATCAGCGTCTTCGCCACCCCGCCGTTGACGTTGTAGTGGCTCATGTGGTCGCCGACGCCGTAGGTAGCCCAGCCCAAGGCCAGTTCCGACAGGTCCCCGGTGCCCAGCACGAAGGCGGCGTTCCGGTTGGCCAGCCGGAACAGATAGTCGGTCCTCAGCCCCGCCTGCACGTTCTCGAAGGTGATGTCGTGCACCGGCTCGCCCTTCGCGAACGGATGGTCGATGCCCTCCAGCATCGTCATCGCCGTCGGCCGGATGTCGATCTCCTCGCCGGTCACGCCCAGCGCCTTCATCAGCGCCCAGGCGTTCGACTTTGTCCCTTCCGAGGTGGCGAAGCCGGGCAGGGTGTAGCCGAGGATGCCCGAGCGCGGCAGGCCCAGCCGGTCGAAGGCCCGGCACGCCACCAGCAGGGCATGGGTCGAATCCAGCCCGCCCGAGACGCCGATGACGATGCGCTCGCCATTGGTCGCCTTCATCCGGCGCATCAGCCCCTGCACCTGGATGTTGAAGGCCTCGTAGCAGTCCTGGTCCAGCCGCGCCGCGTCGTCGGGCACGAAGGGGAAGCGATCCAGCGGCCGGATCAGCTCGCCCTCCCGCCCTTCGTCGCGCGCCTCGAACAGCACCCGCTCGAAGACGTACCCGTCCAGTTCGTCGCGGGCGCAGTCGGCGAAGGTGCCGTTGCGCAGCCGGTCCAGCCCGATCCGCTCCACGTCCACGTCGGCCACGGTCAGATGGCTCTCCAGGGCGAAGCGCTCGCCGCTGGCCAGGCAGGCGCCCAGTTCGTGGATCGTCGCCTGCCCGTCCCACGCCAGGTCGGTGGTCGACTCGCCCCAGCCCGAGGCGGCGAAGACATAGGCCGCCATGGCCCGCGCCGACTGGCTGGCGCACAGCAGGGCGCGTTCGTCGGCCTTGCCGATGACGATGTTCGAGGCCGACAGGTTGAGCAGGATGCGGGCCCCCGACAGCGCCTGCCGCGTCGACGGCGGCAGCGGGGCCCAGTAGTCCTCGCAGATCTCCACCGCGAAGACGAAGCCCGGCCGGTTGGCGGCCTCGAACAGCAGGTCCACCCCGAACGGCACCGGCTCGCCGGCCACCGTCAGGTCGCCGTCCTGACTGGACACGTCGCCGCCGGCCGAGAACCAGCGCTTCTCGTAGTACTCCCGATAGTTCGGCAGATAGGTCTTGGGCGTGACCCCCAGAATGCGGCCGTTCCCCAGCACCACGCCGCAGTTGTACAGCCGGTCGTCGCGGCGCAGCGGGGCCCCGACCACGGCGATCAGCCCGGCTTCGGCCGTCGCCTCCGCCAGCCGCGCGATCTGCCGTTCGACCTCGTCGAGCAGCGCCCCCTGCATGACCAGGTCGTCGATGGCGTAGGCGGACAGGCTCAACTCGGGGAACAGCAGCAGCTCCACCCCCTCGCCCGCCGCCCGTTCGATCAGGACGAGGTGTTCCTCGGCGTTGGCCACGGGGTCGGCCGTGTGCACCACCGGGGTGGCCGCGGCCACGCGCACGAAGCCGTGCGAGGCGGGGGAGTGGAACGGGGGAGAGTCGGCCAAGGCGCGCGGTCCTTCCTGCGGTCAAGCTCGTATAGGGCCAAAGGCGCGGGCTCGCCACGATTGGCCGTGACCTGCAAACCCTTGGCCGCTAAAGCGGGTTCATGAACGAAACGCCGAAAAAGGGCTGGTTCTCCCGCCTGACCGAGGGCCTCAGCCGCTCCTCGAAGCAGATGACCGACCAGGTCGTCTCCGCCTTCGTCAGGGAGCCGCTCAGCGAACGCGCCCTCGAACAGCTCGAGGAGCACCTGCTGGAGAGCGACCTCGGCCCCGCCGCCGCCGACCGGATCGTCGAGCGCTTCCGCGAGCTGCGCTTCACCGCCGGCGCCGACGAGCGCGAGGTCAAGGAGGCCCTGGCCGAGGCCGTGACCGCCGAACTGATCGGCCATGAAGCCCGCTACGAGCCGCTCGCCGGGCCGAAGCCCTTCGTCACCCTGTTCGTCGGGGTCAACGGCTCGGGCAAGACCACCACCCTCGGCAAGATCGCCGCCGACCTGACCGCCCAGGGGGCCAAGGTGATGATCGTCGCCTGCGACACCTTCCGCGCCGCCGCCCGCGAGCAGCTGAAGGTCTGGGCCGAGCGCGCCGGGGCGACGTTCGAGAGCCGCCGCGACGGCGCCGATCCCGCCGGCCTCGCCTTCGACGCCTACACCCGGGCGAAGGCCGAGGGTTTCGACGTCGTCCTCATCGACACCGCCGGCCGGCTGCAGAACAAGTCGCAGCTGATGGACGAACTGCTCAAGATCGTCCGCGTGCTGAAGAAGATCGACGCCGACGCCCCGCACGAGACCCTGCTGGTGCTCGACGCCACCGTCGGCCGCAACGCCCTGGAGCAGGAGAAGATCTTCGGCCGCACCGCCTACGTCTCCGGCATCGTCATGACCAAGCTGGACGGCACCGCCCGCGGCGGCGTGCTGGTGCCGGTGGCCCAGGCCTCGGACGCCCCGATCAAGCTGATCGGCGTCGGCGAGGGGATCGACGACCTGCAACCGTTCGACGCGCGGGCCTTTTCCCGCTCGCTGGTCGGGCTCGAGGACCGCGTATGAGCGAGAGCAAATCCCACTCCGGCGTCCGCCAGGCCGTGGACTTCGGCGGCCTGCTGGCCTTCGCCGCCGTCTTCGTCTTCTTCCGCGTCGCCCGCGGCCTGCCCGGCGACGAGGCCCTGGTCCACGCCACCTGGGCGCTGGTCGCCGGTTCGGCGATCGGCGTCGCCATCGGCCTGATCGTCGAGAAGCGGCTGGCTCTCATGCCCCTGCTGGTCGGCGGCTTCGCCCTCGTCTTCGGCCTGCTCACCCTGCTGACCCAGGACGACCTCTGGGTGAAGCTGAAGGTCACGGCGCTCAACGCCTCCCTCGCCGTCGCCCTGCTCGGCGGGACGTGGATGGGCAAGAAGCCGCTCAAGGCCCTGCTCGGCACGGTGATCCCGATCAACGACCGCGCCTGGCGCATCCTGACCGTGCGCTACGGCATCTATTTCGCCGTCGTCGCGGTGGTGAACGAACTGGTCCGCAGCGAGGCGCTGGTGGCCTGGGCCGCCGGCCTGATCGGCCGCCCCGAAACCGACCCGGCCGACGTCTGGGTCAGCTTCCGCGGGGTGCTGTGGATCGCCTCCTCGGCCTTCGGCCTGTCGCAGATCCCGCTGATCATGAGAAACCTGGTCTCGTCGGAGGAGCCCGCCGACCCGACCGCGCCCAGCCAGCCGGACACCGCCCCCTGAGGGTCCGTCGTCAAACCGTAAAGCGCGGCTGCTAGCTCTGGGCGGCGACCGAGGGGATACGGTTCATGGTCAAGTCCGGCGACAAGGCGAAGCGGCCGCACGGCCTCGACGGCTCGCCCAGCCATCTGATGCACCGCGCCCTGCAGCTGGCGCTCGACATCTACACCGAGGAGGCCGGCCCCGACGGCCTGACCCAGCGCCAGTTCGCCGTGCTCGAGGCGGCGGCTCGCAAGGCCGGTCTGACCCAGACCGACCTGGTCCGCGCCACCGGTATCGACCGCTCCACCCTCGCCGACCTCGTCGCCCGCATGACGACCAAGGGCCTGCTGGAGCGCGAACGTTCCGCCATCGACGCCCGCGCCAAGGCGGTGCGCCTGTCGGCGGCGGGGGAGGCGGCGCTGGCGGCGGCGCGGCCGCGCGTCGAGGCCGCCGACAAGCGCATCATGGCCCTGTTGCCCAAGGGCAGGCGCGGCGCCTTCCTTGATCTCCTCTCCGCCCTGGCCGGCGAAGCCGACGCCGCCCCGCTCAAGGCGAAGGCCGAGGCCAAGGCCGCGAAGAAGGCCGAGCGGGAGGCGAAGAAGGCGGCCAAGGCCGGCAAGAAGGCCGGCAAGGCCGACAGGCCGAAGAAGAAGGCGCTGAAGGCGGCCTGATTTCCTTCTCCCCTTGGGGGAGAAGGTGGCTCGCGGAGCGAGACGGATGAGGGGGCTGTTCGCCACAGACTCGCTGACAGCCCGCTTGTTCTCGACCTCCCCCTCATCCGGACGGCTCCGCCGCCCACCTTCTCCCCCGAGGGGAGAAGGAAGCGTCGGGTCAATCCATCAGCTGCTGCGCCAGATACACGTAATGCCGCGCCCAGCGGCGGGCGTTGGCGATCGGGTCGGCGTCGTTGGAGTGCCCGCCCGCCGTCTCCTCGTAATAGAGGTGGTCGTGGCCCATCTCGCCCAGCCGCGCCGCGAACTTGCGCGCATGGCCCGGATGCACCCGGTCGTCGCGGGTGTTGGTGGTGATGTAGACGCGCGGATAGTCCGCATCCGGACGAAGCTGCTGGTAGGCCGAATAGCGGGCGATATACGCCGCCTCCTCGGGGATGCGCGGGTCGCCGTACTCGCCGATCCACGAGGCCCCGGCGGGCAGTTCGTGGTAGCGCAGCATGTCGATCAGCGGGCTCTCGATCACCGCCGCATTGATCAGCTCCGGATGCTGCGTCATCGCCACCGAGGTCAGCACCCCGCCGTTCGAACGGCCGTAGATGCCGGTGCGCCGGGGCGAGGTGATGCCCCGCTCGTGCAGGTCGCGCGCCACCGCCGCGAAGTCGTCGAAGGCCAGCTGCCGGTTCTCCTTCAGCACCGACTGGTGCCAGTCCGGCCCGAACTCGCCGCCGCCTCGGATGTTGGCGTTGACGTAGACCCCGCCGTTCTCGAGCCACAGCCTGCCCATCTCGGGGATGTAGGCCGGCGGCTTCGACACCTGGAAGCCGCCGTAGCCGTAGATGATCGTCGGCGCATGGCCGTCCATGATCAGCTCGCGCGGGCGGACGACGAAGTAGGGGATCTTGGTCCCGTCGCTCGAGGTCGCCTCGAACTGCTCGACCACATGGGTCGAGGCGTCGAAGCGGGCGGGGGCGGTGCGGAGGGTCTCCAGCGATCCCGCTCCCACATCGGCGAGGCCCAGCGTCGGCGGCGTCAGGAAGCCTTGGGTCGATACGAAAACCTCGCCTCGCGATTTCGACGAATCGCCCAGCGAGACGTCGAGGTTTTCGGGCACAGCGACATCGGTGCGCGGCCAGCCGAACTCCCCGCGGTTCTGGAACACGGCGAGGCGGCCGACGACATTGTCGGAAATGGCCACCACGACGCGGTCGTGCATCACCCGGACGCCTCCGATCGACTGACGATCCGTCGGCACGAAGAGGGTGTCGGCCTGGTTGGAGATCGGAACCGCGTCGCCCGTGGCCCGCACGCACGAGATGCAGATCGCGAGCAGGGAGCCGGCCTTGTAGTCGCGGCCGGGTCGGGACCAGTCCTCGTCCGGAGACAGGATGAACGACCCGCCCTGGACCCCGTAGACGCTGACGCGTTCCGGCAGGTCCAGCTTCACCGGCGAGCCGTCGACCAGCTCCCAGGTCTCGGACCGGAAGGTGTCGAGCGGGCGCGTGATCAGCACCGCCTGCACGGCGCCGGTCCGATCGCGGAACACGCTCGGGCTCACGCCATACCCACCGTCGCCCTGCTCGCCGCGATAGACCTCGGTCGCCTGCGCCAGCTCTTGTCCGCGCTTCAGCGCCTTGACGATGTAGGGGTAGCCGCTCTCGGTCAGCGTCCCCGGCCCGAAGTCCGTCGCCACCAGCAGGGTGTCGCGGTCCAGCCATTCGATGCGATGCTTGCCCTCCGGCAGCACGAAGCCGCCATCCACGAAGGCCTTCGTCGTGGTGTCGAACTCGCGCACCACCACCGCGTCCTTGCCGCCGTCGGACAGATAGACCAGGCAGCGCGTCTCGTCCGGCGCAAGGCAGTCGGCGCCCTTCCACACCCAGTCCACGCCTTCGGCGCGCGCCAGGGCGTCGACGTCGATCAGCGTCTCCCAGTGCGTGTCGTCCGAGCGGTAGGAGTCCAGCGTCGTGCGCCGCCACACCCCCTTCGGATTGGCCGCGTCCTGCCAGAAATTCCCGATGCCGTCCCCGAGGAACGACGGCGAGGGAATGCGGTCCGTCGCCGTCAGGATCGCCTCGGCCTGCTGGCGGAAGGTCTCGTAGCGCGGGTCCCCGGTCAGGGCCGCCAGCGACCGCTCGTTCTCGGCCCGCACGAAGGCCATCGCCTCGGCCCCGTCCACCTCTTCCAGCGCCAGGTGATCGTCCGCCGCCCGCACCCCGGCCGGGGTCAGGTCGGCGGGGAAGTGGGGTCCGGGAAGCTGCACGGGCTGCAGATGCGCCAGATTCCGCGCGCGCGGCGTGGCGTAGTGCGCCTGGTCCATCGGATCGCCGGTCTGGGCCAGGACCGGGGCGGCGGCGAGCACCAACGCGGGAAGGGCGGCGGACAGGATCAGTCGGTTCATTGCAGGCTCCGCGCTTCAAATTCCTCCCCCGCAGGGGGAGGGGGACCATCCGGAGGATGGTGGAGGGGGTTCTGACCGCGAGCGCCGGTGGATGGATCGCCCCCTCCACCGCTTCGCGGTCCCCTCCCCCTGCGGGGGGAGGAATGTGAATCCTACTCGGCCGGCTGATCCATCAGCCGCCGCGTCAGATAGGTGTACTCCAGCGCCAGCCGCCGGGCGGTCTCGCGCAGGTTGGCGCCGGCCGCGTGGCCGCCGTCGGTGTTCTCGTAGAACAGCACGTCGTAGCCCAGCTCCTCCAGCCGCGCCGCCGCCTTGCGGGCGTGGCCCGGATGCACCCGGTCGTCCTTGGTCGAGGTGTGGATGAACACCTCCGGATAGGGCTGGCCGGCGGCCAGCCGCTGGTAGGGCGAATACTGCTCGATCCAGGCCCGCTGCTCGGGGATGTCCGGGTCGCCGTACTCCGCGATCCAGCTGTGGCCGGCCAGCAGGCGGTGGAAGCGCAACATGTCGAACAGCGGCACCTGGATCACCGCCGCGTTGATCAGGTCCGGGCGCTGGGTCAGCATCGCCCCCATGAACAGGCCGCCCTGCGAGCCGCCCATGATCCCCAGGCGCGGCTGGCTGGTGATCCCGCGCGCGATCAGGTTCTCGGCCACCGCCTGGAAGTCCTCGTGCGCCCGCTGGCGGTTCTCCTGCAACGCCGCCTGGTGCCAGCGCGGCCCGAACTCGCCGCCGCCGCGCGTGTTGGCCACGACATAGACCCCGCCGCGCTCCAGCCAGAGCTTGCCGACCGTGGCCGAATAGCCGGGCAGTAGCGACACCTGGTAGCCGCCGTAGCCGTACAGCAGCGTCGGGTTCGACCCGTCCAGCGGCATGGCCTCGCGATGGACCACGAAATAAGGGATCATCGTCCCGTCGGCCGAGCGCGCCTCGAACTGCTCGACGGTCAGCCCCCCGGCGTCGAACTTGGCCGGCAGCTCCTTGACCACCCCGGCCTCGCCCGTCGCGGCGTCTGCCAGGTACAGGCTGGACGGATTCAGGTAGCCGGCCACGCTGACGAACACCTGGTCGTTCTGCTCGCTGGCCGAGCCGACGCCGACCGTCACGTTCTCCGGCAGATCCAGCCGCGTCCGCGACCACTCGCCGGCCGGGTTGGGCTCGTAGACGTAGACCGCCCCGCGCACGTTCTCGGTCATGGCGACCACCAGCTTGTTGCGGGTGTTGCTGATGCCCTGCACCGCGTCGCGCTCGCCCGGGCGGATGACCAGCTGCGCCGGCGTCGCCGGATCGGCCAGCCAGCGCTCGAGGTCCCAGGCGATGACGTCGCCCGTCCGGAATTCCTGACCCGAGGGCGCGGTCCAGTCCTGGTCGGTGGTCACCACCAGCTGGCCCTGCACCAGGGCGTTGATGCTCGACTTGGCCGGCAGCTCCAGCCGCGTCGTCGTCCCGTCGGCGTTCAGCCGGTGCGTCTCGCTCTCGTAGAAATTGATCCCGCGGTTAATCAGGGTCGCGCGGATGTTCCCGTCGGCGTCGCGCAGGCTGTAGCCCGACACCGACACGTCGGTCGGCCGGCCGGTGAACACCGTCTGCGCCTGGTCGACCGTCTGGCCGCGCCTCAGGATCTTCACCACCATCGGGTAGCCCGAACTGGTCAGCGTGCCCGGCCCGAAGTCGCGCGCGATCAGCAGGGTGTCGGCGTCGATCCAGCTCGCTCCGCCCTTGGACTCCGGCAGCACGAAGCCGCCTTCGACGAAGGTCCCGGTGCTGCGGTCGAACTCGCGGATGGTCACCGCGTCCTTGCCGCCGTCCGACAGCATGACCAGGCACCGCGTCTCCTCCGGCGGCAGGCAGGTCGCGCCCTTGTAGACCCAGTTGGCTCCCTCGGCCGCCGCCAGGGCGTCGAAGTCCAGCACCGTCTCCCACTCCGGCTCGGCCGAGCGGTAGCTGTCCAGCGTCGTGGTCCGCCACACCCCGCGCACGTGCTCGGCGTCCTGCCAGAAGTTGTCGATGGTGCCGTCGCGATTGAAGCCCGGCGACGGGATGCGGTCGCGCGACTCGACGATCTCCAGCGCCTGGGCGTGCAGGGTCTCGAAGCGCGGGTCGCCGCGCAGCACGCCCAGCGAATGTTCGTTGTGCTGCTCGACCCAATCCATGGCCCGCGCGCCCTCGACCTCCTCCAGCCAGATGTAGGGGTCGGTCGCCTCCGAGCTGGCGAAGCCGGCCGCCGGCGCGGCCGACGAGGAAGCCGGAGACGAACTTTGGGCCATGGCGACGCTCGACAGGCAGGAGGTGGCGAGAAGCGCGGCGAGCGCGGCGGTGCGGATCATGCGGCTGTTCCCCGACGGAATGTCGGCCGGCACCTTACCGGCGGGCCGGGTCGCGGCAAGGCGGGCCCGCCGGAGGTTACGGATTTGTCATCCGGAGAGGGTCGAGGGGTGAGGGGCGAGGGGCGAGCGACGCCAGCCCGAGCCTTGCGCCCCGCTTCAGCCTTCGGGCGTCGGTCGAGGAGGCGGGGCCCGCGCGGTCGCCCTCACCCCTAGCCCCTAGCCCCTCGCCCCTAGTGATGCCCCTCGTCGGGAATGCACAGCACCTCCCCGCACGCCTTGCAGTGCACCGCGTCGGGGTCGTGCTTCTGCAGGCCGCAGGTGGGGCAGGGGAATTTCACCTTGTGCGGCCGCACCAGGGTCTGCGCCAGGCGCACGAACAGGGTGATGCCGGTCAGCATGATGACGATCGACAGCAGCCGCCCCCACGTCCCCGGCAGGGTGATGTCGCCATAGCCCGTGGTGGTCAGGCTGGAGACGGTGAAATACAGCGCGTCCAGATAGCCGTGGATGTCGGTGTGGTAGCCGCGGAAGGTGGCGTAGACGAAGCCTGTGGCCACGAACACGAAGGTCACCAGCGCCGCCAGCGCGCGGGTGATCTCCTCCACCCGCGTGTCGTCGAACTTGCGGCCCACGGTGCGCCAGAAGAAGTCCGAACTCAGAAGGGTCCACAGCCGCAGCATGCGCAGGAAGCCGAAATTGTTCAGCCACACGGGGAACAGCAGGGTGGCGAGGATGAACAGGTCGATCCACGTCGACGGCCGCTTCAGCCAGTCCCGGATGTCGGTGTACGCCAGCGCCCGGCCGGTCAGGTCGGCGATCAGCACGATCGCCACGATCACGTCGATCACATAGAAGGCCCAGCCCGCCTCGCGCAGGATCGGCGCCGCCAGGAAGAAGGCGATGATGGCGAAGTCGACCACGATCACCGCCAGCCGGAAGCGCACCGCCGCCGGCGAGGAGCCGTGGTAGAGGTAGCGCATGCGCGCCCGGAGGCGCAGGCCTTCGGCCTTCTCGGGAACGGGGCTCGGCGCGGAGTCGGTCTGGGCCATGACGCAGCGATAACGCGCGTCGCTCGCGCACGGAACCGGGCGGCGCTATATCCCTCGCCATGGCCCGCCCCTTCCTCAAGATGAACGGCGCCGGCAACGACTTCGTCGTCGTCGACGCGCTCTCGACGCCGTTCGCCCCCACGGCCGAGCAGGCGCGCGCCATCGCCGACCGGGCGACGGGGCAGGGCTGCGACCAGCTGATCGCCATCGAGCCGTCCGACGGGGCCGACGCCTTCATGCGGGTGTGGAACGCCGACGGCGGCGTCGTCGAGACCTGCGGCAACGCCCTGCGCTGCGTCGGCGACGTGCTGATGCGCGCGACCGGCAAGGACCGCGTGGTGATCGACACGGCGGCCGGTCCCACCGTCGCCACCCGCGCCCCGGAGGGCCGGGTCCGCGTGGACATGGGGCCGCCGCGGCTCGGCTGGACGGAAATCCCCCTCGCCGAGGAAATGGACACCCGCGGCATCGAATTGCAGGTCGGCCCCATCGACGCGCCGCTGGTGCACACTCCCGGCGCCGTCTCCATGGGCAATCCGCACGTCGTCTTCTTCACGGACCGCCTCGACGACGGCTTCGTGCGCGGCACGGGGTCGCTGATCGAACACCACCCGCTGTTTCCCGAGGGGGTCAACGTCGGCTTCGCCCACGTCCTCGCCCCCGACCACATCCGGCTGCGGGTGTGGGAGCGCGGCGCCGGCCTGACGAAGGCCTGCGGCACCGGGGCCTGCGCGGCCCTGGTCGCCTGCGCGCGTCGCGGCCTGACCGGCCGGTCCGCGACCGTCGACGTCGACGGCGGCCGCCTGTCCATCGACTGGGACGAGGCCTCGGGTCACGTCTTCATGACCGGCCCCGTCGAGGTGGAGCGCACCGGCGCCCTCGACCTGTGAGCCTCGAGGTTCTCACCTTCGGCTGCCGCCTCAATGCGTTGGACAGCGAGGCCATGCGCGCCCGGGCCCAGGCCGACGGCCTCGCCGACGCCGTGCTGGTCAACACCTGCGCCGTCACCGCCGAGGCGGTGCGTCAGGCCCGCCAGGCCATCCGCCGCGCCCGCCGCGAGCGCCCCGACGCCCCCATCCTCGTCACCGGCTGCGCCGCCCAGACCGAGCCCGGAACCTTCGCCGCCATGCCGGAGGTCACTCGCGTCATCGGCAACGCCGCCAAGGCCGCGCCGGGGACGTACCGCCTCGACCCGTCGATCCCGCGCGCCGCCGTCGGCGACATCTTCGCCGCGCCTGCCGCCCCGGCGACCGCCCGGCCGCTGAAGGACCGGGTTCGCGCCCACGTCGCCGTCCAGACCGGTTGCGACCACCGCTGCACCTTCTGCGTCATCCCCTATGGGCGGGGAAACAGCCGCTCCGTCCCGGCCGGAGCGGTGGTGTCTCAGGTGCGCGACATGGCCGCGCAGGGGATGAAGGAGGTCGTCCTCACCGGCGTCGACCTGACCAGCTGGGGCGCCGACCTGCCCGGCCGCCCGCCGCTCGGCCGTCTGGTGCGCCGCATCCTGACCCTCGTCCCCGAGCTGCCGCGCCTCCGTCTCTCCTCCATCGACGCCGCCGAGATCGACGACGAGTTGCTGGCCTGTTTCGCCGGGCACAACCGGCTGATGCCGTACCTGCACCTGTCGCTGCAGCACGGCGACGACCTGATCCTCAAGCGCATGAAGCGCCGCCACCTGCGCGCCGACGCCCTGCGCCTCGTCGACCGCGTCCGCGCCGTCCGCCCCGACGTCGCCTTCGGCGCCGACTTCATCGCCGGCTTCCCCACCGAGAGCGAGGCGGCCTTCGACAACCTCGTCTCGCTCGTCGACGAGGCCGGCCTCGCCTTCGTCCACGTCTTTCCCTACAGCCCGCGCCCCGGCACGCCCGCCGCGCGCATGCCCCAGCTGCCGCGCCCGACCATCAAGGCCCGCGCCGCCGAGCTGCGCGCCGCCGCCGACCGCGCCCTGGCCCGCCACCTCGACCGCCGCGTCGGCGTCCCGGTCGAGGCCTTGGTCGAAAACGGCGGCCTCGCCCGCGCCCCCCCCCCCCCCCCCCGCCCCGGAACCCGCCGCCCCCGGCCCCCCGCCCCCCCCCCCCCC
>JAEYTA010000168.1 GCA_023434265.1 Pseudomonadota bacterium
CGGTCTCGACCTGGGTCCACGACACCTTCGAGCGGTCGCCGCGGCAGTCGGCGCGCTTGGTGACGAAGTTGTAGATGCCGCCCTTGCCCTCGGCGTCGCCGGGGTACCAGTTCTGCACCGTCGAATATTTGATCTCGGCGTCGTCCAGGGCGACCAGCTCGACCACCGCGGCGTGCAGCTGGTTCTCGTCGCGCATCGGCGCGGTGCAGCCCTCGAGATAGGAAACGTAGCTGCCCTTGTCGGCGATGATCAGGGTCCGCTCGAACTGCCCCGTCTGGCTGGCGTTGATGCGGAAATAGGTCGACAGCTCCATCGGGCAGCGCACGCCCGGCGGGATGTAGACGAACGACCCGTCCGAGAAGACCGCGCTGTTCAGGGCGGCGAAATAGTTGTCCGACACGGGCACCACCGAGCCGAGGTATTGCCGCACCAGCTCAGGATGTTCGCGGATCGCCTCGCTCATCGGCAGGAAGATCACCCCGGCCTTGGCCAGCTCCTTCTTGAAGGTGGTCACCACCGAGACGCTGTCGAACACGGCGTCCACGGCCACCTTCGGCGCGCCCTCGACCCCGGCCAGAACCTCCTGCTCCTTCAGCGGGATGCCCAGCTTGGCGTAAACCTCGAGCAGCTCCGGATCGACCTCGTCGAGGCTCTTCGGCCCGGCCTTCTTCTTGGGCGCGGCGTAGTAGTACAGGTCCTGATAGTCGACCGGCCCGTACTTCACCGCCGCCCAGGTCGGCTCCTCCATGGCCTGCCAGCGCTCGAAGGCGGCCAGCCGCCATTCCAGCATCCACGCCGGCTCGCCCTTCTTCTCCGAGATGAAGCGGACGATGTCGGCGTTCAGCCCCTTGGGCGCGAACTCCTGCTCGATGTCCGAGGTGAAGCCGTGCTTGTAGCGCTCCAGCTCCGCAACGGCGTCGACGGTTTCCTTAACGGCGGCCATGACTTACGCGACTTCCTTCGCGCGTTCACTGACGCGCGCGACATGCTTCTGATAGGCGGCGACCCAGGCCTCGGCGAAGCGGACCCAGTCCGCCTCGGTCGTGCCCCAGCCGCCCGAGATGCGCACCGCCCCGGTGGCCAGCGGCTCCAGCCCCATGGCCAGAACGGTCTTCGACGGCTTGGTCTTGCCCGACGAGCAGGCGCTGCCGGCCGAGATCATCACCCCGGCGAGGTCGAGGGTGATCAGCTGCTGCGGGCTGTCCCAGCCCTCCACCGCCATGAACAGGGTGTTGGGCAGGCGCGGCGCGCCCTCGCCGATGATGGTCGCCCCCGCCGCCTTGACCTTCGCCTCGGCGGCGTCCCGCCACGCGGCGTGCGCAGTCGCCTCCGGCAGGTCGCGCGCGGCGCAGTCGGCGGCGACGCCGAAGCCGACGATGCCCGGCGTGTTCTCGGTGCCGGCGCGCAGGCCGCGCTCCTGCCCGGCGCCGTGCAGAATCTTCACCGCCTCGCGCCCGGCCTTCAGCACCAGGCAGCCGACGCCCTGCGGCCCGCCCAGCTTGTGCGCCGACAGGGTCAGCGAGTCCGCGTCCAGCACCCGCATGTCGACCGGGATCTTGCCCGCCGACTGGATGGCGTCGACGTGCAGCCAGCCGTCCGCCGCGCGCACCAGCTGCGCCGCCTCGGCGATCGGCTGGATCACCCCGCTCTCGTTGTTGGCGTGATGGATGGCCACCACCGCCCGGCCGGGGCGCTGCAGCACCTCACCCAGCCAGGCCAGGTCGACCACGCCCTGGCCGTCGACCGGCAGCACCTCGACCGGCGCGCCCGACAGGGCCGCCGCCTCGGCCACGCAGGGATGTTCGGTCGCCGAGACGATCACCCGCTCGCAGCCGGCCGCCAGGGCGCTGGCCATCGCTTGGGCGTTGGACTCGGTCCCGCCCGAGGAGAAGACGATCGCCGTCGGGTCGGCCCCGACCAGATCGGCGACCTTGGCCCGCGCATTTTCGACCCGCGCCCGCGCCCGCCGGCCAGCAGCGTGGACGGCGTTGGGGTTGCCGCCGTCGGCCAGCGCCTCGGCCATGGCCTCGCGGACCTCCGGGCGCACCAGGCCGGAGGCGTTGTAGTCGAGGTAGACGCTCACGCCGCCGCTTCCATCGCCGCAGGGGCGTTCGTCCGTCGCCGCGCGCCGGTGCGGTTCAACACCACATCCTCCAGCGACACCGCCGCCAGATAGGCGTGGATTTCCGCCCCCAGGTCTTCCCAGAGATTGTGGGTGATGCAGCGCTCGCCGCCCAGCATGCAGCCCTTGGGCGAGCCGTGGGCGACGCAGCGGGTCGCGCGGATCGGCTCGTCGACGGCCAGAACGATCTCGGCCACCACCGTCTCGTGCGCCCCCTTGGCCAGGCGGTAGCCGCCGCCCGGGCCGCGCACGCTCTGCACCAGACCGCTCTTGCGCAGCCGCGCGAACAGCTGCTCCAGATAGCTCAGCGAGATCTCCTGCCGCGCCGCGATTTCGGCCAGCGACACGGCCCGGCTGGCGCCGTCCGCCCCGCGTCCATTCCTGGCCAGATCGGCCATGGCCATGACGGCGTATCGTCCCTTGGTCGACAGTCGCATCGCGCACCTCAAAATTCGCGCGCTTTCCGGGGCTCCTGTGCTAGAACCCGCGCCTTCTCGAAGGCGGCGCAGCGCAAGCGGGACTTAGAAAGTCCTACTGGCGCGGTCAAGTATTACGCGCCTGCGAAATGACAGTTGAACACGGGATATTCGACCGCCCATGCCTGAAGTCATCCTGCCCGGCGCATCCGGACGCATCGAAGGCCGCTATTCCCCGGGCAAGCGCCCCAACGCCCCGATCGCCCTGATCCTGCACCCGCACCCCAAGGCCGGCGGGCACATGAACAACCCGGTGGCGGTGACCCTGTACCAGCTGTTCGTCAAGCGCGGCTTCGCCACCCTGCGTTACAACAGCCGCGGCGTCGGCAAGTCCCAGGGCGAGTTCGACTCCGGCGTCGGCGAGCTGGCCGACGCGGCCACCGCTCTGGACTGGCTGCAGGCCAACAACCCCGCCGCCACCCAGACCTGGGTCGCCGGCTACCAGTTCGGGGCCTACATCGGCATGCAGCTGCTGATGCGCCGGCCCGAGACCGACGGCTTCATCTCGGTGTCGCCGCCGTCGAACATGTACGACTTCAGCTTCCTCGCCCCCTGCCCGGCCTCGGGTCTGTTCCTGCACGGCACGGCCGACACCATCGTGCCGCCGGTCGAGGTCGAGCGGGTGGTCAACAAGCTGCGCACCCAGAAGGGCATCGTCATCGACTACGAGCTCGAGGAAGGCGCCAGCCACTTCTGGCAGGACCACCTCGACGCCGTCGAACGCCGGGTCGGGGCCTATCTCGACAAGCGGCTGGAAGAGAAGCCGGCCTGAGGCCGGCTCCCGAGGCTTACGGCTGCGGCGCCGCCGCCTCCCCCCGCGTCTTCCACAGCGACCAGACCACGCCACCGGCGAGGATCAGCGCCGTGATCGCCAGCGACCATTCCGGCGGGATCTTCCCCAGCCCGGTCAGGTCGGCCACGAACACCTTGCCGCCGATGAACACCAGCAGCACCGCCAGCGCCTGCTTCAGATAGGCGAAGCGGTGGATCACCGCGGCCAGGGCGAAATACAGCGCCCTGAGGCCGAGGATGGCGAAGATGTTCGAGGTGTAGACGATGTAGGGGTCAGTGGTGATGGCGAAGATCGCCGGCACCGAGTCGACCGCGAAGATCACGTCGGCGATCTCGATCATCACCAGCGCCAGGAACATCGGCGTCGCCCACCAGACCATCCGTCCGCGCGCGTCCGGCTGGCGCACGAAGAATTTCTGGTCGTGCAGGGCGTCGGTCACCCGCAGCCGCCGCCGCATCCAGCGGACCATCGGATTGTCGCCGACGTCGCCATGGCCCTCGCCGGCGAAGAACATCTTGATCCCGGTCAGCACCAGGAAGGCGGCGAAGACGTAGAGCACCCAGCCGAACTGGCTGACCAGGGCCGCGCCCGCGCCGATCATCAGCGCGCGCAGCACGATGACCCCGAGGATGCCCCAGAACAGCACCCGGTGCTGCAGGGCCCGCGGAATGGCAAAGTAGCCGAAGATCATGGCGATGACGAAGACGTTGTCCATCGCCAGGCTCTTCTCGACCGCGAAGCCGGTCAGGTACTCGATGCCCGACTGCCGCCCGAGCTCCCACCACACCCAGCCGCCGAACAGCAGGGCGATGGCGATGTACATGCCTGACAGCAGCAGGCTCTCGCGCACCCCGATCTCGTGCTGGTCGCGGTGCAGGACGCCGAGGTCGAGCGCCAGCAGCGCCGTGACCACGGTCATGAAGGCCAGCCACATCCAGGCCGGCTTGCCGAGCCACTCGGCGAGCAGGATTTCCATGCGATCTGTTCCGGAGGTTCTGGAGCGTCAGGCCGTCTGCGGGGGCGGGCTCACGCGCTCGGTCTGGCGCGCCTCCAGCGCCGCGATGCGGTCCCGGGCCGCGAGCTTGCGCTTCTTCAGTTCGGCGAGCCGAAAGGCGTCGGGCCGCCGGCGGCGCAGCTCCAGATCGATCAATTCACCCAGCCGAACATGCTCGCGGCGGGCGCGGTACAGTTGGATATGCAGCATCGTCGTCTCCTCTGTGAGGAGCGGCTCGATGCCTGACCGGGACGGGAAACGGCTGGGCCCTGTCACGCATCGAGCACGCTCGATGCGGACCGACATCACGACCACAGGGTCGCCAGAGGGGCCCGGTCCGCGAGGATCAAACTAGGCGCCGACTTTCGAACCGGCAACGCGACAAACTGTCAGCGGTCGCTCAGTAGAGCAGGAAGCGCCCGCGCGCCTCTTCCCACGCCTGCTCGTCGGGGCGCGTCAGGGCGTCGAGGTCGCCTGGCGCCGCCACCGCGTCGTCGACCCAGTCGCGCAGCCCCGGGCCGCCGTTGATGACGTCGATGGCCAGGCGGTCGAAGACGTATTCGTACGGGAAGTCCCGCCACAGCGCGTAGTCGGGCCCCAGCCGGCGGATGGCCTTGAAGGCCAGCGCCTGCAGCCGCCACGGCCGGAAGGCGGCGTGGTCGTAGGACGGGTCGTCGACGTGGATCTGCACCCCGGCGCAGAGCTGCCCCACGTGCTTGTGGAAGGTCGGCTGGAACCAGATATCGCGCAGCCGGCAGCCCTGCAGCCACTGCGGCGCCAGCGCCTGCATCTCTGCGATCACCGCCCGGGCGTCGATGTCGGGGGCCCCGAACAGCTCCAGCGGCCGGGTGGTGCCGCGGCCTTCCGACAGGGTCGTGCCCTCCAGCATCACCGTGCCGGCGTAAGCCCGCGCCATCGACAGGTTCGGCGCATTGGGGCTGGGGTTGATCCAGCTGCGCTCGCCCAGCGGCCAGCCGAAGCCGGGCCCCGCCTCCGGCGCCCAGCCCCGCATTTCGACGACGCGATACTCCAGATCGAGGTTGTGCTGGTCGATGAACCACCGCCCCATCTCGCCCAGGGTCAGGCCGTGCCGCATCGGCATCGGCCCTGCGCCGACGAAGCTCTCCCAGCCGGGCCTGAGCGTCAGTCCCTCGACCGGCCGCCCGGCCGGATTGGGCCGGTCCAGCACCCAAACTGCCTTCCCGTGCTTCGCCGCCGCCTCAAGGACGTAAAGCAGCGTGGTCACGAAGGTGTAGATGCGGCAGCCGAGATCCTGCAGATCGACCAGCAGGACGTCGAAGGTCTCCATGGACGCGTCTGTCGGCCGCCGCACCTCGCCGTAGAGGCTGAACACCGGAATGCCGAGCCGGGCGTCGGTCTCGTCCGGGCTCTCCATCATGTTGTCCTGCAGGTCGCCGCGCATGCCGTGCTGCGGCCCGAAGGCGGCGGTCAGCTCGATGTCCGGATGCGCCGCCAGCGCGTCCAGCGAATGGGTCAGGTCGGCCGTCACCGAGGCCGGATGGCCCAGCAACGCGACCCGCCGTCCGCGCAACGCCTGCGACAGCTCGGCCTCGGAGAGCAGGCGGTCGATGCCGAACTTCATGGCAGCTCCAGCAGGAAGGAGTCGGGATGATGGAAGTCGGGCTTATCCGACGGATGGGCCAGCGCCCAGTAGGAGAAGCCGCCGTCGCGCTGCTCGATCACACAGGACAGGCCCAGCCGGCGCGCGCCGTGCGGCAGCTCGATCCGCGCCTCCAGCGCCATCTGGTCGAAGGCCCCGTCCATGCCCAGCACCACCGCGGCCTCGTCGGCGTCCCGCATCCCCGCCCGAGGGCCGTCGAAGCGGTAGGAGGCCCACCGCCCCGAAGGCGACAGGTTGTACTCCACATAGCCGTCGTCGGTAGCCACGAAGACCTCGCAGCAGGTGTGCCGCCACAGGTCGTCGGCTCGTCCCACCTCCGCCTCCTCCGGCCAGACGGTCGCCGTCGGGTCGCCGCCGATTGTGTAGCGGAGCCAGAGCGACAGGCCGTCACGCTCCAGCTGCACGTCGATCTCGTCGACGAACATCGAGGGCGCGGCGCGATGGGGGATCAAGTCGATGCGCATTCTTCGGCCAACAGGACTTCGTAATAGGCTACCCCGCCCCTGCTAGAGGCATAGTCGATCAATGCTAGGGACGACGCCAGACAGTCGGCGATATACGCCTCCTCGCTGTCGAACCATGCCCGGTTGCGCTCGTATGTCATGCTGGGTTCGGTGAGCCCCGGCCCGAGTATGAGAGGATCGATGTTCACGACGGATGTGCCGTAGTTACGGGCCCAGGCGAACACCTTCGGAAGTTCGGCCGCTGCGAACAGCGGCTCAGACCTGTTCAATATGGCGGCGAGATCGTCCGCTAATCTGGCCTTTGACGTCACTGGTCGCCTCCCCCTTCCGTTGCAGGGTAGAAAGTCCGTGCTACACGCCCCTTCCCTCGCAAGCCAAGCCTGATCCAATGACCGATCCCGCCTTCAAGTCCGACTTCCTCCAGACCCTGCAGGCGCGCGGCTACATCCACCAGATCACCCACCCGGTCGAGCTGGACGCGGCGGCGGCCGAGGGGATCGTGACCGGCTACATAGGCTTCGACGCCACCGCGCCCTCGCTCCACGTCGGCTCGCTGATCCAGATCATGATGCTGCGCCGGTTGCAGCAGGCCGGGCACAAGCCGATCGTGCTGATGGGCGGCGGCACCACCAAGGTCGGCGACCCGACCGGCAAGGACGCCTCGCGGCCGCAGCTGACCGACGAGACCATCCAGGCCAACATCGCCTCGATCCGCACCGTGTTCGAGAAGTTCCTGA
>JAEYTA010000055.1 GCA_023434265.1 Pseudomonadota bacterium
GATGAAGTGGCACTGGAAGAACCAGAGGTCCGGATGGATGTCGAGCTCGGCCTCGACATAGCCCTTGCCGTGGGCGCCGCCGTCGGCGTTGATCTGCGTGATGCGGTCGAACATCAGCATCGGCGGGGCCGGCAACTGGGCGTTGCCCGGACCGAACAGCTCGCCGCGGCCCGAGGCCAGCAGGGCGGCGTGGTCGAAGGACGAGGGATATTGGGACTGGGTCAAGGACGTCTCCGCGGGTTCCCCGGGGGCCGGTTCGTATGGTTGCGCTGCGGGTTACACGAGGGAACCCGAGGGCTCAAACGTTTTAACCCGGCGTCCGGTCCGCCGGCGGGCGCGGGCCGGTCAGCCGCACCTCGAACAGCGAGGGCCAGTTCTTGCCGGTCACGAACAGGCGCCGGCCCTCGGGATCCCAGGCGATGCCGTTCAGCACGTCGTCCGCCGGGTTCAGCACCGCATCCCGTGGAAGAAGGCCGGACAGGTCGACCACGCCGACGATCACGCCGGTGGCCGGGTCGATGCGCACCAGGGCGTCGCTCTGCCAGATGTTGGCGAAGATCTCGCCGTCGATCCATTCCAGCTCGTTGATCTGTCCCAGCGGCCGGCCCTCGAGGGTGACGGTGACCCGGCCGGTTTCGGCGAAGCTGTCGGGGTCGAGGAAACGCAGCGTCGGCGTGCCGTCCGACAGGATCAGCCGCTCGCCGTCGTCGGTCAGGCCCCAGCCCTCGCCGGGATAGGTGAACTCGCCGGTCGGGCGGAGACTGTCGGCATCCCAGACGAAGCCGCGTCCGCCCTTCCAGGTGAGGGTGAAGACCCGCCCGCCGATCTCGGTCAGCCCCTCGCCGAACAGGCCCGGCTCGAGCGTCCGTCGGCGCAGCACGACCCCGTCCTCGAGACGGACGCGGCGGACGGTCGACGGATGACGCCCGGTGCTCTCCAGCAACGCCCCGTCCAGCCAGACGAGGCCCTGGGTGAAGGCGGTGCGGTCGTGCGGCCAGACGCGCACCACCTCGTAGCCGTAGACGGGGACGGGCGCGGCGTCCTGCGCCGCCGCGGCCGGGGCGGCCAGCAGGGCGAGGAGCAGCGCCAGCCGCCGCATCGTCAGACTCCGGGTTCGGCCGTCTCGCGGCGGTTGAGCTCGGCCTGCCGGGCCGCCGCCGCCGCGTTGCGACGGCGATCGGCGGCGCGGCCCATCATGTTCAGCCCCTCGATCAGGGCCGAGAAGGCCATGGCGGCGTAGATGTAGCCCTTGGGCACGTGGACGCCGAAGCCGTCGGCGATCAGCACCATGCCGATCATCAGCAGGAAGCCGAGGGCCAGCATGACCACCGTCGGGTTCTTCTCGATGAAGTTGGCCAGGGGGTCGGCCGCCAGCAGCATGCAGGCCACGGCGATGACCACGGCGACCATCATGATCGGCACGTGATCGGTCATGCCGACGGCGGTCAGGATCGAGTCGATCGAGAACACCAGGTCCAGCAGGATGATCTGGAAGATGGCCGAGCCGACGTTGGAGATGACGACGGTGGCCTTGTCCTTCTCGAGCATGTCGTCGGACGGGGTGGTGTCGACCGCGTGGTGGATCTCCTTGGTCGCCTTCCACACCAGGAACAGGCCGCCGGCGATGAGGATGAGGTCGCGCCAGCTGAACGAGGTCTCCCAGCCCTCGCCGCCGAGGCCGAGGTCGAAGACGGGCTGGGTCAGGCCGATGATCCAGCCGATCGTGGCCAGCAGGCCGAGGCGCATGATCAGGGCGAGGCCGATGCCGATGCGGCGGGTGCGCTGGCGATGCTCGGGCGGCAGCTTGTTCGACAGGATCGAGATGAAGATCAGGTTGTCGATGCCGAGCACGACTTCCATGACCACGAGGGTGACCAGGGCCGCCCAGGCGGCGGGATCGGCGAGGAGCGCGGCTATTTCGGTCATGGGTTCGAGATACGGCAGCCGCGGAAACCGCGCCAGATTTTTCCGTCGGGGCCGGGCGCGTCAGGGCGCCGCGCACACCGGCGCTCTGGACCCGGCGCCCGGGCTCGCCTAGCCAAGGACAGACCGGATCCATTTGCCAGGTGAAGCGTGCCCTCAGGTCTTACCGCCCTTCTCGACGACGTCGCCACCATCGCCAAGATGGCGGCGGCCTCCGTCGACGACGTGTCCGCCGCGGCCAGTCGAGCCAGCATGAAGGCCGCGGGGGTCGTGGTCGACGATGCGGCGGTGACGCCCGGCTATGCGATGGGCTTTTCGCCGGCGCGCGAGCTGCCGATCATTCGCAAGATCGCCATCGGCTCGCTGAAGAACAAATTCCTGATTCTTCTGCCGGGCGCGCTGCTGGTCAGCGCCTTCGCCCCCTGGGCCCTGACGCCGTTGCTGATGATGGGCGGCGCCTATCTCTGTTTCGAGGCCGCCGAAAAGCTGCTGGGGGCGCTGGCCGGCCACGGCAAGGACGAGGCGTCGCCCGACGACCTGGCCCTCTCGTCCGAAGAGAAGGAGAAGTCGATGGTGGGTTCGGCGATCCGGACGGACCTGATCCTGTCAGCCGAGATCACCGCCATCGCCCTGGCCGACCTGGCCGAGCGCCCGCTGGCGACCCAGGCCGCGGCCCTGGCTCTCGTCGGCCTGCTGATCACGGTGGCGGTCTACGGGGCCGTGGCGCTGATCGTGAAGATGGACGACATCGGCCTGCATCTCGCCGAGCGGCGGTCGGCTTCGGCCCGGGCCGTAGGCCGCGGACTGGTCCACGCCATGCCGGTCGTGCTGAACGGACTGGCGACGATCGGCACCGCGGCGATGCTGTGGGTCGGCGGAGGAATCCTCGTTCACGGCATGCACGAATACCATCTCGACGCAGTCCCCGGCCTGGTCGAGAGCCTGGGACACGCCGCCGGAGGCGTCCCGCTCGTCGGCCCCGTCACCGGATGGCTGGCGACGGCCGCCGCCTCGGCGGTGGTCGGCCTCGTGGTCGGCGGCGTGATCGTCGCGATCCTGCATCTCATCCCGCGCAAGCGCGCCGCCCACTGACCGCAGGGCGCGCGATCCGGGCCGTCGCGGAGTCAGCGCCCGACCGGCGTGACGTCCACCACCACGGGGAAGTGGTCCGAGATGACCCGCCCGCCAAAGGAGTCGGTCAGCACGCCGAAACGCTCGACGGTCAGTCCTTCGCCGACGAAGACGTGGTCGATGGCCACGCCGTCGTTGTCGCTGGCGATGTCGAAGGCGTTGAAGGTGCCGGCCGGGCCGAACACGACCGGGCTGATCGTGCGGGCGTCGGTTAGGCCGGCGGCGACGATCCTCCGGTAGGGCGCGGTGTCAGGGCCGGTGTTGAAGTCGCCCATCAGGATGACCTGGGTCGGGGCGCCGTCGATCTCGACCGCGGGCATGGCGGCGACGAGGCGGGCGCACTCCTCGCGGGCGGTGGCGCCGACGTGGTCGAAGTGGGTGTTGCGTACGTCCAGCAGACGGCCGTCGTGCCGGTCGCGCAGGACGACCTGGGTGACGGTGCGCGGGTAGGCGGCGTCCCAGCCTTTCGAGGGGGTTTCGGGCGTCGGCGAACACCAGAAGGTGCGGGTGCGCAGCGCCTCGTAGCGGTCGCGCCGCCAGAAGACCGTCGTGGTTTCCCCGACGGGGCCGCCGTCGTCGCGGCCGACGCCGTAGCGGTCGTAGGCCGGCAGCTGGTCCGCGAGATACTGGACCATGGCGGAATGGGCCTCCTGGACGCCGAGCAGGTCCGGGTCGACGAAGGCGATCTGACGCGCCATGTGCGGTCGGCGCTCGGCCCACGTCGGATTGTCGGTCGGGACGTCGACGCGAATGTTGTAGCTCATCACCCGGATGGCGGACGGGTCGCCCGCCGCGGCGGCGCCGCCGGTCGCGAGGGCCGTCACGGCCGCCATGGCGGCGAGGTAGCGCGGAAGGGTCATGTCGGGCCGCCGATGCTGGTGGGGAGGCCCGACCCTACCCCGCCCGGGGCCCGGAACGGCACGTCAAATCGCGTTACGCTGCGACCCGCCGCCTCGGTTGCGGTTTGGGGGGTTGGGTGCTATCAGGCGCCCGGCTTAGGCCGAGGGCGCGTCGCGAGGCGCGCCCCCGGCGTGCTTTCTTCAAGCATTTCAGGCCTTTGATCGGGGCGAGCCCGCCGCCGGTCCCAACCCGAAACGCCAACCCGCGCGGACCTTGTAAGTGGCTGACGATTTCAGAACGACGGAAGTCGGCGAGCGCTATGCACAGGCGCTGTTCGACCTGGCTGACGAGACGGGCGCGCTGGACGCCGTCCGCGCCGATCTCAAGTCGCTGCGCGCGGCGTGGACCGACAGCGCCGACCTGCGCCGCCTCGCGACCTCGCCGGTGATCGCGGCCGAGGACCAGCAGAAGGGCCTGGTCGCCATCGCCGACGCGGCGAAGTTCCACCGCACCACCCGCAACTTCCTCGGCCTGCTGGGCCAGAACGGCCGGGCCCGCGACCTGACCGCGGTCATCGCCGGCTTCGAGACGCTGTACGCCAGGAAGACCGGCGTGGTCGCCGCCGAGGTGATCACCGCCCAGCCGCTGGACGCCGGGCAGCTGAAGTCGATCCAGACGGCGCTGCGCGCTTCGCTCGGCAAGGACCCGGAACTGACCACCCGCGTGGATCCCGCGATCCTCGGCGGCCTGAAGGTCAAGGTGGGCTCGAAGCTGTTCGACGCCTCGCTGAAGACCAAGCTCGACCAGATGAAATTCGCCCTCAAGCGCGCATAAGCGCGCGCAGACAACAAGCATGCAGCGCGCCTGACGGCCCGCCCCGAAGAGACGAAGACAGAGAGATCCCATGGACATCCGCGCCGCCGAAATCTCGGCCATCCTCAAGTCGCAGATCGCCAACTTCGGCGTGGAAGCCGACGTCTCGGACGTCGGCCAGGTGCTGTCGGTCGGCGACGGCATCGCCCGCATCCAC
>JAEYTA010000094.1 GCA_023434265.1 Pseudomonadota bacterium
CGCCTTCGACGGCGGTCGCCGGCCCACCGATGGTCACGCTCCAGATCGGGCCGCGCGCCTCGGCCGACACGGCCAGGCCCACGGGCGCGGCGAGGCGCAGGGCGACGTGGCCCGGTCCGGCGGTCCAGTGCGCCGCCGAGGCCGGGCCCAGCGCCACGGCCCCGGTCAGGTCCAGCTTCGCCGCGGTGTCGAAGACGATCCACACCGCCTCGCCGCGCCGGAAGACGGCGGCGCCGACCGGATGGTCCCAGCGGAAGTCGAGCACGACCTTGTCGGCCGTCGCCTGCGAGGTCACCGGCACGGGCGTCAGCGCGCGCGCCCCCGCCACGGCGGGGGCCTCGGCGTAGAGGTTGAGCCAGACGGCGCCGTCGGCGACGCCGTTGCGCGCCCCCGCCCCCTCGGCCAGGGTCAGCACCAGTTCGGTGCCGCCGCGCACGGCGCGGGTCTCGACCTTCTCGACGCCCGGCGGCGGGTCGACGCGCAGGCGCGACACGTCCGGCGCCGCCGTCGTGCCGATGCGCACCACGATGTCGCGGCCCTCGCGGCGGACCTGGGACCGCGCGCCGATGACGCCGGCGAACTCGACCCGCGTGAAGGCCTCGTTGGCTCCCACGCGGATGGTCACCGGATCCAGCGCCGCGCCGGCCTCCTGGGCCAAGGGCGCCAGCGGGGCGAGCGCGACCGCCCCGGCCGCGGCCACGGCCACGGTCGACTTCAGCATTCGCCTCGTTGCGGGGGCCCCGGACATACGCGCGCACCCTCGCGCGCGGGCCCTTTCAACGCGGTTAACGGATGGTGACCGGGTTCAGCGACGGCGGCCCAGCAGGGGCAGGCCCAGCAGCAGGGGCAGGACGAAGAACACGAACCGGCCGCCGGTGGCGTACCAGACGACCACCGATACGACGACGGCGGCGAGGATCAGGCCGAGGGTCAGCGGCCAGCGCATCAGTCGACCGCCGACCGCAGCAGCCGCAAAGCCACGCGAAGACACTCCAGCCGGACCGGTCCCCGGCCGATGTCGCCGAAGTGGTGCTCCTCGTGCAGCGTCGGCGCGCCGGTCGCCGCCAGGGCGAAATGCACCAGTCCCGGCTCGTCGTCGGGCCCGGCCTTGCCGGCGAAGCCCGTGATGGCCACCGCCGCCCCGGCCCCGGACTCCCGCAGAGCCCCCTCGGCCATAGCCCGCGCCACCGGCTCCGACACCGCGCCGTTCTGCCGGATCAGGCGCAGCGGAACGCCGAGTTCCTGGACCTTGGCCTCGTCGGTATAGACCACATAGCCGCGCTCGAACGCGTGCGAGCAGCCCTCCACGTCGGTCAGGGCGGAGGCGACCAGGCCGCCGGTGCAGCTCTCGGCCGTGGCGAGGGTGATCCCCCGGTCGCAGGCCGGCTTCAGCACGGCCTCCACCAAGCGTTCGACGTCGTCGGGAAGGGCGGGGCTGAGGGTTTCGGTCATGCCCGGTGCAACGGCGGCGCCGGGCCGGCGTTCCCCCGCGACATCCGGCCCCGGTTGCCTCGCGCCGGGTGGAGGCCGACATGGGGAGTCCCCTCCCCGCCGCCCCCGGAAACCGCGCCATGACCGAAGCCGAACGCCCGCGTCTCAGCCCGATGAGGACCGGCGTGCGCGGTCGCTGTCCGCGCTGCGGTCAGGGCCCGCTGTTCAAGGGCTATCTGTCGCTGCGCGAGTCCTGCCCGGCCTGCGGCCTGTCCTACGACTTCGCCGACCCGGCGGACGGCCCGGCCTTCTTCGGCATGAGCCTCGTCGGCCTGGTCGGCATGGTGCTGTTCATGTGGTTCGAGTTCACCGTCCACCCGCCGGTGTGGGTGCACATGGTGGTGACCATGCCGTTGCTGGCGCTGGGCTGCATCGGCGTTTTGCGGCCCCTGAAGGGCTGGCTGGTCGCGGAGCAGTATGTGCACAAGGCGGCCGAGGCCGAATGGGACAGCGTTGGCGGCCACGGCGATGGCTCGCGCTGGCGCTAGGTCGAAGCGGTAAATTTGCGGCCACGCTCGAACCGCCGCGCCGCCGGCCGGTTGGACTCGCATCCCGAAAAATGGAGGTGGCCATGAACGTCAGCCAATGCATGAGCACGGACGTGCGGGTCTGCAATCCGGACGCGACCCTGCGCGACGCGGCGATGACGATGAAGGAGATCGACGCGGGCTTCCTGCCCGTGGGCGAGAACGACCGGATGATCGGCATGGTCACCGACCGCGACCTGGCTATCCGCGGCCTTGCCGAGGGCAAGGGCCCCGACACCACCGTCCGCGAAGTGATGAGCGAGGGCGTCTGCTACTGCTTCGACGACGACGACATCGAGGACGTCTCGAGCCAGATGGCCGACCTGCAGGTGCGCCGCATGCCGGTCGTCGACCGCGACAAGCGGCTGGTCGGCGTGGTCTCGATCGGCGACCTCAGCCAGGCCGGGCTCGAGGGCGCCGAATGCAGCGGCGCGGCCCTGAGCGGCATCGCCGAACCGGGCGGACAGCACCGGCAGCACTGAGGGCGATGGCGACCCCGGCAGGACTCCAACCTGCGACCTCGGCTTTAGGAAAGCCTTGCTCTATGCAGCTGAGCTACGGGGCCGTCGAGCGCCCGACCTAGCGGCTTGTGCGCCGCGGGGGAAGCGGGGCGGAGAATTTCGACTGCTGAGCCGCGATGCGCCGGGGTTGCGGTCGCGGCGACAGCCTTGTTCGGGCCCCGACAGCGCCCCTCCGCCCTGGCCATCCGCCCCCGCCCCGGGGCGACGATTGGCGTCGTCTGCAAGGCCGGCGACGCCGCTTGTGGTTAATCGGCCTTAAGATACAATATCCTGTAGGGAACAAATACTGAATCGGGCCGAGTCAGTGATTCGGTCCTGATTCGTTTCGCGCCTGTTCCGCTCCCGCGCCGCTTCGCGTTTACTGTCGTGATGGCGACGCCAGGGATAACGCGACCCGCGTCTGGCGCGACGCGTCTGACGGGGTGAGGGTGGGCGGATGATGCTGTTGACGACCCTGCTGGCTCTGACCCTGCCCGGCGACGTGATCGACTTCGAATGCCGGGTCGGTCCGAACGGCCCGGCGGGTGAAGTGATCGGCGTCAGTCTGTCGATCCCGCCCGGGCCGGAGGCGGCTCCTGTCCACGTCGAGACGCGCGGAGACCTGTTCCGCACCTCGACCACCGTCGTGGGACGCGACGGCCGGGGCTGGTGGTGGGAGGATGTGCGCGATGAGGTCGACGGGGTGAGCATGATCGATCCCGAAACCCTCGCCTATCGTTCCGAACGCGGAGGTCGGACCGTAGCCGGCGTGTGTCGCCGCCTGACGAGCGCCCTGTGGTTCGGCGGCGTCCCCTCCGGCGACCCCGGCGACGCTTGAGGAAGCGGGCGGGAGACGCCACCTTCCCCTTGTCATGAGTGATCGAGGCACAGGCTCGGCCCCGTCCCGCATCACTGCGGTGCTGGGCCCCACCAATACCGGCAAGACCCATCTGGCGGTCGAGCGAATGCTCGGCCATGCCTCCGGCATGATCGGCCTGCCGCTGCGGCTGCTGGCGCGCGAAATCTACGACCGCGTCGTGCGCCAGCGCGGGGCGGCGGCGGTGGCGCTGATCACCGGCGAGGAGAAGATCGTCCCGGCGCGGCCGCACTATTTCGTCTGCACCGTCGAGGCCATGCCGCTGGAGCGGCAGGTGGAGTTCCTCGCCGTCGACGAGATCCAGCTGGTCGCCGACCCCGAGCGGGGGCACGTCTTCACCCAGCGGCTGCTGCACGCCCGCGGCCGGGCAGAGACCATGTTCCTGGGAGCCGGGACCATGGCCCCGCTGGTGCGGGCGCTGGTCCCCGACGCCGAGATCGTGGCCCGCGACCGGCTGTCGTCGCTGAGCTACGCCGGCTCCAGGAAGCTGACCCGGCTGCCGCGGCGCAGCGCCGTGGTCGCCTTCTCGACCGAGCAGGTCTACGCCATCGCCGAACTGATCCGTCGCCAGAGGGGCGGGGCGGCGGTGGTCATGGGTTCGCTCAGCCCGCGCACCCGCAACGCCCAGGTCGAGCTGTTCCAGTCCGGCGAGGTCGACTTCCTGGTGGCCACCGACGCCATCGGCATGGGGCTGAACATGGACGTCGACCACGTCGCCTTCGCCGGCCTGCGGAAGTTCGACGGCCGCCGCACCCGCTGGCTGCACGCCCACGAGATCGGCCAGATCGCCGGCCGCGCCGGGCGGCACCTGCGCGACGGCACCTTCGGGGTCACCGGCGAAGCGCTGGAGCTGGACCCCGATCTGGTCGAGCAGGTGGTCGAGCACCGCTTCGACCCCGTCGAGGCGGCGGAGTGGCGCAACGCGCGGCTCGACTTCGACACCCTGCCCGACCTGCTCCGCTCGCTGACGGTGACGCCGCAGCGCTTCGGTCTGCGCCTGACCGAGCCGGCGCTGGACGAAATCCTGCTGCGCCGGCTGGCCCAGGACGAGGCGGTGAACCGGGTCAGCCGATCGCGCGGTGCGCTGATGCGGCTGTGGGAGGCGTGCCAGCTGCCCGACTTCCAGAAGACCACGCTGGACGAACACGCCCGGCTGGCGAAGGACATCTTCCAGGCCCTGACCGGGCGGCGGGGGCGGCTGACCGAGGACTGGATCGCGCCGCGCTTCGCCGCGCTGGACCGCGACGACGGCCAGATCGACCAGCTGTCGGCGCGGCTGTCGGGGGTGCGGACGCTGAGCTACATCGCCCACCGGCCGGACTGGCTGGACCAGATGCAGGGCTGGCGCGACCGAACCAGGGCGCTCGAGGAGCGGCTGTCGGACGTGCTGCACGAGCGGCTGACCGCGCGCTTCGTCGACCGGCGGACCACGGCCCTGATGCAGGCGCTGAACGTCCGGGGCGACGCCACAGCCGAGGTCGCGGACGACGGAGAGGTGATCGTCGAGGGGCACGCCGTGGGCCAGCTGAACGGCATCGACTTCCAGATCGACCGGGGCGGATCGGCCCTCGCCGACCGGGCGCTTCGCCACGCGGCGCGGCAGGCGGTGACGCCGGAGATCGCGCGCCGGCTGGGGCGGCTGGCCGCCGACGCGGACGACGCCTTCGCCGTCATGCCGGACGGGGCGGTGCTCTGGCGGGGAGCGCAGGCCGGACGGATCACGGGCGGCGAGCCGTTCGCCCCGAAGGTGCGGCTGCTCGGCGACCTCGGCTCGGTCGCGGCGCGCGATCGGGCGACGCGGCGGCTCGAGGCCTGGCTGGCCGCCGAGGCCGGGCGGGCGCTGCGGCCGCTGCGACGGTTGAAGACGGCCATCGAGGCGGGGACGTTGAAGGGCCTGCCCCGCGGCGTCGCCTTTCGCCTGGTCGAGGCCGGCGGCGTAATCGACCGGCGCGAGGTGGAGCGCGATCTGGTCGCGCTGAGCCAGGCCGAGCGGCGGACGCTCAAGGCGTTCGGCGTGCGGCTGGGGGCGCATTCGGTGTGGCTGCCCGCGGCGCTGAAGGAGCGCGCCCGCGGCGTGGCCCAGGCCTTCCTCGCCGACGAAGCGGCGCGGCCGCGGGCGACCGGGCTGGGAGTGCTGACCGCCCCGCCGCCGTCGGCGCGCGTGCTGTCGGCGTGGGGGCTCCGGGCCGTCGGCCGGTTCACGGCGCCGGTGGAGTTGCTGGAGAGCCTGACTGAACGGCGGGCGAAGTCCGGCGGTCGGCTGAGCGACGAGGATCTGGCGGCGCTGGGCCTGACGGCCGAAGACGCCCGGGCGCTGCTGGCGGCGCTGAAGCCGACGCGGGCGCAGCAGCCCGAACGCGCCGACCGAAAGCCGAAGCCGGTGAAGGATTCGCCGTTCGCGGCCCTCTCGGCCCTGACCCAGCCGGTAGCGGCGCCGCCGCGGCGCAGGCGACCGCGTCGACGCACGGGGGGCCAGTGAGCGAGGCCTGCCGCGTCGACGTCTGGCTGTGGCGCGCCCGGTTCGCGAAGAGTCGTTCGCTGGCCGCGGCCATGGTCGAGCGCGGCGCAGTGCGACTGACCCACAACGGGGTGCAGACCCGGCTGGACAAGCCCAGCCGCAGCGTCCACGTCGGCGACCGGCTGGTGTTCGCGGCCGGCGGCCGACTGGTCGAGCTGGAGGTCGTGGGCCTGGGCGAGCGGCGCGGCCCGCCGGCCGAGGCTCGCGCCCTCTACGAGGCGCGGATCCCGGACGGATGAGGTCCTACTGACGGACGAACTCGCCCTCGATATGCAGGGTGACCTCGTCGCCGAGCACCGGCAGGGCGTAGTCGATGCCGAAGTCCGAACGCCGGATGACCGCCTCGCCGTCGAAGCCGGCCTTGTAGGCGCCCATGGACTGACCGGCCTGATTGAACTCGACCTCCATCGTCACGGGCCGGGTGACGCCGCGCAGGGTCAGGTCGCCGACGACGGTGGCCTCGGACGGATCGTCGGCGTCGACGGTCACCGAGCGCGACACGAAGGTGGCGACCGGGTGATTGGCGGTGTCGAAGAAGTCCGGCGTCTGCAGGTGGGTGTCGAGGCCGTCGGAATTGGAGTCGACGTCGGTCAGCGGAATGGTCGCGGTCAGGCGGGAGTTGGCCGGGTCGGCGGGGTCCAGCGTCAGGTCCGCCTGCACGTTCACGAACTGGCCGACGTAGGTCGAGAAGCCGAGGTGGTCGACCGACCAGGTGATCTTGCCGTGGTCGGGATCGAGCTTGTAGGCGCCGGCCTGAACCTCGGCGGGAACGCGGGTCAGGGCGTTCTGGGCGACCACGGCTCCGCCGGTCAGCAGGGCGGCGGCGGCCACGGCGGCTGCGAGCGGATGGGGACGGAAGGACATGGGCGAACTCCTCGAGGTTATCTGTAACTGCTTACGCGACAGATAACCCGCCCCGGCGACGGCGCAAGCGCCGCTGTGCGATTTCGTCGCCGCGCCCGCGAGTTGACAGTCGTCCCGGTCGGGGTCATGTCCCCGCCGTCTCCCCGCATCCGCGTGATCGCCCGCCCCCAATGACCTACATCGTCACCGACGCCTGCGTGAAATGTAAGTTCATGGACTGCGTCGAGGTCTGCCCCGTCGACTGCTTCTACGAGGGCGAGAACTTCCTGGTCATCGCCCCGGACGAGTGCATCGACTGCGGCGTCTGCGAGCCGGAATGTCCGGTCGACGCCATCAAGCCGGACACCGAGGACGAGCCCGACGGCAAGTGGCTGCAGATCAACGCCGAATACGCCAGGGTCTGGCCGAACATCACCGTCAAGGGCACGCCGCCGGCCGACAAGGAGCAGTACGAGCGCGAGACCGGCAAGTTCGAGAAGTACTTCTCGCCCAAGCCCGGCAAGGGCAGCTGAACCGCAGACGAGTCGCGACGCCTGTCGCAGTCGGGCGAGGATTTCCAGCCTTTGCTATGCCGGCGCTGTGGACGTTTTGAAATTCCGCAGATTTGTGATAGGTTACTGTCATTGGGTCGGGCGGTCTGCGAAATCCTCGCGCCGCCCGCGTTTGCGACAGAATCCCGCCCACGCAGGCGGGATCGGCCAGAGGTTGGGTGATCCGTTTCCGCATCTGACGACTTGAGGACATCTCCGGCGGACCTGTGTTCCGGCGGCCGTGGCCCCGTCGCTCCTGCGCCTTCGCCTCGCCCTTTCCACTGCGCCGGGAAAGGAATGACATGACGAGCAAGACCGGTCTGGAATTCAAGGTTGGCGACGCGGTCGTCTATCCGGCGCACGGCGTCGGCAAGGTGGCGGCGATCGAGACCCAGGAGGTGGCCGGGATGTCGCTGGAGGTCTACGTCGTGACCTTCGACCACGAGAAGATGACGCTGCGCGTGCCGACCAAGAAGGCCAAGACCGCCGGCCTGCGCTCGCTGGCCGCCGACGACGTCGTCTCCAAGGCGCTGACCACCCTGAAGGGCCGCGCCCGCATCAAGCGCACCATGTGGTCGCGCCGCGCCCAGGAATACGAGGCCAAGATCAACTCGGGCGACCTGATCTCGATCGCCGAGGTGGTCCGCGACCTGCACCGCGCCGAGAGCCAGCCGGAACAGTCCTATTCGGAGCGCCAGCTCTATGAATCGGCGCTGGACCGGATGGCCCGCGAGGTCGCCGCCGCCAACCGCATCGACAAGGACGCCGCCGTCGAGCTGCTCGGCAAGTCGCTGAGCGCCAAGAAGGCCGTCGTCGCCGCCGCCGAGGCCGAAGCCGCCTGATCCGGCGACATCGCCGAACGAACGAAGGGCCCGGGAGCGATCCCGGGCCCTTTTTCGATCAGTGACCCGTCCCGGTTCCGGAGACGTGCTCGAGGTAGGCGATCACGTCGGCGATCTCCTGCGGCTGGAACTCGAACGCCGGCATGGCCGGGTGCGCCGTCACCAGCCCTTCGGCGAAGGCCTCCTGCAAATCGGCGACCGGGTAGAGCACGCCCATGTCGCGGAAGGGCGGGGCGGCGGCCATCGGGCTGTCGCCCGAGCGCTCGACCGCGTGGCAGCCGGCGCATTTCTGCCGGACCAGCACCGCGCCTCGCTCGACCGAGCCGGTGATCGCCGCGGGCGGGGCTTCGGCCGAGGCCCGTTCCGCGCCGTCGGCGGCGCATCCCGCCACCATCAGCAGCGCCGACGCCGCCGTCAGGGAAGACAACATCCTCATCGCTTCCTCCTCCGGACAATTCCGGAATTGCGGCCGGAGCGTTTTGGCCGTCCTCTTCATCTAAATCCCACGCTCCGATCCGGGGCCAGCCGCAGGAGGCTTCCGATGGCCGAATTTCACCACATCCGACTCGAGATGGCGCGCGAGCCGGGCCGTCCCGCCGGCGATCCGGGCGAGGGCTACGACCTGGTGGCGCCCCTCGACGCGGAGGGGCGGCTGGACGCGGCCGCCTGGCGCGCGGATTCGAAGCGCTGCTACGCGCGGCGCTTCTCCGACGCCGAGACCGCGGCCCGGGGGCGGCTCCGCCATGAAGCCGGCAACCGCTGGATCGTCGATCTGGATCCCGGCGACAGCGAGGACGCGGTCGGCTTCCGCTTCGGCGAGGAACGCTTCGTCCCCGGCGAATACGTCAGCCTGACGCTGCCCGACGGCGAGCAGCACACCTATGTGGTCGCCGCCCGCCGGCCGCTCTGAGCGTCAGAAATACTCGGCGTCGGCCGGGCACTGGGCCGCGATGCGGCGGGCGGTGATCGAGGCCGGGATGTAGGGGGTGCCGCGGGCCAGCTGGGCCCCGCCGGTGAAGCGGAAGCTGTCGGTCTGGTACGGCCCGTTCAGGCGGACGTTGACGCGCCGGCCCTTATGGTCCTCGCAGGTCCCCTCGAAGCGGGCGTTGCCGTCGCCGACCTCGCGCACCGGATAGGTGCAGCGCCAGCGGCGTGTCGACAGGCCGCCGAAGAAGCGGTTGATCTCGCTGGGGCGCACGCACTTCTGTTCGGTGTCGCTGACGCCCAGCACGCGGGTGGTGTATTCCCAGTAGCCGGGCTGGGGCTGGCCGGCCGTCTGCGGCGGCGTGGCGGCCGAGGGGGCGGACATCAGCAGGCCGGCGGCGACGACGGGCGCGGCGACGGCGGCGGTGCGGATCAGGCTGGTCTTCATCGGAATCCCTGGGACGGAGATGCGCTTCATGGACGGAACCGCTAAATCGCGGCGGTTGAACGGCGGCTGAACGGCCGTGTTCCAGCCGCTCCCGCCTTGACGCGACAGGGACTCCTCCTCTATACGCCCCCCTCTCGCGCGGGACGACCTCCCGCGCGCACCTGTTTCATGCGCCCGCCTCGCACGCGGGCCGCGCCCCGAAGGATAGTCAGATGTCGCGTCGTTGCGAACTCACCGGTATCGGCCCGATGGTCGGCCACAGCGTGAGCCACTCGAACATCAAGACCAAGCGCCGCTTCCTGCCGTCGCTGAAGGCGGTCAAGGTGACCTCGGACGCGCTGGGCCAGACCTTCTCGCTGCGCATCTCCAACGCCGCCCTGCGCACCCTCGACTACAAGGGCGGCCTGGACGCCTTCATCGTCAAGGCCCGCGACGAGCAGCTGTCGCCCGCCGCCCAGCGCATCAAGCGCCAGGTGAAGGCCAAGCTGGCGGAGCAGGCCGCGGCCTGATCGCGACGACATCGAGTCCCGACAGGGGCCGGCGGAAACGCCGGCCCTTTTCGTTTGCGCGCCGTCGGGAGCCCGGCCAGTCTGGCGGGAAAGTTCGTCCGGGGAGCCGTCCGTGTCAGCCACCTTCCGCCGCGCCGCCGTCATCGGCGCCTCCGTCCTGACGCTCGCCGCCTGCGCCGCGGCCGAGGCCCTTCCTGCGGACGGGGTCCCCACGGTGCGGCCCGGACCGCAGGCGGCCCCGGCGCCGGCGCGCGACTCCACCGCCTTCACCCTCGGCACCGACCAGCCCCGCGCGCCCGAGCAGCTGGCCATGCGCTTCGACAAGGCCGACCTGTCGATCCGGGTCCTTCCCGACGACAAGGCCATCGACGCCGTCGCCGTGCTCGACTTCACCGCCGCCGCGCCTCTCGCCGCCGTGGTGGTCGAGCTGGACACCCTGCTGGACGTCTCCTCTGTGCAGGTGGACGGGGCCGAGGTCGCCGGCTGGAGCAATCCCGAGGGCCGCATGACCATCCCCCTGCCCCGCCCGCTGGCCGCCGGCGAGTCGGTGCAGGTGCGCATCGCCTACGCCGGCCGCCCGCGCGTCGCGCCCCAGGCCCCGTGGGACGGCGGTTTCGTCTGGGCCACCACGGTGGACGGGCGGCCGTGGATCGCCACCGCGGTGCAGCCGGAGGGCTGCGACCTGTTCTGGCCGTGCATCGATCATCCGCTGGCCGAGCCGGGGCGGGTCGACCTGCACATCACCGTCCCGTCCGACCTGGCCGCGCCGTCGAACGGGCGCTTCCTCAGCACGATCGACCACGGCGACGGCTGGACCACCTGGAACTGGTCCGCGGCCAATCCCAACACCTACGCCATCGCCCTCAACATCGGGCCCTACGAGGAGCGGCGCGCGGACTACCGCAGCCGTTTCGGCAACGTCGTGCCGATGTCCTTCTGGCATCTGCGCACCGACGACCCGGCCAAGGTCCAGGCCCTGTTCGACCAGTTCGCCCCGATGATGGACTTCTACGAGGCCACGGTCGGCCCCTTCCCCTTCGGCGACGAGAAGATGGGCGTGGTCGAGACCCCACACCTGGGCATGGAGCACCAGACCATCAACGCCTACGGCAACGAGTACAAGCTGGACGGCAAGGGCTACGACTGGCTGCTGCACCACGAGCTGGCGCACGAGTGGTTCGGCAACCAGATGACCAACCGCAACGCCGACGACATGTGGCTGCACGAGGGGCTGGGCAGCTACATGCAGCCGCTCTACCTCGGCTGGCTGCACGGTGAGCGCTACCTGCAGGCCGAGCTGCTGGAGCAGCGCAACCAGCTGCTCAATCGTTTCCCCGTGGTCTCGGGGGAAGAGCGGGCCGAGGACGACGTCTACAAGGACGACCGGGGCCCGGGGCTGGACCTCTACAACAAGGGGTCGCTGATCGCCCACAGCCTGCACCGGCTGATCGGCGACGAGGCCTTCTTCCGCTCGGTCACACGGCTGGTCTACGGCCGGGCGGACCCACGGCCGGGCAACTTCACCACCCGCATCGCCACCACCGACGAGTTCCTCGCGATCCTCGAGGAGGAGACCGGCCGGGATCTCGACTGGTTCTTCCGCGGCTACCTCTACAACGCCGCCCTGCCCGACCTGCGCCAGTCGCGCGAGGGCGGCCGGCTGCGGCTGGAGTGGGTCACCGGCGACGGCGGCGTCTTCCCCATGCCGGTCGAGGTGGAGGTCGACGGGCGGCGCACGACCCTGGCGATGACCGGCGGCCGCGGCGAGATCGCCGCCCCCGACGGCGCCCACGTGCGGATCGACCCTGAGAACAAGGTCCTCCGTCGTCTGGACTTCATCGAGGCCTGGAAGGCCGGCCCTGGAGCCTGATCGGCTGAGGTGGAATCGCTTCGCGATTCCGCCGACGCCGTGAATCAGGCTCCAGGAATATGCTGGACCGAAATCTGAGCTTTGCTGGACTGCGTCCAACAAAGCCGATTTCGGTCTGGGGCCGGGCTCAGTCGCTCTCGGACGCGTCGTCCGAGGCCACCAGGACGACGGCGGTGAGGATCGCCGCGGCGGCGACGATGCCGATGACCGGCATGCCGGCGAACTCGCTGGACTCGGCGGCCTGGGCGCCGACGCGGTCGCCGATCCGGGCGGGAACGGCCTGGCTGGAGGCGGCGGCCTGACCGGCCACGAGCAGAAGGCCGGCGGCGGCGGCGGCGAGGATCTTCTTCATCGGTTTACTCCGCGAACTGATGCGACCGCGGGCAAACCGCCAGCGGCGGGGGCCGGTTCCCGGCGCCCGTGATGACGCGATCGGCTGTTGCGGATCGGCGACAGACCTAGAGCTTCTCGGCGATGATCTCGAGCACGGTCGGGGTGACCATCACCGCCGCCGGATCCGCCTCGGCGCGCGCGAGCGCCGCCGGCACCTGGTCGGCCCAGGCCTCGCTGACCTTGCCCGAGGCGGCGAGGTGGCGCGGATAGTCGCGCATCCAGTTGGCCGGCCATTCCCAGATCAGGCTGTCCGGTCGGACGATGTCGACGATCGGCCGCATCTCGACGATGCGCATGCCGTTTTCGGTCAGCAGCCGGGGCAGGTCGCGGCCGATGTCGGGCTCGCCGCCGCTGGCCCGCCAGTCCTCCGTCACCCGCCGCACGAAGGTGGCCAGCACCGCGTCGTCGTCCGGGAGCACCCCCATGCTCTGGTAGTGCAGGTATTCGTGGATCACCGCCGTGCCGCCCGGCCGCAGGCTGTCGGTCAGCTTGCGGATCACAAGGGCCGGATCGGCGACGAAGGCCAGCACCCAGCGGACCCAGAAGGCGTCGGCGTCCGTCGCCGGTATGTCGTCCTCGACGAGGTCGATCACGTGCGGCTGGATGACCCCGCCCACGCCGCGCTGTCCGGCCGCGGCCATCATGATCTCGGAGAACCTTTGCGAGCGCTCCAGGGCGACGACGCGGCCGGCGTCGCCGACGATCTCGGCGAGGTCGAGGCTGGCCCAGCCCGGCCCGGCGCCGGCGTCGATGACCGTCGAGCCGGTGCGGATGCCGGCGCGGCGCCAGGCGTCGAGCACGCGCGGCCGCCAGACCCGGTGCTGATGGCCCAGCCGGCGCACCTCGGCGTCGTGGGTGCCCAGAAGGTAGTCGCGCTCTTCGGTCATCTCGTCCTCGCCGTTCGAGGCCGGGAAGTGGGCGCCGCCGGGAGCTCCGGCAAGAACCGCGAGGATCAGGGTTCCAGTTCGATGTCCCAGTAGAGGTAGTCGAGCCAGCTCTGGTGCAGGTAGTGCGGCGGGAAGCGGCGGCCGAGCTCCTGCAGCTGCCAGGCGTTGGGCCGGTGCGGGGCGCGTCGGATGGGCATGCCCGCCTGCGCCGGGGTGCGGCCGCCCTTGCGCAGGTTGCAGGGCCCGCAGGCGGCGACGATGTTCTCCCAGGTGGTGCGGCCGCCGCGGCTGCGCGGCACGACGTGGTCGAAGGTCAGTTCGGTGGAGTCGCCGCAGTACTGACAGGCGAAGCCGTCGCGCAGGAAGACGTTGAAGCGCGTGAAGGCCGGCTGGCGGTCCTGGTCGATGTAGCTCTTCAGCGCGATGACGCTGGGCAGCCGGATCTCCATCGACGGGCTGCGCACCACCTTGTCGTAGACCGAGACCACGTCGACCCGGTCCTGATACACGGCCTTGACCGTCTCCTCCCACGGCCAGATCGACAGCGGGTAGTAGGACAGCGGCCGGAAGTCGGCGTTGAGCACCAGGGCGGGCCAGCCGGACGGGGGACGGGTCAGGACCTGCATCAGGCCCTCGCCGTGCGGAACGGGATCATCGACGCGACAGGACTGAAGACACGTCTCCTTCCTTGTCTGTGCTCGAAGCGTAGACCTGATTCGACGGCTTGGCGATGACCGGGGAACGACGGTTTCGCGACCGCTCAGCGGGTGACCGCGCCCGGAAAGGCCGGCAGGCTCCATCCCCAGACGAGGGCGCCGGCGCGGAGCGCGAAGCCGAGACCGGCGGCGAGGAAGGCGGCGGGCCAGGCGTCCAGCCCCAGGGCGCGCACGGCGACATAGACCGAGGCCGCGAGCAGGGCGGCCGAGACGGTGATCTCGCGCCGCAGCAGGATCGAGGGCTGGCCCGCCAACAGATCGCGCACGATGCCGCCGAAGCAGGCGGTCAGCGCCCCCATCACGATGCAGATCAGCGGCGCGACGCCGAACAGCTCGGCCTTGGCGGCGCCGAACACCCCGTAGGCGGCCAGCCCGACCGCATCAAGCCAGAGGAGGGCGCGGAAGCGCCACGGCCGGGCGCCGACGACCCACACAGCCAGCGAGGCCGCGACGCAGACCGCGATGTAGCGCCAGTCGCCCACCCAGAACACCGGCGCGCCGATCAGCAGATCCCGCAGGGTGCCGCCGCCGACGCCGGTGATCGCCCCGAAGAAGGCGAAGGTGACCAGGTCGTGCCGTTCACGCGCCGCCGCCAACGCGCCGGTGGCCGCGAACACCGCCACGCCGGCGAAGTCGAGGGCGCCGAGCACCGTCTCGGGCGTGGCAAGGGCGGGATCGACGATGGGTGTCACGCGGCGGGGTTCTCCAGCACGGCCTCCCCGCGCTTGACCGCTCCATACCATCCCCAGAGCAGATGCGCCGCAACGCTGCGATGCGGCCGCCAGTCCTCGGCGCGGGCATAGGCCTCCTTCTCGCGCGGCCGCAGGACGGCGCCGTCGGCCCAGCGCATCGCCTCCTGCAGGGCGATGTCCCCGGCGGGAAAGACGTCCGTCCGCCCCTCGCAGAACATCAGGAAGGTCTCCGCCGTCCATCGGCCGACGCCCTTGATGGCGGTCAGCCGGGCCACGGCGTCGGCGTCGGCCAGGCGCTCCAGATGGTCGAAATCGATGCGGCCGTCGACATGGGCGCGGGCGATCTCGTGGGCGTAGCGTGCCTTCTGAAGCGACAGGCCGTAGCCGCGCAGGGTCTCGATGTCCCGCGTCAGCACGGCGGCGGGGACGACCTCCCCGGCCAGCCCATCGACCACCCGCCCCCAGATGGCGGCGGCGGCGGCCAGCGACACCTGCTGCTCGACGATCATGCGCAACAGGCCCTCGAAGCCGCCGGTGCGCAGTCGCCATTCGAACGGCGCGACGGCGGCGTGGGCGGCGGCGAGGCGCGGGTCGAGAGCCACGAGGCTCTCGCGGGCGGCGGCGATTTCGGCGAGGGTGGGGGCGACGGCCATCGGCCGGACCCTAGCGGGGCGGCGGGGCCGGGCAAGGCGCGGGGTGTGACGAGGGCCGCTTCCCGCTATCGTGCCGCCATGTTCGTCACCCGCTTCGCGCCGTCGCCCACGGGACGCCTGCACAAGGGGCACGCCTTCTCCGCCCTCACGGCCTGGCGCGCGGCGCGCGAGGCGGGCGGCCGCTTCCTGCTGCGCATCGAGGACATCGACCCCACCCGTTGCCGGCCGGAATTCGAGGCCGCGATCCTCGAGGACCTCGCCTGGCTGGGGCTGGACTGGGAACGGCCGGTGCGGCGCCAGTCGGACCACCTGATGGACTACGCCGGCGTGGTCGACATCCTCAAGCGAAGGGGCCTGCTCTACCGCTGCTTCCGCACTCGCAAGGAAATCCTCGACGCCATCGGCGACGCCCCGCACGGTCCGTCCGAGGCGGTCCGACCGGGCCCGCATCCGGCCGAGGAGGAGGCGGCCCTGCTGGTCGAGGGTCGGCCTTTCGCCTGGCGGCTGTCGCTGGACCGGGCGAGGGAGGCGCTGGGGGAGCGCGGCTGGGACGCCCTCGCCTTCGTCGAGGAGGGCGCCGGCCCGGGCGGGGAGCGGGGGCTGATCCGCGCCCGGCCCGAGACCGCCGGCGATGTGGTGGTCGCACGCAAGGACGCCGGCTCGGCCTACCATGTGGCGGTGACGCATGACGACGCATTGCAGGGCGTCACCCATGTGATCCGCGGCGAAGACCTGTTCGAGGCCACCCACATCCAGGTGCTGCTCCAGGCGCTGATGGGCTGGCCGACGCCGGTCTACCGCCACCACGGCCTGCTCACGGGCGCCGACGGTCGGCGCTTCGCCAAGCGCGACGGATCGGTCACGCTGGCGCAGATGCGGGCCGACGGTGTCGACGCCGCGACGCTCCGCGCCGACCTGGGCTTCGCTGCATAGGGGGACCGCACGATGTTGAACCGCCGCCTTGTTCTCGCCGGGCTCGCCGCCGCGCCGGTCGCCGCCGCCGGCGGGCCGGTCCGCGCCTCGGATGCGGCCGCGTCCGGAGTCGCTCTGGACGCGGCCTTCGCCGAGCACGCGCCCGTGGGGCTTGCCGGCGCCGTGGTCACGCGCCAGGGCCTGACGTGGGCGGAGGCGCGCGGGGTGAGGCGCTTCGGCGACGACGAGCCGGTCGCCGCCACCGAGCGCTGGCACCTCGGCTCCAACACCAAGGCGATGACCGCCGCCGTCTTCGCCCGTCTGGTGGAGCAGGGCCGAGCCCGCTGGGATCTGCCCGTCGCCGAGGCGTTTCCGGGCGTGGAGATCCATCCGGACTGGCGCGGCGCCACGCTGGACGGCTTCATGCACCACCGCGCCGGCCTGCTCGACGAGCCGGCGATGGGGCTGAACTGGCTGAGAACCGCGCGCGCCGACCCCCGCTCCCTCCCCGAGCAACGCGCGGCCATCGTCGCCGACGCACTGCGCCTTCCGCCCAATGGCGCGCCGGGCCAGTTCGCCTACGGCAACGCCAACTACGTCGTCGTCGGCGCGGCCATCGAGGCGATCACCCGCGGCAGCTGGGAGGACGCCATGCGCGCCGAGCTGTTCGGCCCGCTGGGACTGACCAACGCCGGCTTCGGGCCGCCCGCTGCGTCGCCCGACAACGCCTGGGGCCATCGCGGCGCGGGCGCGGGCCGTACGCCCATGCCGCCCGACCATTCCGGCGCCGACAATCCCCTCGCCCTCGGCCCGGCCGGGACGGCGCACATGACGCTGGAGGACTACGGCCGCTTTCTCTCCGCCATGATGGGCGGGGCGCCGGACTGGCTGGGATCGGAAAGCCTCGCCCGCCTGACCACGCCGCCGGCCGGCGACCCGCCCGCCTACGCCTGCGGCTGGGGCGTCGGACGTGAGGCCTGGGCCGGCGCCGGCGGCGCCGGTCCGGTGCTGCGCCACGATGGCTCGAACACCATGTGGTACTGCAGCGTGGCCGTCGCCCCCGAGCGTGGGCTGGCGCTCGTCGCCGTGGCCAACGAGGGGGCCGCCGGCCGCCTGGCCTGCCAGGCGCTGGTCCGCGGGCTGGCGGCGGCCCGGACGGCGGGCTAGGCCTGCGGCGTGGATCGCGATCTCGCCGACTTCTGGAACCTGATGTGGGAGCTGGCGCTCGGCCTGTGCGCAGGCTTCGCCCTGTTGAACCTGTTCGCCCCCGAGCAGGACCTGCCGTGGAAGCCGCTGGATCTCGGGCGGCCGATCGGCGCCGCGACCGCGGCCAAGGTGGCGGACTTCGAGCTGGCCCGCACAGCGGCGCCGGAGGAGGTCCACGCCGTCACCGAGGCCTGCATGCAGGTGCTGCGCGAGGCCGGGGTGCAGGTCGAACGCGCGCCGGACCGCGACGACGGCGGCTTCTGCGTGGTGCGCGGGGCGGTGCGGATCACCGGCGGGGCGGTGACGCCGCTCAGCCCCGGCGGTCTGGTGATGCAGTGCCCGCTGGCGGTGCGCTACGTAATCTGGGACCGGCAGGTGCTGCAGCCGGCGGCGCAGTCGGCGTTCGGCGCGCACGCGGCGCGGGTCGAGAACTACGGCTCCTATTCCTGCCGCCGCATCTACGGCTCCACCGACGTCGCCAGCCGGCCCAGCGAGCACGCCCGCGCCAACGCGCTGGACGTGGCGGCGGTGCGGCTGGAGGACGGGCGCACTGTCTCCGTGGCCGGCGACTGGACCGGCGAGGGCCGGGCGGGGGCGGAGGGAGCCGCCTTCCTGCGCCGCCTGCGCGACGGCGGCTGCCGGGTGTTCTCCACCGTCCTGACCCCGGACTACAACGCCGCCCACCGCGACCACCTGCACCTCGACGGGTCGCCGCGCGGCCTGTGCGGCTGAGGCCGGTAACCGCGTTCGCCCGCCGGGCGAATCGGTTTGCGGTTGACCGGCCCGGCTTTGCGGGAGACAACTCCGCCGCAGTCCGGATTTGGCGCGGCTTCCACCCCCGTGCAGCGCTCCTTCGCCTGAACGAGCTTGTCCAGATGGGCTGACGGGCGACCCCGCAGGGGCGCCTGCCTGGAAAAGCGCGTTTACGGAGACGCACAATGGCGACCGGCACGGTCAAGTGGTTCAACCCGAC
>JAEYTA010000118.1 GCA_023434265.1 Pseudomonadota bacterium
CCGAGGTGCCGACCGGCGAGGACCAGAAGCAGCACCTCGAGCTGACCCGCGACATCGCCCAGAAGTTCAACAACGACTTCGGCGTCCCCGGCTTCTTCCCCCTGCCCGAGCCGCTGACCCAGGGCCCCGCGCCGCGGGTGATGAGCCTGCGCGACGGCGCGGCCAAGATGTCCAAGTCCGACCCGTCGGACGCCTCGCGCATCAACCTGACCGACGACGCCGACGCCATCGTCGCCAAGATCCGCAAGGCCCGCACCGATCCCGAGGCGCTGCCGGAAACGGTGGAGGGACTGGAGGGCCGCGCCGAGGCGAAGAACCTGGTGACCATCTACGCCGCCCTCGCCGACCTGAGCCGCGAGCAGGTGCTCGCCGAGTGGGGCGGCAAGGGTTTCGGGGCCTTCAAGCCGGCGCTGGCCGAGCTCGCCGTCGCCTCGCTGGCCCCGGTCTCGGCCGAGATGCGCCGGCTGATGGCCGACCCCGCCGAGGTCGACCGGGTGCTGAAGGACGGGGCAGAGCGCGCCGCCGCCATCGCCGACCCGGTGGTCGACGAGGTCAAGCGGATCGTCGGCTTCTGGCGGGCCTGAGCGGTTTCCGGACCCAACGGTGGGTCGGGTCTGGCGCGGGGCCGCGCTTCGCCTGGACCGAAATCGGCTTTGTTGGACGCAGTCCAACAAGCTCAGATTTCGGTCCAGCATATTCCTGGAGCCTGATTCACGGCGTCGGCGGAATCGCGAAGCGATTCCACCTCAGCCGATCAGGCTCTAGGTAAGGGCCCATGGATCATCCCCTCGACCGGCCGGTGTGGAGCGCGCTCACGGGCCGGCTGTCCGCGCTCGCCATCCGCCGCGACCTCGACGGCGGCGCGGCCGTGCGGCTCGATCCCGAGGTCGGGGTCTTTCTCGCCGCCGCGGACGCCTCCGCCGCCAGCCGCGCGGCCCTGACGGAGCTGGCGCGCCGCCATCCCGGCTCGGGACTGGTCGAGCCGGAGGGGGCGGCGATCGCCGACGTCCTGCCCGACGCGCCCGTCGTCTCGCGCGCGCCGTGCGTGCAGATGACCGCCGCCGCCCTGACGCCGGGCGCCGCCGACGACGCCGACGTCGTGACGCTGGGCGAGGCGGACGCCGACGAGATGCTGGCGCTGGCGACGCTGACCCGGCCCGGTCCGTTCCGGCGGAGCACGTTCCGGCTCGGCGGCTTCATCGGCGTGCCCCGCGAGGGCCGGCTGGTCGCCATGGCCGGCGAGCGGCTGAAGGTCGACGGCTACACCGAGCTCAGCGGCGTCTGCACCCATCCCGACTTCCGCGGCCAGGGTCTGGCGGGACGGCTCAGCCGCCTCGTGGTGGCGCGCATCCTGGCGCGCGGCGAACAGGCCTTCCTGCACGCCTATGCGGAGCACGCCGCGACGGTGGCCTTCTACGAAGGGCTGGGTTTCCGCGTGAGAGCGCGGATGACCTACACGGTACTGGGCTAGTCGACCCGGTCCAGCCGGGCGACGAAGAAGCCGTCCAGACCGCCCTTCTCGGCCCACATCGAAGGCAGGATGCGCAGCCAGCCTTCGGGGGTCAGGGCCTCGCCCGGGGCGCCGACGTCGGCCGGATCGGCCGGGGCGGTGCGGAAGGCCGGGTTGCGGCGCAGGAAGGCGATGATCTGGGTCTCGCCCTCCTCGCGCTCCAGCGAGCAGACGCAGTAGACCAGACGCCCGCCCGGCTTGACCCGTTCAGCGGCGGCGTCGAGCAGACGGTGCTGCACGTCGGCCAGCTTGGCCACGTCGGCGGGGCGGGTGGCGCGCAGCACCTCGGGATTGCGCCGGAAGGTGCCGGTGGCGGTGCACGGCGCGTCCAGCAGCACGGCGTCGAAGCTGCGGGCGTCCTCCCAGTCTTCGGCCGGGGTGACGACGATCTCGGCTTCCAGCCCGGTCCGCTCCAGGTTCTGGCGCAGCCGGTTCAGCCGCTTGTCCGAGCGATCCAGCGCCACGACCTCGGCGCCGGCTGCGGCCAGCTGCAGGGTCTTGCCGCCCGGGGCGGCGCAGAAATCGGCCACGGTCTCGCCGGGCTTCGGGGCCAGCAGGCGGACCGGGACGGCGGCGGCGGCGTCCTGCACCCACCAGCTCCCGTCCTCGAAGCCCGGCCAGGTCGCGATGTCGCCGCGCCGGCCGGTGCGCACCGCGCCGCCGGGCAGAACCTCGCCCTCGACGGCCCCGGCCACCGCCGCCGGGTCGACGCCCGGCTTCACGCTCAGGTCGGTCGGCGGCTCCTCGCGCGCGGCCAGCGCCAGTCCGGCCAGCGCCGCCTCGCCATAGGTCGCGCGCCAGCGGGCCGCGACCCAGTCGGGCAGGTTGCTCTCGGCCGTGGTCAGGCCCGGCCCGTCGCGGCCCACGCCGCGCAGCACGGCGTTGACGAGGTTCTTGTACGGCCGGGTCTTCGGATCGCGCTCGGCCAGCTTCACCGCCGTCGACACCGCCGCGAAGGCGGGCGTCTCCAGCACCAGGGTCTGGGCCAGGGCGACGCGCAGGATGGTGCGCACCGCCGCCGGCGGCGCCTTCTGCAGGCGCCGGTCGAGGATCTGGTCGATCTCGCCGAGCCGGCGCAGCGCCGCCATGGCCGTGGCGCGGGCGAACGCCCGGTCCGGCCCGGGCAGGCCGGCCACCTCGCGGAACGACAGGGCCGCGTCCAGACCGCCGCGCCCCTCCAGCGCCGCGTTGAGCAGCACCCCGGCCGCCTGCCGCGCCTCGACGCCGATGTCGGCGGCTTCGTCGCGCGGCGCCTCCGGCTTCGGCTTGCGCGGTCCGCGCCCCTGTTCGGCGACCCGGCGACCGCGCGCGGCGGAGTTGCGTCCCTCGCCCCTCGCCCCGCGGCCCTCGGCCCGGCTCATACGGACACCTGCGTGCCGAGCTCGACGACACGGCCGGGCGGGATGCGGAAGAAGTCGGTCGGGTTGGCGGCGTTGCGCATCATGAAGATGAAGATCCGATCCTGCCACAGCGGCATGCCGGCGGCGGCCGACGGAATGACCGAGCGTCGGCCGAGGAAGAAGCTGGTCGACATGATGTCGAACTTCAGCCCCTGCTTGCGGCACAGGCCCAGCGCCTTGGGCACGTTGGGCTGCTCCATGAAGCCGTAGGACAGGGTCAGCTTCTTGAAGTCCTCGGAGATCGGCTCGATCGACACCCGCTTCGCCGGATCAACGCGCGGCCGGTCGGTGGTGCGCACGGTCAGGATGACGTTCTTCTCGTGCAGCACCTTGTTGTGCTTGAGATTGTGCATCAAGGCCACGGGCGCGATGTCCGGGTCCGAGGTCAGGAAGATGGCCGTGCCCGGCGCCCGGTGCGGCGGCCGGGCGCGCAGCATCTCGATCAGGTCGGTCAGCGGCAGGCTGTCCTTGCGGGTCTTGTCGGTGAGGATCTGCGTCCCGCGCACCCAGGTCCACATCAGCAGCACCAGGATTCCCCCCAGCAGCAGCGGGGCCCAGGCGCCCTGCGGCACCTTCAGCAGGTTGGAGCTGAAGAAGGCCACGTCGATGGCGAGGAAGGGGGCGATGGCCAGCAGGCTGAGCGGCAGGCTCCACTTCCACAGCCGGCGCACGATGAAGAAGGCCAGCAGGCTGTCGACCAGCATGGCCCCGGTCACCGACACCCCGTAGGCGCCGGCCAGCTGCGACGAGGTCGGGAACAGCACCAGCAGCACCAGCACCGCCGCCAGCAGCATCATGTTGACGCCGGGCACATAGATCTGCCCGGCCTGGCTCTCGCTGGTCTGCAGGATGGTCAGGCGCGGCAGCAGCCCGAGCTGGACCGCCTGCTGGGTCAGGGAGAAGGCCCCGGTGATCACTGCCTGGCTGGCGATGATGGTGGCCAGCGTCGCGAGGATCAGCACCGGCCAGTACAGCGGGTCGGGGATCATGGCCCAGAACGGGTTGGCCGCCGCCGTCCGGTCGGCCAGCACCATGGCGCCCTGGCCCAGGTAGGTCAGGGTCAGGCAGGGCAGCACGAACCACAGCCAGCCGGCCCGGATCGGCGCTTTCCCGAAGTGGCCCATGTCGGTGTACAGCGCCTCGGCCCCGGTGACGGCGAGGAAGACGCTGCCCAGCAGGACGAAGCCGAGGAAGCCGTTGTCGATCAGGAACAGCACGCCGTAGTGCGGCGACAGGGCCCTGAGGATCTCCGGGTTGTCGATCATGTGCGAGACGCCCAGCCCGGCCATGACGAGGAACCACAGGGTGGTTATCGGCCCGAAGGCCTTCGCCATGCTGGCCGTGCCGCGCGCCTGCACCATGAACAGGCCGATCAGGATGGCGGCGGCGATGGGCAGGACGAAGGGCGTCAGGGCGCGGCCGACCCCGGGCGCGTCGCTCAGGCCCTCGACCGCCGAAAGCACCGAGACCGCGGGGGTCAGGGCTCCGTCGCCATAGAACATCGCCGCGCCGCAGACGCCGATGAGGAAGACCAGCGCCGAACGCTTGCCGATGGCGTGCTGGGCCAGGGCCATCAGCGCCAGCGTCCCGCCCTCCCCCTTGTTGTCGGCGCGCATCAGGAAGACGACGTACTTGACCGTCACCACCAGGATCAGGGCCCAGAACATCAGCGACACGGTGCCGAACACCGCGAGTTCGGCCTGGCCGCCGCTGCGGGAATGGGCCAGCGCCTCGCGCATGGCGTAGAGCGGGCTGGTGCCGATGTCGCCGAACACTACGCCGATGGCGCCCACGATCAGCCCGACCTTGCCCGCGCCGCCGGCGCCGGGACCGCCATGCGGCGCTCCAACGGGGGCCTTCGGGTCTGCTGTTGCGGTGGTGCTGCCGGCGAGGGCGGACGTCGTGTCCGCATCCTGGGGAGAGGCCCCGGCCATGAACTTCCTCCGGGGCGCCCGCACGAGCCGCGGTCCCCATCAAACGAGCGGCGAGCCTTTAGGCTCTTTCCCGGCCCGGTTCAATCATGCTGCGCCTGCGAAGATCGCGTCCGGTTTGTGAAACCGCCGCGCCGTGCTTATCTTCGGTCGGAGCCGCCCATGTCCGACAGCCAACGCTTTCCCGTCGCCGCCCACGCCCTGGCCTATCTGGCCCACAAGGGCGCCTACTCGCCGGCCGAGGCCGCGCCGAGCGCGGTGCTGGCCGCCTCGGTGCCGACCAATCC
>JAEYTA010000159.1 GCA_023434265.1 Pseudomonadota bacterium
GTGGATCCCCTCGGCGCCGCGTCCCACCACCGTGCGCGCGTCGGACAGGCGCAGGCTCGCGTCCCGGGCGGCGAACGGGCCGGAGAGGCGCTCGGCGCGCACGTCCAGCTGGCTGTCTCCCGCGATGCGGAAGGTCTCGATCCAGCCGGCGGTGGTCCCCTCGAAGTCGAGCGCGGCGGTCAGTCCGTTCGCCGCGCTGTCGCCGCCGGCGAACCGGTCGGCCGACAGCAGGGTGCGCAACCGGGCCCGGCCGTCGCCGCGGCGGGTCTTGAGATCGGGGTAGGGCAGCTCGCCCGAGAGGCCGAGCCGGACCCCTTCGCCGCTCGCGCCCGGCAGGGCCGCCGCCGCGGCGTCCACGCCGGCGCGCACCGTCATGCGGTCTCCGACGGTGGTCAGGTCCAGCGTCGCGGTCATCCGGCGCGCCGAGACCTCGCGGCTGCGGAAGTCCGCCGCCGGCATGCGCGCCGACAGGCGCAAAAGCTTGCCGTCGTCGATGCGGGCGTCGCCGTGCAGGACGGCCGGGCCGTAGTCGGTGGCGATGTTGACGCGGGCGCGCTCGATCAACACCAGCGGGCCCCGCGCGTCGGGCCGCGGCGGCCGCGCCGTGAAGCGTTCGATCAGCGGATCGAGCGAGCCGAACGACAGCTCCCCGCCCGCCACGCTGGCGCGCACCACCGGCCGCAGCAGGCGGATGCGGCTGGGCGTGACGCCGAGCCCCTCCCGCGACCACGGCGCGCCGATGGCGAAGTCGACCTCGACGCGCTCGACCGTCACGTCCGGGTCCTCCGGATCGCCGACGCGGATGCGGGCCACCAGGCTGTCGAGCTCGACGCGCTCGACCTGCATGTCCGCCTCGACCCCCTGGCGCTCCAGCCAGCCGACCAGCACCTGCCGCGTCGCGGCGCGCCGGTTCAGGTAGAGCAGCGCGGCCAGCACGAGCAGGATCGCGAGGCCGATCGCCAGGACGAGCCCCGCCCGGCGCAGCGGCGACCGGCGACCGGCGGGGCGGGAGGCGGGGGACTCCGGTTCGCTCATGCCTCGCTCCTTAGCGGCAGCGGCTGGCGGGTGAAAAGGCCGGTCAGCAAGGACGCCTCTCCCGGAGACAATAACAGCGTGTCGGGTGAGCCACAGGACAGTGGCCTGATGGTCACTTTGAGTGAAGCGGAGTCGGCCGAGTCAGGCTTGCCGCAGTCCGTCGCCAATTGACGGCGGAACAGTGGCGAATACATGCGCCTAAGCTGTGAATCTTCTCATGGTTCATATCGGGTTTACCCGCGACTACGGCCCCGGTTAACGGTCTGTAACGATCTGCCTTCCCATGATGGGACGGACGGGTTATATGGCCCGTCTCGCGCAAGGCTGTTCCTCGGGGGGCGGTCAGGCGCGATCCTTGCTTTCAGTGGCTTTGGCGCCGGCCGGCGTCGTCGTTTGTCGGGGACCGATGGCTCAGTTCGATCCACGTCGCCAACCGATGCGCATCGCGCCGCACGCCCTCACGGCGGTCGCTGCGATCTCGGTGGCGCTGCTTGCCGGTCGTGTGTACCAGCCCGCCCAGGCGCAAGAGGCGCCGCCCCTTACCGCCGTCCAGATCGCCGCCCTCGAGGCCCGCGCCTTCGCGGCCGCGGGCGCCCCCGAAGGCCTGACCGCGCCCGAGGCCATCCCGGTGCAGGTGCGCCGGGGCGAGACCTTCGAAGAGGCTGTCCGTCGCACCGGTATCGCCCCGGAAGAGGCCTCGGCCGTCGCCGCAACCCTGTCCAACGCCATGGACGTCAGCTCGATCCCGGCCGGCCAGCGCTTCGAGACCGCCATCGCCAAGCCGCGCGGCGGCCGCGGCGACGCCCGCCTCATCGGCCTGACCATGCGCACCGGCCCGGCCACCCAGCTGACCGTGTCGCGCAGCTTCGACGGCGCCCTGCGCCTGCGCGCGCTCGAGGAGAAGGTCACCCACGAGACGGTGGTGCTGACCGGCAAGGTCGAAGGCTCCCTGTCCCGCACCGCCCGTCGCGAAGGCGCCCCCGCGGCCATCGCCCGCGCCGCGGCCCGGCTGTTCTCGCACAAGTTCGACCTCGAACGGGACATCCGCGCCACCGACGAGTTCCGTTACGTCTTCGATCGCACGGTCACCGAGAGCGGCCGCACCATCGGTTCCGGCGACCTGCTGTACGCCGAGCTGAAGGGCGTGGCCTTCTATCGCTTCCAGCGTCCGGGCTCGGACAAGGTCGAGTATTTCGACGCCACCGGAAAGAACACCCGCTCGGCCTTCATGCGGACGCCGCTGGAGCGCGGCTTCCGGGTCTCGTCCTCGTTCGGCTTCCGTCGCCACCCGATCGCCGGCTACCGCCGCATGCACCAGGGCATCGACTTCGCGGCCGGCACCGGCACGCCGGTCGTCGCGCCCGCCGACGGCGTGGTGGTCGAGGCGCGCCGCTGGGGCGGCTACGGCAACTGGCTGCGCATCCGCCATTCGAACGGCCTCGAAAGTGGCTACGGCCACCTGTCGCGTTACGCCTCCGGCGTCCGCGCCGGCCAGCGCGTCCGGCAGGGCCAGGTCGTCGCCTATGTCGGCTCGACCGGCGCCTCGACCGGGCCGCACCTGCACTACGAGATCTGGCGCCGCGGCCAGCGGATCAATCCGGCCGGCGTCCGGACCCAGGAAGGCACCGTCCTGACCGGGTCTGAACTGGCCGCCTTCCGCGCCGAGAAGGCCCGCATCGACCGGATCATCGCCGCCGGCGGCGAGCGTCGCGTGCAGCAGCCGACCATGGCGGGCGGACTGAGGCCGGCCCAGGCCTGATCCGCGTCCGGTCCATCGTCATGCCGCAATCCGGAATCACGGTGCGGCCGACGAGGCTGGAGACGGCATGCCGAACAGACGAGACCTGTTGAGCGGGGCCCTGGCGGGCGCGGCGGTCGCCGTCGCCGGTCCGGCGGCCGCGCGGGACGCCTTCGCCTCGCGCCGGATCACGGTGCAGACCCGTGGCGCCGGAGCTGACCTGATCCTCATTCCCGGCCTCGCCTCGACGTCGGCGGTGTGGAGCCGCACGGCTGATCGCCTCGCCGCCCGGAACCGGCTGCACCTCGTCTCCTTGCGCGGCTTCGGCGACCTCTCGCCCCAGGCCAACGCGGAGGGCGCGCTGACGGGCGCCGTGGCGGGCGAAATCCGCCGCTACATCACCGAACAGCGGCTCGACCGACCGGCGCTGATCGGCCACTCGATGGGCGGCCAGCTGGCGCTGCGCGTCGCGGCCGACGCCCCGACCCGGGTGTCGCGGGTGATGACCGTGGACTCGTCGCCCTTCTTTCCGGCCCTGATCAGTCCGCAGGCGACCCTGCGCGACGTCGAGCCGATCGCCCGCGTCGCCTATCAGGCGGTGCATTTCCTGGGCGACGAGGCGCTTCGCACGCGCGGTCGCGGGATGGGCGTGGAGCTCGGCGGCGCGTCCGACGCCCTGTTCGGCGCCGTCGGCTGGCAGGGCGGCGACCGACGGGTGCTGGCCCAGGCGCTCTACGAGGTGATGACGCTCGACCTGCGCCGGCGCCTGCCGGATATCGCCGCGCCCGTGACCGTCGCCTACGGCTGGAGCGCCGACCGCAACTCGCCCCGTAGCCGGACGGACGCCCTCTTCCGGGCCGCATACGAGCGGCTGTCCCGGCCGGCGACCTTCGAGCGCATCGAAGGCGCCGAACACATGGTGATGATCGATCAGCCGGCGCGCTTCCACGCCGCCGTCGACCGGTTTCTCGCCTGACCCTCAGTCGGCGTCGGGCTGGTTGTCCGGGTGGGCGGCGACGAAGGCCGGGTGGACGGCCGCCGCGGCCTCGATGGCCACCAGACGCGGGAAGGCGTCCAGGGCCACATTGAACCGCCGCGCCGAATAGATTTGCGGGACCAGGTAGCAGTCGGCCAGCGTCGGCGTCGAACCGAAGCACCAGCCGTCACCGTGGCGCGCCACTTGCGCCTCCAGCGCGGTGAAGCCGGGGATAATCCAGCGGCCGGCCCAGGCGTCCACCGCGGCCTGGTCGGCGCCGAAGCGCTCGCGAAGGGCCGTGCCGACCCGCAGGTTGTTGAGCGGATGGATGTCGCACCCGATCAGGGCCGCCATGGCGCGGACCACGGCGCGGTCGACCGGGCTTGCCGGCAGCAAGGGCGGGACCGGATGGGCTTCTTCCAGCCACTCGAGGATGGCCGGGCTCTGGGTGAGCACCGCGCCGTCGATCTCCAGCGCCGGCACCAGACCCTGCGGGTTGAGCGCCAGATAGGCGTCGGAGCGCTGCTCGCCCTGCCTGAGGTCGACGCCGCGCTGTTCGTAGGCGAGACCCTTCAGTTCGAGCGCGATGCGCGTGCGGTAGGACGTGCCGGACCGCCAGTAGCCGTGCAGGATCATCGCGGCCTCAGGGTGAAGGCGAGGGAGGGCAGGCCGCCGATGGCGGCCTCGACGCGGTCGCCGGGCTTGAGCGGGCCGACCCCCTCCGGGGTGCCGGTGAAAATCAGGTCGCCGGGGCGGACGTCCCAAAGCTCGCCGGCCTTGGCTAGGATTTCCGCGGGCGACCAGACCATGTCGCCAAGCCGGCCGGACTGGCGCAGTTCGCCGCCCACGCGGAGTTCGATCGGCGCGTCGGCGTCGGGCAGGGCGCCGAGCTGCAGGTCGCCGCACGGGGCCGACTGGTCGAAGCCCTTGGCCGCGTCCCACGGACGGCCCTTCGCCTTGGCGGCGGCCTGGATATCGCGCCGGGTGAGGTCGCAGCCCACGGCCCAGCCGGCGATGTCGCCCGCCCCGCCGATGGCGCACACCAGTTCGACCTCGTGGTGCAGGTCGGTCGTCGCCGGCGGATAGACCGGGTCCGCGCCGCCGACCACCAGGGCGTCGGCCGGTTTGGAGAAGAAGAAGGGCTCGGCGCGCTCCTGGCCCATCTCCCGGGCGTGGGCCGCGTAGTTCTGGCCGACGCACAGGATGCGCCGGACCGGGAAGCGCGAGGCGGCCCCGGAAACGGGCAGGAAGGCGGTCGGGGCGGGCGGGAACAACCAGTCGCTCATGGCCATTGTCTAGGCCGGACCGGGCCGCGCCGCCAGCGGGGCCCGGATGTTGCGGTGCGGGAACCGCTACGCCGCAGTGGCGTTCCGGCTCAGGGTTCTCTATCTAACCGTCAAGCTTGACGAACGGAGCGCGCATCATGGCGACGACCAAGGCGGCACGGGCGGCCGTGAAGAACGACATCAACACGCTCAAGGACGACCTCAAGACGCTGGGCGCCGAGGAGAAGGCGAACCTGCGCGAGAAGGCCTCCGAGACGGAGGCGCGTCTGCGGGCCAAGGCCGCCGAGGCCGAGGCGCGGCTGCGCGAGCAGAGCGAGGTGCTGCGCGAGCGAGCGAGGGGCTATTACGACACCGCCCGGGTGCGTGGTCGCGAGTACTACGACGACGCCCAGGAGCGCTTCGACGAGGCCCAGCGCTACCTGACCGAGCGGGTGCAGGAGCGCCCGATCCAGTCGACGGCGATCGCGCTCGGCGTGGGCGTCGTCCTCGGCATGTTGCTCGCCGGTCGCCGCCGCTGATGATCGGCGGGGGGCTCGCCCGGACGTTGGTCCGCAAGGCGGTCGCGGCCGCCGTCGCCGCCGGCGCCGCGCTGGTGGCGATGGTCGCCTTCGGCGCCACGGTGTTCTACGCCCTGTGCCTGGTGGTCTTGCCGCTCGCGGCGGCCGCCATCACCTTCCTGCTGTTCGCGCTCGTCGCGCTCGCGGTGGCCGTGATCTTCCTGCGGCGCGACGCGGCGGAGGAGGAGGTACTCGAGGAAGAGCCCGCCGGCCTGGGCCAGCGCGCCTTCATGCTGTTCCGGGAACGGCCGATCCTCGGCACGGTGGCGGCGCTGGCGGGCGGCTGGATCTTCCTGCGCAATCCGGCTCTGGCCAGTATTGTCGCGGCCGCCTTTACGGAAAAATCCCACGGTCGTCGCCGCCGTTGACCGGAACGGCAGAGGCTCCGGAACGTTGATCGGACAGGTGCGGTGCAGTTCTACCGCCCCTGAACTGTAACAACCGCTCCGGGAGAACCGCCTATGCTTCGCTGGGCCCTGATCTTTCTGGTGCTCGCCCTGATCGCCGGCGCCCTGGGCGCGGGCGGCGTGGCGGGCCTGTCGATGAACATCGCCTATGTGCTGTTCGTCGTCTTCCTGATCCTGCTGGTGGTCCACTTCGTCACCGGCCGAGGGCGACGAATCTGACCCCGCTCGAGGATTGAAGAGGCCGCGATCTCCGGATCGCGGCTTTTTTCATACGCCGCCGAGGATTCCCTCGACGGGGCCGGCGTGCGCCGGGTCCGGGGCCGTGGAGGCCTTGCGCGTGTCCTGCCGCCGCGGCAGCCGCCACACCTGGCCGGGCTGGAAGCGGCGGCCGTCCCAGGCGATGGCGGTGACCACGATCTCTCCCGCGTCCCATTCGATCTGGTTGAAGCTCGGCGGCGCGCCGCGCTCGCGGTGGGAAAGGGTGCCGCACCCGACCGCGTAGGAGCAGTGGTCCCCGAGCTGGATGGGCAGGGCGAAGGGCACGTGCACATGGCCGGTCGCGATCAGATCCACTCCCGCCTCGGCGAAGATCAAGGCGGCGGCGTCGCCGCGCTTCACCTCGCCGGTCATCGGGGCGCCGATCATCTCGACCAGCGGATGGTGGCAGGCCAGCACCCGCAGGGCGCCGGCCGGGGCCTGGCGCAGGGCGGCGGCGGCCTTGCGGGTCTGGTCGAGGTCGATGACCCCCTTGGACCAGTTCAGCCGCGCCTGCCAGCCGCGGGCCGTGACCACGCCGCGGACCATGACCTTTTCGCTGAGGAACTGGTGGTCGTGGGCGGGGTGGCCGATCGCCTTCTCGAAGGCGCGCCATGGCGCGAAAAGGCGAGCGAAAAGGCTGAAATAGGGAACGTCGTGATTGCCGACGATTACGAACGTCGGCTCCGGCATCCGGCCGATCCAGTCCCCGGCGGCGGCGAACTCGTCGGGCAGCCCCTTCTGGGTGACGTCGCCGGTGATCAGGATCAGGTCCGCCGGCGTGGCGTGGGCGTAGTCCAGCGCGGCGGCGCAGGCGTGCCGGTGCTCGCGGCCGAAATGCACGTCGGAAAACTGCAGGATACGCCCCACTAGACGCTGTCCTCGGCCGCCGCCGGGATCGGCGCCAGCGCCCGGAAGGCCTCGGGCAGGAAGCGGACGCCGGCCTCGTGGTGCAGGAGCATGGGTTCGCCGTCGATCACCGCCGGGATGCGCGACCGGGCCCGCAGCCGCACGCGGCGCGTCGGCCGCGTGGTCACGGCGGGGTCCAGCCGCCAGTCGTCGAACAGGGCGTGCGCGGCCAGGCGGAAGGCCTCGCCGGCGTCGGCGGGGTTCATGGCCGCCGCTTCCAGGCCGGTGTCCTCGTCCATGGCCTTGGAGATCATCGGACTGATCAGCACCAGCGCCTCGGCCCGCCGCTCCGGCTGGTTGTCGAGGCCGTAACGCAGCCGGCCGGTGAAGGCGCGCTTCAGGGCCCGACGGGCGTAGAGCCACGCCAGCCGCAGCCGACGCAGTCGGATGGCTTCGCGCGCCGGCGCCCACAGGGCGGGCGCGCCGAAGACGGCGGCGCAGAAGAAGGCGCGGCGCACGTCCCCGTCCATGACTTCGCCGCCGGCCACGGGATGGGCCGCGCCTTCCTCCAGCGAGACCTTCAGGGCCGCCTTCCAGTCGCTCGATCCATAAAGCGCCCTGGGCAGCATGTTCATGGTTCCACCCGGCAGGGGCGCGACGAGGGGGCCGTCGGGGCCGGCGCGCGAGGCGACCGTCCCGGCGGTGCCGTCCCCGGCGAGCACGAACAGGGCGTCGGGCTTCTCGTCCAGCGCGGCCTGGATCTGCGCGTCGAAGGCGCCCGGCTCGAGCAACACCACCGTGGTCTCGCAGGCGTAGCGCGACAGGATCTCCAGCGCCTCGTCCGCCGCCCCCGGACCGACGCTGCCGGAAAGCGGATTGATCAGCATGATCGCCCGGGCCAGCCGGACGTGCGAGGTGAGCTCGCAGGTCTCCGCTTGCGGGTCCGCGGCGTCCGCGGGCCGGGGAACCGTGGCCGTTGTGTCGTTCATCCCGCCCGAACGTCCCGCGCCGGACCGATGTTCCGGCGCGGAGGGCGGCCGGCGCTACTTCTTGAGTTCCTCGGCGGCGGCGGCCGCGCCGGCCTGGGCGGCGTCGCCGGCCTTGTCCGCGGCCGCGCCGGCGGCGTCGGCGGCGTCCTCGGCGACCCGCGGAGCCTCGCCGCGGACCTTGGACATGGCGGCGGCGATCCAGCCGTCCATGATCGCGCCGCCCCCGGCGAGGGACTTCTCCTTGATCCCCAGGCCCGCCGTGAGCACGCCGAACACGGCCAGCAGCGTCACCAGGACGCTCACCACCGGATTGCCGCGGCGGCGCTTCGGCCGGGCCCAGACCGGGCTGTGATCACCATCGTCCGCCATGCGGACGGGTTCGGAAAAACGCATACGAAACCCCCCGAATTCACCCCGAATCGCCGGGATCGCGCCTTCGCGCGCCCGGATGCAGGGCCGAACGCCGGCCCGACCTGCAGCATAGCGGAGGAACCGCAACGCTTATCCAGCGTTCTCACCCACGGGGCGAAACCCGGACGAAGGATTTCAGCATGAAAAAGGCGATCATCGCGATTGCGGGCGCGGGCCTCATGGCCACGGCGTGCGCCAGCGACCCGTACTACGGCGGCACCAACGAAACGGTGCGCCAAGGCGCCATCGGGGCCGGCATCGGCGCGGTGGCCGGCGCCATCATCGGCAACAACACCGGCAGCGGCAACGCGGCGACCGGGGCCGCCATCGGCGCCGTGGTCGGCGGCGCGGCCGGCGCCATCCGCGGTTCGCAGCAGGATCGCGCCAACCAGCAGCGCTATCGGGATAGCCAGGGCCGGTACTACTATTGCTACGATAACCGGCAGGACGAGTGCTACTGGGAGAACGGTCAGCGGCGCTGGTAACGCCACCGGCGGGAAGAACAGAGGGCGGTTCGCTGACGGCGGGCCGCCCTTTCCATGGGAGAGGGGACGACAGGATGCGCAAGCTGGCGCTGGCGGGGCTGGCCGCGACGGTCGTGGCGGGATGCGGGCTGGCGCGCGGCGTCGACCGCCACGAGCTGGTCGCGGAGCCGACCGCCTGCGCGCCGCAGCGGTTCGAGGTCTATTTCGCCGAGGGCGAGGCCCAACTGACCCATCCCGCGCTGCAGGCCATCGGCCTGACCGCCACCCAGCTGCAGGGTTGCGACATCCGCCGGGTGCAGGTCGTCGGCCTGGCCGACCCCAGCGGCGGGGTGGACGCCAATTTCGAGCTGTCGGAGCGGCGCGCCCTGGCCGTGACCGAGGCGCTGACGGCCGCCGGCTGGCCGGCGCCGGCCTTCGAGATCGGGGCGGCGGGGGAGTCGGGCGCGACCACCCCCGGCGGCGCCGTGCAGCCCATGCGGCGGCGAACCGAAGTCCTCGTCGACGCCGCGCCCCGGTGAGGCGACGCGCCGCTGCCGTCCGCGCGTGACGGAGGCGGCGGCCAGCGGCTAAGGTCCCGGCCTTCGCGAGGGACGCCGTGCGCCTGTTGATCCGCCTTCTCTGCCTGCTGTTCGCCCTGCTGCCCGGCGTCGCCGCCGCCCAGGGCGCGGACACGACCGGCCTGCGGCGCACAGAGCGGATCGAGGCCGAGCTGGTGGCCATGAGCCGCTGGGCCGCGCCCGGCTCGACCGCCGTGGTGGCCGTGCGGCAGGACATCGAGCCGGGCTGGCACACCTACTGGCGCAATCCCGGCGACTCCGGCGGCGCGACCACCCTGTCCTGGCGCCTGCCCGAGGGCGCGCGCGCCGGCGACATCGTCTGGCCCCTCCCCAGCCGCCAGCGGCTGCAGGGGCTGGTCAACTACGGCTACGAGGGCGTGGTCTACCTGCCTGTTCCGGTGGAGATTCCGGCCGCGGCCCGGCCGGGGTCCGTCCTGCCCCTGCGGGTCGAGGCCCTGTTCTTCGTGTGCAGCGACGAGATGTGCGTTCCGGAGACGCTGGACCTGCGGCTGGATCTGCCGGTGCGCGAGGGCGCCGCGCCGCCCGATCCGGCGCACGGCGCGGCGATCCGGCGCGTGCTGGCTGAGGCCCCGGCTCCGGCGCAGATCGAGGCGCGGGCGCGGGCGGAGAACGGGGTGATCACCCTCACCGCCGTCGGCGGCCCCCTCGCCGGCCGCGACCCGGGGCCCAGCTACTTCTTCCCGTTCGAGGGCGGGGTGATCGACCACGCCGCGCCGCAGACCGGCGCCTGGGGCCCGCGGGGGCTGACCCTCGTGCTCAGTGCGGGCGCCAAGGCCCAAGGGGGATCGACAGGGCCGCTGGAAGGGGTGCTGGCCACCTCGCTGGGCGCCTTCGAGATCCGGGCGGAGCCGGGCCGCGACCTGGCCGGCGCGCGGGGGTCGGGCGACCTCGCGCCGATGCCCGACGCCACGGGGGGCGGGCCGGAGGGCGAGTCCGGATGGACCGCCTTCCTGCAGGCGGCGCTGTTCGCCCTCGTCGGGGGCCTGATCCTCAACCTCATGCCCTGCGTGTTCCCGATCCTGGCCATGAAGGCGGCGGCCCTGAGCGCGGCGGCGCACGATCCGGGGCGGGCGCGCCGCGACGGGCTGGCCTTCCTCGCCGGCGTGCTGACCACCTTCGTGGGGCTGGCCGGCGTCCTGCTGGTCCTGCGCGCCGGAGGCGAGGCGGTCGGCTGGGGCTTCCAGCTGCAGTCGCCGGCGGTGATCGCGAGCCTGTCCCTGCTGATGCTGGCGGTGGCGCTGAACCTGTCCGGCGTCTTCCACGTCGGCGCCGGGTTGCAGGGGGCGGGCTCGGGACCGCTGGCGCGGCTGCCGGGCGCGGCCGGCGCCTTCTTCACCGGCATGCTGGCGGTGGTGGTGGCGGCGCCGTGCACGGCTCCGTTCATGGCCTTCGCGCTCGGGGCCGCCGTGCTGATGCCATGGCCGATGGCCTTGGTGGTGTTCCTGATGCTGGGCCTGGGCCTGGCCCTGCCGTTCGTGCTGGTCAGCCTGACGCCGCGCCTGCTGGCGCGCCTGCCGCGACCGGGCCCGTGGATGGAACGGCTGAAGGGGCTGCTGGCCTTCCCGATGTATGGGGCGGCCCTGTGGCTGGCCTGGGTGTTCAGCCGCCAGACCGGCGGCGAGGCGCTGGCGCTGCTGTTCGCGGCGGGCCTGACGCTGGCCGCAGGGCTCTGGCTGCTCGGCGGGGGACAGGCCGAGCGCGCGGCCGGGCGAAAAGGGACGCTGCACCTCGCGGCGGGCGCCGCCCTGCTCGTTCTCGCCGTCGTCGCGATGATCGCCGCCGTGCGACTGCCCGCCGGAGCCTCGTCGATCGAGGCCGCGGGGCCCGGTCCGGCCGCCCGGCCCTGGTCGCCCGAGGCGGTGGCGGCGGCGCGGGCGGAGGGCCGGCCGGTGCTGGTCAACTTCACCGCCGACTGGTGCGTGACCTGCAAGATCAACGAACGGGCGGCGCTGTCGTCGCCGGCCGCGCAACGCGCGCTGGAGGAGGCGAACGCCGTCTATCTGGTCGGGGACTGGACGCGTCGCGACGACGCCATCACCGCCGAGCTGCGCCGGCACGGGCGCTCCGGCGTGCCGCTGTACCTGCTCTATGCGCCGGGAACGACGGAGCCCCGCATCCTGCCGCAGCTTCTGACCGAAGGGTCGGTGATCGCCGCCCTGCGGGAGGCGAGGGTCACACCGGCGGCTGCGGCGGCGCGGTGATCACCTCGACGTTGTCGTTGAGCAGGTAGGCCAGTTCGTCCAGCGCGACGCGGCGCTCGGGCGCGCTGGCGGCCGCGGCCACGGCGTCGAGACGTTTCGGCATGTCCTCGGCGATGCCGCGCAGGATGCATTTCAGATCGCCGTCCGTGCCGCGCTCCTTGAGGACCAGATGGCCCTGCATGTCGAGGGCGGCGAGCTCCGTCGCGCGGGCGCGGAAGGCGGTGAACTCCGGACCGGCCGCGAAGCCGTCGTGCTCGGCGAGGCCGGCGGCCATCCAGTCGCGGACGACGCCGTGGAGCGCGCCCGACCGGGCGACGATATCCGCGAACAATGGCTCCGCGGCCACCGACACGGGCGCGTCGGCCGGGGCCGGCGGCGCGGCGGCGGCCATGGCCACGTTCGGGTCGGTGAGGAGGAGGGAGACGGCCAGGGCGACGCCGCAGGTCATGGCGAACCTCGTTTGTGAGGCCGAATCGCGGATTCGGCGTTGAACCGGCTTACGCCCCACCCGTAAACGGGGGTTTACCCTCCTCCCGCAGAGTTCGCCCATGACCGCTCGCTCCCAGGCCCTGGACATGCTTCGCGCCGTGGCCCGCAAGGATTCCGGCGGCCGCATCGCCCACCAGTTCGCCACCGACCCCGGGCGGGTCGAGCGGATGGGAGTCGAGGCGGCCGGGCTGTACCTCGACCTGTCGAAGCAGGCGTGGAGCGCGGAAGGGTTCGAGGCGGCGGTGGATCTGGCCCGGGCCTGCGACGTCGAGGGCCGCCGCAACGCCCTGTTCGCCGGCGAGGCGGTGAACAACACCGAAGGGCGAGCGGTGCTGCACCCGGCCTTGCGCGCCGCAGACAACGCCGACTTCCGGGCGCTGGGGGAGCCCGTGTCGAAGGAGGTGGCGGAGACCCGGCGCGCCATGGCCCGCTTCGCCGCCGACGTCGGCTCCGGCGCCGAGACGGGGGGGACCAAGCAGCCGTTCCAGGCTATCGTCCACATCGGCATCGGCGGCTCCGATCTGGGCCCACGCCTGCTGTGGGACGCGCTGCGGCCGCTCGAGCCGACCATCGATCTGCGCTTCGTCGCCAACATCGACCCGCGCGAAATGGCCGAGGCGCTGGCCGGGCTGGACCCGGAGACGACCCTCGTCGTGGTCGTCTCCAAGACCTTCACGACGCAGGAGACGCTGGCCAACGCCGAGCTGGCCAAGGCCTGGCTGGAGGCGTCGCTGTCGCCGCGCCGGATGGCGCGGCATCTTGTGGGCGTGACCGCCGCGCCCGAGAAGGCCGAGGCCTTCGGCTGCGGCCGCACCTTCGGCTTCCGCGACTGGGTCGGCGGCCGCTATTCGCTGTGGTCGGCGGTGAGCCTGTCGGTCGCCGTGGCGCTGGGCTGGGACGTGTTCGAGCGCGTGCTGGACGGGGCCCGGGCCATGGACCAGCATTTCCTCGAGGCGGATCTGGAGCGGAACGCGCCGGTGCTGCTGGCCCTCGCCCAGGTGTTCAACGTCGAGGGTCTGGGGCGGCATGCGCGGACGGTGGCGCCCTATGCGCACGGCCTGCGCCGCCTGCCGGCCTTCCTGCAGCAGCTGGAGATGGAGTCGAACGGCAAGCGGGTGAAGCGCGACGGATCCCCCGTCGACACGGCGACCGGACCGATCGTGTTCGGCGAACCGGGCACCAACGGCCAGCACGCCTTCTTCCAGCAGATTCACCAGGGCCCCCAGGTCGTGCCCGCCGAATTCATCGTGGTCGGCCATACGTCCGAGGCCGCGACCGACGCCCGCGAGGGCGACGCGCCTCTGTGGTCCAACGCCCTGGCCCAGGCGCAGGCCCTCATGGTCGGCAAGACCGAGGCCGAGGCCCGGGCCGAGATGCTGGCCGCGGGCATGGACGCGGTGGAGGCGGATCGGCTGGCCCCGCACCGGACCTTCCCGGGGAACAGGCCTTCGACGACGATCCTGATGGACGCCCTGACGCCGGAGGCCGTGGGCGCGCTGATCGCGCTCTACGAGCACAAGACCTTCGTCGAGGGCGTGATCCAGGACATCAACAGCTTCGATCAGTGGGGCGTGGAGCTGGGCAAGGTGCTGGCGAAGGCCATCCTGAAGGATGTCGAGGCCGGCGAGCCCTCCGCGGGGCTGGACCCGTCGACCGCCGAGCTGATGAAACGGCTGATGGTCTAGCGCCGGACGGCTCGTCCGTCCGGCCGTCCCGCGCGGCGATCAGGTCGGCTCACAAGCCCGCGTACGCCGCCTCGATCAGCTTTACCGCCCGCGGGTCCCCGATCAGATGCCGCGACTGCCGCGTCATCACATAGCTGCCCGACAGCCGCCTTTCCGGGTCGGCGAAGGCGCAACTGCCGCCCCAGCCGTAGTGGCCGACGGTCTGCTCGCCCGGCCCGAAAATCCGCAGGCCCGCGTTGCGGGTCCACCCCGCGCTCCAGCCCATGACGAACGGCAGCACCCGGTCCTGCCCCCGGATGCGCTCGCTCAACGCCGCCGTCCGCGTCGCATCGGACAGCAGGGGACGGCCCTCGAATTCGCCCGTGGCCGCCACAGCCATGATCCGCGCCAGATCCCGGGCCGTGCCGTGCAGGTTGGCCGACGGAATCTCCGCCATCCGCCATTCGGTCGAGCCGCGCCCGCCCGGGGCCGAGCCCTTGTCGAGGAAGGCCGAGCGCTTGACCGCGTCGAGCTCGCCGAGGTCGGGCGCGGCGGTCGGCTTCTTCATCTGCGCCACCCGTCCGTGTTCGGACTCCGGCAAGCCGATCCACAGGTCCAGACCCGGAAAATCCTCGCGCAGGGCCGTTCCCATGCTGCGCCCGTCGACGAGGCGGAACAGCTCGCCGGCCAGGTAGCCGATGGTGATCGGGTGGTAGCCGCTCGCCGTCCCCGGGGCCCACATCGGCGCCTGGGCGCACAGCCGGCCAAGCACGGCCTCGCGATCGAACCAGATGGCCGGATCGACCGTCTCCGAAAAGCCCGGCAGCCCCGCCTGATGGCTCATCAGCTGGCCGACGGTGATCCCGTCCTTGCCCGCCTGCCCGAAGGCCGGCCAGTAGGCCGCCACCGGCCGCTCGTAGTCCAGCAGCCCGCGCTCGACGCAGCCGGCGATCAGCAGCGCCATCACCGCCTTGCCGGTCGAGAACACCGGCGTCAGCGTCTCCTCCGCATAGGGAACGGTGCGCGCCGCGTCGGCCCAGCCGCCGATCAGGTCGACCACGACCTCGCCCTCGACGCAGACGCTGAATCGCGCCCCCTGCTCGTCCAGCCCCTCGGGCGCGTCCGTGAAGTTGGCGGCGAAGGCGTCCTTCACCGCGGCGAATTCGGGCGGGCAGACGCCGCGGATCTCGGGGAGGTCGGTCATGGCTTCCTGTTACCCAGCGGACCGGGGGACGTCGACCGTCGCCGCTCCCGGGCGCGCCGGAGTCGGAACCGGAGTCGGCGTCGGCGATTATCGCCCGACCGGTGCGGTGATCGCGGCGGCCATTTCAACAATCGCGCGTCGGGGCCGGTTCATTGTTGCGCTTTCTGAGGCTCCACGGCCTGTTCCTGCTGGTGGTGGCGGAGCTGGTCTTCATCGCCGCCTGCCTCGGCTGGCTGGCCGTGCCGCTCTTCGACTAGCCTACTCCCGCGCCGCCGCCGACGCTTGCCGCGCCGCCTCGAACTCCGCGCCTGCCTTCCACGCCGGCCATGCCTCGCTGTCGGCCATGTCGCGGCCGACGGCGTAGAGCAGGTCGACGTCCACCGCCGCCGCATCCATCGTCCACTCCGGCGCCCATTCGTCCGAGGGCTTGTGGTAGCGGTTGGCCACATAGTCGGCGCTGGCCGCGTTGTGACCGGTGAAGCCCGCGACCCCGAACAGGGCCGGCACGCCCATCTTCGCCAGCGGGAAATGGTCCGAGCGGTAGAAGCCGCCGGCGTGCGGCGCGGGATCGGGGATCAGCCGCCGGCCGGCCTCGGCGGCGCGGCGTTCCAGCCACTGCTCGGTCTCGCTCTTGCCGGGGCCGATGACCACGATTTCGGGCGACACCTCCGTCCCCGGCAGCAGGCTGTCGATGTTGATGTTGGCCACCGTCGTCTCCAGCGGCCAGACCGGGTTGGCGGCATAGTATTCCGCGCCCAGCAGCCCCGCCTCCTCGGCGGTCCAGGCGGCGAACACCACCGACCGCTCGGGCGGCGCGCCTTCCTTGAACAGTCGCGCCAGTTCCAGCAGGGCGGCCACCCCCGTCGCGTTGTCCACGGCCCCGTTGTAGATGTCGTCGCCATCCACCGGGGTGGCGCGGCCGTAGGCGTCCCAGTGCGCCCCGTACAGCACGGTTTCGTCCGGCCGCTCGGCCCCCGGCACGCGCGCCAGCACATTGCGGCTCTCGATGTTGGCGTGGGTCTGGCCGAAGTCGATCGACATCGTCACGCCCTCGAGCTCGACCGGCCGGAAGTCCTGCGATCGCGCCTGTTCGCGCAAGGTCCCGAGGTCCAGCCCCGCCGCGGCCAGCAGCCGCTCCGCCACGAGCCCCTGGATCCACCCCTGGGCGGGGACGCGCTCGGCGGCCCAGTTCTCGCGCACGATGTCGAAGTCGGGCGCCGTCGAGGAGCCCTCCAGCACCGACCAGCCGTAGCCGGCGCCCTCGTCGTCGTGGATGACCAGCACGCCGGCCGCGCCCTGCTCGGCGGCCTCCTGGAATTTGTAGGTCCAGCGCCCGTAGAAGGTCATCGCCCGGCCGTCGAAGCGGCCCGCCACCGGGTGTCCCTCGGGGGCGTTGAAGTCGGGGTCGTTGACGATGACCAGCAGGATCTTGTCCTTCAGGTCCATGCCCTTGAAGTCGTCCCAGTCGCGCTCCGGCGCGTCGACGCCGTAGCCGGCGAAGACCACCGGGGCGTCGGTCACGGTGATCCGCTCGATCGGCCGGTCGCTCGCCACCAGCACCTCGGGCCCGCGCTCCAGCCGCATCTCGCCCTGCGGCGTGCGCGCGACGATGGTCGCCGGCCCGGACTGTTGGGTGCGGCTCAGCTGCGCCGTCTGCACCCATGCGCCGTCCGGCCCGCCGGGCTCCAGCCCCAGCGCCCGGAACTGCTCGACCAGATAGTCGACCGTCTTCTCCTCGCCCGGCGTGGCCACGCCGCGGCCCTCGAACGCGTCCGAGGCCAGCACCCGCGTGTGTTCGTTCAGCCGCGCCGGGTCGGCGCTCTGGGCCAGGGCAGGGGCGGCGACCAGCAGGGCGGCGGAGGCGAGGAGGGCGAGGCGGAACGGACGCATGGCGGTCTCTCTTCGGTCGGGGAGGGGCGCACCCTGACCCCGCGCCGCCGCCGAGTCGAGCTTCACCGTTGCGTCAGCCAGTCCCGCGCCCCGTCGCCCGCGACCACGCCCGACGCGAAGCAGGCCTGCAGCAGGTAACCGCCGGTCGGCGCCTCCCAGTCGAGCATCTCGCCGGCGACGAACACCCCCGGCAGGGCCTTCAGCATCAGCCGGTCGTCGACCTGGTCCAGCCTCACCCCGCCGGCGGAGGAGATGGCTCGCGCCAGCCCCTGCGCCCCGGCCAGGCGCAGCCGCACCGCCTTGATCCGCTTCGCCAGCTTGTCGGCGCCGGTCGGGACCTCTCCCGGAATCTCGCGCAGCAGGCCGACCGCCGCCGGCGACAGGCCGGCCGCCTTCCTTAGCCAGTTCGTCACGCTGTCCTTGCCGCGGGGCCGCGCCAGCCGCGCCGCCAGCGCCGCCTCGTCGAGGTCGGGCCGCAGGTCGACGACCAGCTCCGCCGCGCCGTCCCGCGCGATCGTCTCGCGCAGCGCCGCCGACAGGGCGTAGATCGCGCCGCCCTCCAGCCCGTAGCCGGCGATCATCGCCTCGCCGCGCGCCGTCCGCCCGCCGTGGCTGAGCGCCACCTTCTTCAGCGGCTGGCCCGCGAAGCGATCCGCGAACACCGGCGACCACGCCACGTCGAAGCCCATGTTCGACGGTCGCAGCGGAGCGATCCCGACTCCCGCCGCGGCCAGTTCGTCCGCCCACGAACCGTCGCCGCCCAGCCGCGGCCAGCTCGCGCCGCCGAGCGCCAGCACGACGGCGTCCGGCCGCTCGACGCGCGCCCCCTCCGGCGTGGCGAACACCCAGCCGCCGTCGCGGCGGCCGGTCC
>JAEYTA010000160.1 GCA_023434265.1 Pseudomonadota bacterium
GACGGGGCCCGCGGCGCCCGCGTCGACGGCGGCGAGGCCTCGCCGGAACCGGCGCCCCGCCCCCCCCCCGCCCCCCCGCCGAAGGCCCCCCCGCCGGGCCAGGGCGACCTGTTCTGACGGTGAAAACCGTGGCGCGAACCAGCGGCCCACGCTAGGTTGAACGCATGGCCGACCCCGCTTCCGAACAGGCGCTGCTGCATTACGGCGACGGCGACTTCGCCGTCATCCGCCCGGGCCGCACCGTGACCTGCGCCGTCTCGGGCAGGCCGGTGCCGCTCGAGACCCTGCGCTACTGGTCGGCGCGCCTGCAGGAAGCCTACGCCGGGCCGGCCGAGGCCTTCCAGCGTCTGGGCCAGATGCCGTGACCCCGCGCCGGCGCGATCTGCTGGCCGGCTCCGCCGCCCTTCTCGCCGCCGGCGCCGCGCGGGCGCAAGCCGCCGATCTCGAACTTACCGGCCGGTTCGTCCAGGGCGGCCACGCCCTCGGCCGCACCTGGTCGCGCGCCCTCGTCTTCGTCGACGGCGAGGCCCTCTCCGCCGCCTCCGACGCCGGCTGGTTCGTGGTCGGCTTCGACCGCGACGCGCCCGGCAGCGTCGAGATCGAGGCGCGCGCCGGCGACCGCCGGGCCCGCCGCACCCTGACCATCGCCCCCGGGACCTTCCCGACCAGCCGCATCGACGGCCTGCCGCCCTCGACGGTCGAGCCCGCCGACCCCGCCCTGCTCGAGCGCATCCGCCGCGAGGTGGCGCTGAAGACCGAGGGCTTCGCCAGCCGCCTCGACGCCGACCATTTCCGCGACGGCTTCCGCTGGCCGCTCGACGCCATCCGCGTCACCAGCGCCTGGGGCTCGCAGCGCATCCTCAACGGCACGCCGGCCCGGCCCCACTACGGCGTCGACCTCGCCGCGCCGATGGGGACGCCGGTCCGCGCCCCCGCCGCCGGTCGCGTCACGCTCGCCGAGGCCGACCTGCATTTCGAAGGCGGCCTCGTCCTGCTCGACCATGGCCAGGGCCTGATCACCGCCTACCTGCACCAGTCCCGTCTCGACGTTCGCGCCGGGCAGGAGGTGGCGCGTGGGCAGACCCTCGGCCTCGTCGGCATGAGCGGCCGCGCCACCGGCCCGCACCTGTGCTGGCGCATGAAATGGCGCGACCGCAACCTGGACCCGTCGCTCATGGTGAAAAGCTGAGTGGGCGTAACCGTTTACCTCTCAGGTGAACAGCGATTGGTCATTTACCGGTAAGCAATTCGGGCGCTAGATCGCCGGATTCTTCCCGCCCTCCAGGGCCGTCCGCGTCCGTCATCATGTCAGCCCTCTCCGCCCTCAACGTCCTGCTCGTCGACGACAACCAGCACATGCGGACCATCGCGTCGGCCGTGCTCAAGTCCGCCGGCGTCGGCTCGGTGCGCGAGGCGGCCGACGGCGGCGCCGCGCTGGAGATGCTGCGCGAATACCCGATCGACCTGGTGATCGTGGACTTCAACATGTTCCCGCTGGACGGGGTCGAGTTCACCCGTCTGGTGCGCAACAGCCCCGACAGCCCCAACCCCTATCTGCCGATCATCATGATGACCGGCCACTCGGCCAAGCGGCGGGTGTTCGAGGCGCGCGACGCCGGCGTCACCGAATTCCTCGTCAAGCCGATCACCGCCAAGGCCGTGCTCGACCGCATCCAGGCGGTCATCTTCCACGCCCGCCCCTTCGTGCGCACCGAAGGCTATTTCGGCCCCGACCGCCGCCGCGTGGACAGGCCCGACTACAAGGGCCCGCGCCGCCGCAAGGCCGACGAGGCGAAGATCGCTTCCTGAAAGTGGCGAGTGACGAGTGGCGAGTAGCGAGATCCGGCGCCATCGGCCGATTCACTCACCTGTGGGCAAGTGGCGCGGATTGCTGAAACGCCCCTCTCGCCACTCGCCACTCGTCACTCGCCACTCGCATCCAGCTCCCGATACACCCGGTCCGGCCATCGCTTGTGGACCCAGAACCAGTCGACCGGGTTCTCCCGCACCCTGTCCTCGACAAACGACGTCACCGCCTGCACGCCCCAGGCGATGTCGGCCTGGCGATCGCCGCTGCGCGGGATTTCGATCGGCTCGTGCGCGGTCACCCGGAAGCGCACCCCCGGCAGGCGCACCACCGACATCGGCTGCAGCACCGTGCCATGGCGCAGCGCCAGCCGGCTCGGTCCCGGCGCGGCGTTGACCGGCTGGCCGAAGAAGATCGCCTCCGGCCCCTCGTTGAATTTCTGGTCGTTCATCAGGGCCACCGACTCGCCGCGCTGCATCCCCAGCAGCAGCTCGCGCGCCCCGTCCCCGCCCTTGGGCGCGAACAGCCTGACGCCATAGCGCGCCCGCGCCCGGCGGATCTGCGCGTCGACATAGGGATTGTTGGCCGCCCGGTACGTGATCTGGCAGGGCACGCCCGAGGCCAGGATCGCCGCCGCCATCAGCTCGAAATTGGCCAGGTGTCCGGAGACGAAGACCACCGGCTTGCCGCTGTCGCGGATCGCGTGCAGCCGCTCCATCCCGACCACCTCGACCCGCCCCGAGGCTAGGGTCAGCTGGTCCATCACCGCCGTCTCGGCGAAGGTCCGCCCCGTCTGCTCCCACGCCGCCACCGCCAGCGCGGCGCGCTCGTCGGCCGGCATGTCGGGGAAGGCGATGCGCAGGTTGCGCGTCACCGTCCGATGCGTCCCGGTCTTCGGGCCCAGCGTCTTCAGCAGCCAGCCGCCCAGGTTGGAGGCCCGCTCGACGCCGAGCAGCCGCATGAGGCCGATGAAGCCGGCGAAGCCCACCGCCTGGGCGCGCCAGGCCAGGTCCTGGCCCAGGCTCACGCGGCGCTCGTCCTCACCAGGCAATGGTGATCCCGCCGTCGACGACCAGCGTCTGGCCGGTCATGTAGCTCGACGCCGGCGAGGCCAGATAGACCGCCGCCCCGGCGATCTCGTCAGGCTGGCCGATGCGCTTCAGCGGCGCCGGCTCGGTGACCTGCTTCAGCAGCTCCGGGTTCTCCCACAGATATCGGGCGAAGTCGGTCTGCACGAGGCCGGGGGCGATGCAGTTGACCCGCACGTTCGACGGCCCCCACTCGACGGCGAGGTTCCGCGCCAGCTGCATGTCCGCCGCCTTGGACACGTTGTAGGCCCCGATCAGGGCGTTGCCCCTCAGGCCCCCGATCGACGACACGAGGATGATCGAGCCGTCCTTCCGCTCCAGCATCTGCGGGCTGACCATCTGGATCAGCCAGTGGTTCGAGACCACGTTGTTCTGCAGGATCTTGCCGAACTGCTCGTCCGAGATCCCCGCCATCGGCCCCGCATAGGGATTGGTCGCCGCGTTGCAGACCAGGATGTCGATCCGGCCGAAGGCGGCGTTGGTCTCGTCGACCAGCCGCTGCAGCTCCTCCTTGGAGGCGATGTTGGCCGGAACGGCGATGGCCCGGCCCTCGCCGTGCTTCGCGTTGATGGCTTGAGCGACCTCGTCGCACGGCCCGGCCTTGCGCGAGGAGATCACCACCTTCGCCCCGTGTTCGGCCAGCCGCTCGGCGATGGCCCGACCGATGCCCCGCGACGAGCCCGTGATCACCGCGACCTTGCCGGTCAGGTCGAACAATTCCATCGTTAACCTCGATAGTGGTGGGGAAAGGCGGCCGGAACCCTAGGCGTTTCGTCCTGATACCCCGATACTCGGGCGATTCCATCCGGGAAGGCGGATTCGGCCCTGCCCATGCGCGCTGTCACCAACGGCTTTCTGTTCTTCGGCTACCTGTTCCTGTCCATGACGGTGGGGACCTTCCTGTGGCGCGCCGGCCTCGGGCTGGGCCCCGGCGTGGCCGCGGGCCTCGCCGCCGCCGGCCTGCTCGTCGCCCTGCACGTGCTGGTCGCCGGCCGCGCCCAGCGCGCCGCCCTGCGGAAGGAGATCGACCAGGTCCGCGAGGCCCATCGCCTGCTCGCCGACGCCATGGAGTCCACCCAGGGCGCGCTCACCGAACTGGCCCAGGCCATCGAGACCGGCGCCCTGTCGACCACCGAGCAGCTGTCCGGCGAGGTCCGCATGCTCGAATCTCTCATCCAGCAGATGAGCGAGTCGATCGACGAGCGCCTGTCCCGCCCCGCCGCCGCCAACCCGTTCGAGGCGCGCCACCAGACCCAGTCCAACGCCCTGCTGCAGACCATCCACGAGGCCCTCGCCGAGAACCGGGTCGACCTCTACCTGCAGCCGATCGTCTCCCTGCCCCAGCGCCGCACCATCTTCTACGAGAGCTTCACCCGCCTGCGCGCCGCCGACGACCGGGTGATGATGCCGGCCGAATACCTGTCGATCGCCGAGGGCGAGGGCCTGGTCCCCGCCATCGACAACCTCCTGCTGTTCCGCTGCGCCCAGATCGTCCGCCGCCTGGCGCGTCAGGACCGCAAGGTCGGGGTCTTCTGCAACGTCGCCCTCTCCTCGCTGGGCGACGAGACCTTCTTCCCCCAGTTCCTCGACTTCCTCAGCGAGAACCGCGACCTCAACCAGGCCCTGATCTTCGAGCTCGGCCAGGCCGTCTTCGACGCCCGCGGCGCTGTCGAGGCGCGCAACATGGCCAAGCTGGCCGACCTCGGCTTCCGCTTCTCCATCGACAAGGTCCAGACGCTCGACCTCGACTTCGCCGACCTGCAGCGCTCCGACGTCAAATTCGTCAAGATCGCCGCCGACCTGCTCATCGAACAGCTGCTCGACCCCGACGCTTCGCCGGCCCTGCCCTCGCTGCGCGACATCCAGGCCGCCGACTTCGCCGCCCTCACCCGCCGCTACGGCATCGAGGTGGTGGCCGAGAAATGCGAGACCGAGCGCCAGATCGTCGACATCCTCGAGCTCGACGTCTCCATGGGCCAGGGCCACCTGTTCGGCGAGCCGCGCGCCATCAAGGAGCAGGTGCTGGCCGAGACCGACCCGCCCGCCGAATTTCTCCGCTCCACCCTGCGCAGCGCCGAACAGCGCCGCCGCTTCGGCTGAGCCCCGCCTGCGACAGCGTCGCCCGCGCGGTCCGCTCGCCGCCCGGCTAGGATGACCCGGTCGATCGCCCATGGAGCGCCCATGACCCTCGCCGCCTCCCGCCGCGCCGTCCTCCTCGGCGCAGCCGTCGCCGCCCTCGGCGCCCCCGCCCTCGCCGCGCCGGAGAAACGGCTGGTGGTCTACAAGACGCCCACCTGCGGCTGCTGCGGCGGCTGGGTCGCCCACATGCGCCGCGCCGGCTGGACCGTCGAGGAAGTGGTGCGCGACGACCTCGCCCCGATCCGCGCCCGCCTCGGCGTGCCGGACAGCCTCGCCTCCTGCCACACGGCCGTCGCCGGCGGCTACGCCATCGAGGGCCACGTCCCCGCCGCCGACGTCGAACGCCTGCTGCGCGAACGCCCCGCCGCCCGCGCCCTCGCCGCCCCCGGCATGCCCGCCGGCTCGCCCGGCATGGAGGCCGCAGGCCGCCAGCCCTACCGCACCATCCTGCTGATGAACGACGGCTCCACCCGCACCTTCGCCCGCCACAACGGGGCCTGAGCCCGCTCTCCCGCGCCCGCGCCCGCGGCCGGCGCCGCTGGTTCATCACGAAGAGCACGAAGGATTTCACGAAGAACACGACGGGTCCCGCGCTCCCGCGGCGCCCGCAGGGCGACGCCTTCAATTCGATTGCGGGCCTTCGGCCCGCGGACGCTCGACACAGGCTCGCTCTCTTCGTGTCCTTCGTGCCCCTTCGTGTCCTCCGTGATGAACCCGCGATCTCCCCCGCCACACCGCCGCCGGAAGCGAGCCTCCCGGCGCCGGGAGTTAATGTTTGGACTGCGCAATTCCGCCCCCTCGCCCCAAGGGATTTCAAGCACTTGTAAAAAAGGCAGCGTCCCAAACGCACCGGGGATAGAAGCCCCCTTAGGCTGCTTGCCATCCCGTCGATGGGGAGGGCGTCGGATCCACGACCTCGACGACGGCGGGCTGTGGTCGAGCGATGAAGCCGGGGCGACGGAGAGTCCCGGGGTCCTCGTCGGGCAGGGAGTGGATCCTGCCCGCTTGCTCGCCGCGCGCCGCTGGACTGCGGGCTGCTGACGTCCCCTGAAGAGGGCCGTCATGTCCGCCCCGCGTCGAAGGCAGCAATGTCGTCGGCGGAGATCCGGCTAGGCCCGAATGTCAGGGCCGCCAACCGGAGAGCGCGTGGAAAACGGCCGCGCGGGGCGTCAGTCTCGTCGAACGGTATCTCTACTCACAGACCGGGCGAGGCCCGGCGCCCCGCACCCTTCCCACCTCCGCCGGTCCCGCCGGCGGGGACGCGGTCGCGTGGCCAGTGGCCCGTGACCAGTGACCCACACCCCACACCCCACACCCCACCCCGATCACCAGCCCCCGGCCACGGGCCACGGGCCACTGGCCACCCCTTCACCCCCGCCCCGAAACCGCTACAACCCGCCGCATGACCCTGCCCCATCCCCTCCCCGGCCTCGGCGCCGTCGCCGGCGACTACGACATCCTGCTCTGCGACGTCTGGGGGGTGATCCACAACGGCCGCGAGAACTTCCCCGCCGCCTGCGAGGCCCTGGCCCGCTTCAACCGCGACCATGGCCACGTCGTGCTCATCTCCAATTCGCCGCGGCCCTCCTCCGACGTCGTCGCCCAGCTCGACCGGCTGCAGGTGCCGCGCGACAGCTGGCGGGCCTTCGTCACCTCCGGCGACGCCACCCGCGCCGAACTGGCCCGCCGCGCGCCGGGCCCGGCCTGGGTGATCGGCCCCGAGCGCGACTGGCCCCTCTACGAGGGCCTCGGCCTGGCCGACGCCCACGGGGCCGAGGACGCCGCCTTCATCTCGGTCACCGGCCCGGTCGACGACGAGACCGAGACGCCCGAGGACTATCGCGAGCGCCTCGCCGCCGGCGCCGCCCGCGACCTCGAACTGATCTGCGCCAACCCCGACCGCGTGGTCCAGCGCGGCGACAGGCTGATCTACTGCGGCGGCGCCCTGGCCGACCTCTACGCCGAGCTCGGCGGCCGCGTGGTCATGGCCGGCAAGCCGTTCGGCCCGATCTACGACCTCGCCCTGCACGAGGCTTCGGCCCTTCTCGGCCGCCCGGTCGACCGCTCGCGCGTGCTGTGCATCGGCGACGGCGTGGTCACCGACGTCGCGGGCGCCAACGCCCAGGGGCTCGACTGCCTGTTCGTCGCCCAAGGCATCCACGGCGACGCCGCCCGCGGCCCCGACGGCCGGCTCGACCCGGCCGCCGCCGCCGGGCTGCTGAAGGCCGAAACCACCTACGCCCGCTACGCCACGCTCGATCTGGCGTGGTGAGGCGCGGCGATTCACGATAAGGCCCCTCCATGGTCGATCTGGTCCAGCAACATCCCTCGGGCGGCTACATCCTCGAGGAGCTCCGCGTCGGCATGGCGGCCGAAAAGGTCATCGAGGTCAGCGAGGAGCGCATCCGGCGCTTCGCCGAGGCCTCGGACGACTTCAACCCGGTCCACCTCGACGAGGCCTTCGCGTCGAAGACGGCCTATCGCGGCCGCATCGCCCATGGCCTGCTCTCGGCCTCGTTCGGCTCGGCGGTGGTCGGCACCATCCTGCCCGGCGCCGGCTCGATCTACGTCTCCCAGACCCTGCAATTTCACCTGCCGGTCCGCGTCGACGACACCGTGCTGATCCGCATCACGGTGATCGAGGTGGAGCAGGAGGCGGCCCGCGTGCGCCTGAACTGCGAGGGCTTCGTCGACGGCAAGCTGATCATGGACGGCATCGCCGTGGTCCGCGTCCCTCGCCGCCGCAAGCCCTCCAGCCGCTGAGGCGGCCGTGATCCCGATCGTCCGCGACTGGCGCGGCCTGGCGCCGGAGCTGCGCGGCGCCGCCGTCGCCATCGGCGCTTTCGACGGCGTCCATCGCGGCCACCAGGCCGTCATCGCCAAGGCCGCCGCCGCCGCTCGCGACCTCTCCGTCCCGCTGGCCGTGGTCAGCTTCGATCCCCACCCCCGCCGCTGGTTCCAGCCCGCCGCCGCCCCCTTCCGCCTGATGACGCCCGGCCAGATGGCGCGCGCGCTGGCCCCGCTCGGCGTCGACCGCCTCCACCTGCTGCCCTTCGACGCCGAAATGGCGGCCATGTCCGACGAGACCTTCGCCCGGACCGTGCTCGCCGACGGCCTCGGCGTCCGCCACGCGGCGGTCGGCTTCGACTTTACCTTCGGCAAGGGCCGCACCGGCTCGCCCGAGGCCCTGCGCCGTTACGGCGAGGACCTCGGCTTCACCGTCTCCGTCGCCGACCGCGTCGACGACGCCGACGGACTCAAACTCTCCTCCTCGGCGGTGCGCGAGGCGCTTCACGCCGGCGACATGGCCCGCGCGGCCGCCATCCTCGGCCGCCCCTTCGCCATCGAGGGCGAGGTGATCCATGGCGACAAGCGCGGCCGCATCATAGGCGTGCCCACCGCCAACATCGCGCTCGGCGACTACATGCGCCCCGCCTTCGGCGTCTACGCGACCCGAACCCGGCTGCCCGACGGCCGCGTGTTCGACGGCGTCGCCAGTCTCGGCGTCCGCCCCATGTTCCGCACCGAGGAGCCCCTGCTCGAGGTCTGGCTGTTCGACTTCTCCGGCGACCTCTACGGCCAGATCATTGAGACCGAACTGGTCGCCTTCCTGCGGCCGGAGATGAATTTCGACAGCCTCGACGCCCTCAAGGCCCGGATCGACCGGGACGCCGCCGATGCCCGCGCCGCCCTCAGCTGATCGCCGCCATCAGCGTCTCGGTCAGCGGCGGCCGCCCCGGCACGAGGACGTCGGAAACGCGCCACATCGGCCCTTCCTTGATCAGCTTCAGCGTCTGCCGCTTCGTCTCGCCGCCGTTGACGAAGGCCACGTCCGCCTCCGCCTCGCTCGCCGACGTCTCGCGGACGACCACCGACTGCAGCGCGAAGCCCTCGGAATCCTGGCAGTCGCAGATCGGGTCCCAGTTCAGGGTCGGGACCTCGTCCCCGGCCTTGCGGAAATCCTCGCCGATCATGGCGTTCAGCATCCGCCCGTAGATCGGCTCCTGCCCCGGCGCCGGCGGCTCGCCCATCGCCCCGGCCGCGTGGGCCGCATAGATCGCCCGCACGAAGGCCTCGGGGCCGACCCGCGCCGCGGCGTAGATGGCGTCCCGGCCCGGCGGCTGGGCGGCCGGCGCGTCGGCGGGCTCGCCGACCTCGCTCTCCGGCGACGAACAGGCCGCCACGGCGGCGCAGGCGGCGGCGATAAGGGCCAGATGGCGCATGCGAAGATCCTCCCGCCGCCGACTATCCGGCCCGGCCTCCCGGCTGACAAGACGGCGCTTTCGGCTGGCGTGGCGCGGTTCGCCTCTGCTAGACCGGCCGCACCATGGACGTCCGCCTGTTTCGCCCGATTTCGATTAGCCGCCCGGCGTAGCGCCGCAGGGCTCGCAGCCCCGCGCTCGCCGGGCCCCGCTCAAGCAGCGAGCCGCCGCGCGGCGAGCGATAGCGGAGCGAAAAATCCAGGCAGAACGAACCCAGACGACGAAACGAGACTTCATGGCTGACGCCGGCGACAATTCCTCCACTGGCCGCGACTACCGCGACACCGTCTTCCTGCCGGAGACGCCCTTCCCCATGCGCGGCGGCCTGCCCCAGAAGGAGCCGC
>JAEYTA010000177.1 GCA_023434265.1 Pseudomonadota bacterium
CGCGCGACGCGCGTTCCGCGAGGACCTCTACTTCCGGCTCGCCGTCGTGCCCCTCTCGATCCCCTCCTTGCGCGAACGGCGCGAGGACATCGCGCTGCTCGCCCGACACTTCGCCTCGATGCGCGGCAAGGAGCTCGCCGAGGAGTTCCTCACGGACCTGACGCGCCGGCCATGGCCGGGCAACGTCCGCGAGCTCCGGAACGCGGTCGAGCGCTACATCGCCATGGGCGACGACTGGGCCGATCTCTTCCCACCGGAGAGCACCTCCGAGACGCGCGCTTTGCCGACGCTCCCGCGGATCACGATACCGCCGTCTTCGGTACCGCCGCCGAGCGACGCGTCGGTGTTCGATCTCGCCTTCAAGGAGTTCCGCGAGCGCTGGATGGAGGCGGGCGAGCGCGACTTCCTCCAGCGGCGACTCGGCGTGCAGCGGAACGTCAGCGCCGTCGCGCGCGAGGTCGGCATCACGCGAACGCACCTGCATCGGCTCCTGCGGAAGTACGATCTCTGAGGCATCCGTCAGGAGCCGCTCACGTCTCGGAGAGGCCCTCGCGGAGGCGCGTCTCGCGGACGGCCGCTTCGTGACGGGCTCGGAGCTCGGAGGACAGCGAGACGGGGTACGTCGCGCGGGCGTCGATCGCGAGGAGCTCGGGCGGGAGCGCGGCGATCTGCTCGGCGTGGAGACGCCGCACGTCGTCGAGGTTCGGCCGCGCGAGCGTCCGGCCTCCGCGGACGACGTGCTCGAGGAGCGGCCGCCAGTCGGCGCCCGGCGGAGGCTCGTCGTGCGCCGAGATGCGGTCCTCGACGAAGCGCCCGTCGTGCGTGCGCCGCCGCCAGACCTGCTTCCGCCCGACGAGGGTCGCCTTCTTCGAGCTGAGCTTCAGACACGGTCGCCCTGCGTACTCGACGATCTTGTAGGCCATGTCGAGCACCGGCGCGTCGGCCGACATCCCGACCCGCGTGCCGACGCCGAAGCCGTCGATCGGCGCTCCTCCACGGACGAGCGCGTCGATCGCGTACTCGTCGAGCCCGCCGCTCGCGAAGATGCGGACGTCGCGGAGGTCGGCGCCGTCGAGGATCTTCCGCACCGCCCGGCTGAGCGCGTCGAGATCGCCGCTGTCGAGGCGCAGCGCGTAGAGCTTGCTGTTCTGCCGCCGCAGGTGCCGGCCCAGCTCGGCCGCGATGCGCGCGCCGTGCAGGGTGTCGTAGGTGTCGACGAGGAGCGTGATCGGCCCGGCCGCCTCGAGCGCCCACTGCTCGAACGCGGTCCGCTCGTCCGGCATCGCCTCGATGAACGCATGCGCGACCGTTCCGCTGATCGGCATGCCCAGCGTCATCCCGGCCTGGACGTTGCTCGTGCTCGCGAAGCCGGCGATCCAGCACGCACGCGCCACCTCGAGGCCGGCCTCGATCCCCGGCGTGCGCCGGAGCCCGAACTCGACGAGCGATCTTCCCCCGGAAGCCGCGACACACCGCGCGGCCTTCGTCGCCACGAGCGTCGGGAAGTGGAGCGCGTTGAGCAGGAGAGTCTCGGCGAGCTGCGCCTCGATGATCGGCGCATCGACCTCCAGGAGCGGCTCGTCGGGGAAGAGGACCGTCCCTTCGCGCACGGCCCGGACGTCCCCGGTGAAGCGCGTGCGTGCCAGGACCTCGGCGTCCTCGCGTCGAAGGTGCCCGGTCGAGACGAGGTAGTCGATCCCGGCCTCGTCGAAGCCGAGGCGCTCGAGCCGCTCGAGCGCCTGCTCCAGGCCTGCGGCGACGAGGAACGAGCGGCGGTCGGGCAGCTTCCGCACGAACAAGCTCATGGTCGCGCGATCGCTCATCCCGAGCCGGTGATAGGTCGCGGACATCGTGAGCTCGTAGAGGTCCGTCACCAGACCGAGCTGTGGTTCGCTCGCATCGCCGGCCATGAGGCTCGGTGCTGCAAGACACTCGCCCGCGGGGATCTGCTCGCCTCTGCCATCGTCGACGCAACCTTCAGAGGACGTCCGGCTCTCCCTGGGCGACGTGGACCGTGTCCCAGAGGAGGTGAAGGAGGACGGTATGGACCTCCTGCACGCGGTGCACCGACCAGCTCGGCACGACGAAGACGAAGTCGCAGAGCGCCGGCATGGTGCCGCCGTCACGCCCGGTGAACCCGATCGTCATCAGCTTCCGATCGCGTGCCCGCCGGAGCGCGCGATTGACGTTGAGCGAGACGCCCGAAGTCGAGATGCCGAGCAGCGCATCGGCAGGCCGTCCGAAGAGGTCAACTTGATCGACGAACACGCGTGAGAAGTCCGCGTCGTTCCCGATCGCCGTCACGAGCGCCGAGCTCTCGCCGAGGGCATGTGCGGGCAGCGCCCGCCGCCGCTCGACGATCGGGTGGGCGAACTCGACGGCGACGTGCTGGGCATCACACTCCGAGCCGCCGTTCCCGATCACGAGGAGGCGGCCGCCGCGCTCGAACCGGTCCGCGAGCGCGCGCGCGCAGCGTTCCACCTCGTCGGCGTGCGACTCGAAGAACGTCGCGCAGAGGAGCGCGCTCTCACGCGACT
>JAEYTA010000069.1 GCA_023434265.1 Pseudomonadota bacterium
TGCTGGAGCTGTTCGCCTTCGTCCGGCCGGCGCGGTTCTGCGCCCCGTCGGCGGCCGGGTTGGCGCTGGCCATGGGCATGGCCGAGCCGAAAGGCGCCGAGGCCCAGGCCGAAGCGCTGCGCGAGGCGGCCGCCGGCCTGCTGAAGGAACTGGCCGCACCCGACTATCCCAACCGCGAGGACGCCGTGACCTTGGCCGAGACGCTCGGCCGGGCCGGCTGGAGCTGGGGCTGGCGCGTGCTGGGCGCCCTGCAGCATCAGCCGGTGCGCGAGCGACGGCATCGCGGCAGCGGGCTGGACGCCTGGGCGCGGCTGCCGGAGTGGGAGGACGAGGCGCCGCGCGGCGAGGCCGGCTCGGCCCCGGTCGATTCGGAGAGCGCCCGCATCCGGCTGGAGAAGCTGCTGCAGGCCTCCGGTCTCGACGAGACCCGCCCGACCCAGTCCGACTACGCCGCCGAGGCCGCCTTCGCCTTCTCGCCGCGCAACGAGGAGGGCCGGCCGCGCATGCTGCTGGCCGAGGCGGGCACCGGCACCGGCAAGACGCTGGGCTATCTCGCCCCGGCCAGCCTGTGGGCCGAACGCAACCAGGGCGCGGCCTGGGTGTCGACCTACACCCGCGCCCTGCAGCGCCAGATCGACCGCGAAAGCGCCGCCCTCTGGCCGGATCCGAAGGAACGGAAGCGCAAGGCGGTGGTCCGCAAGGGGCGCGAGAACTACCTCTGCCTGCTGAACCTTCAGGAGATGGTGCAGGCGGCGCAGCTCGGGAACGGCGACCTCGTCGGCATGGCCCTGGCCAGCCGCTGGGCCCTCCACAGCCGCGACGGCGACATGACCGGCGGCGACTATCCGGGCTGGCTGCCCGGCCTGTTCGCCACGGCGCCGTCGCAACAGGCCAGTCCGGCCAATCTGGTCGACCGGCGCGGCGAGTGCGTCCACGCAGCCTGTCCGCACTACCGCGCCTGTTTCGTCGAGAAGACCATCCGCGCCAGCCGCCGCGCCGATCTGGTGGTGGCCAACCACGCCCTGGTGATGACCCAGGCCGCCTTCGACGGCGCGCGCTCGGCGCGCGGCCTCAAGCAGGATGGGGAGACGGCGGCGCTGAAGCGCATCGTCTTCGACGAGGGACACCACCTGTTCGACGCCGCCGACAGCGCCTTCTCGGCCTGTCTGTCGGGGCAGGAGGCGGCCGAGCTGCGCCGCTGGATCCGCGGGCCGGAGGGGCGCGGCCGGCGCGGGCGGGGGCTGGAGCAGCGCCTCGGCGACCTGTGCGCCGACAACGAGGCGGCCTCGAAGGCCCTGCAGGACGCCATCCGCGCCGCCGCCCAGTTGCCCGGCGAGGGCGTGTCCGGCCGCATCGCCCCGGCCTCGGGCGAGGTCAATCCGGTCGGGCCGATCGAACGCTTCCTGCTGGCGGCGCTGGAGCAGCTGCGCGCCCGCGCCGGCGAGGGCGCCACGGCCGGCGGCGGCGAGTTCGGCATGGAATGCGCCCTGCGCCCAGCCACCGAGCCGGTGCTGGAGGCGGCCCGCGAGGCGGCGCAGGCGCTGGCGGCCGTCGAGGCCCCGCTGCTCGCCCTGTCGCGCCATCTGGAGGACATCCTCGACGACGAGGCGGCGGAGCTGGACGGTTCGGCGCGGGCGCGGATCGAGGGCGCCCTGCGCGGCCTCGATCGGCGGGCGCGGATGACCCTGCCCGGCTGGCGCTCCATGTTGGCGGCGCTGGACAGCGACACCGGCGAGCCGGACCCGGACTTCGTCGACTGGCTGTCGGCCGAGGCCGCCTTCGGCCGCGTCATGGACGTCGCCCTGCGTCGCCACTGGATCGACCCCACGGTGCCGCTGGAGGCCGCCGTGATCATGCCGGCCCATGGCGTTCTGGTCACCTCCGCCACCCTGTCCGATCCGCTCTCGGACGATCCCTTCGACCTCGCCCGCCTGCGCACCGGCTCGGCCCGCCTGGTCGAGCCGGCCCGGACCCTGAAGGTCGAGAGCCCGTTCGACTACGCCGCCCATGGCCGCGTCATCGTGGTCAACGATCTGACCAAGGACGATCCGCGCCAGACCGCGGCCGCCATGCGCGAACTGTTCCTGGCCGCCGGCGGCGGGGGCCTGGGCCTGTTCACCGCCATCCGCCGGCTGAAGGCGGTCTACGAGCGGCTCGGCCCCGACCTCGCGAAAGCCGGCCTCCCACTCTACGCCCAGCACGTCGATCCGCTCGAGGTGGGCGCGCTGGTCGACGTGTTCCGGGCCGAGCAGGACAGCTGCCTGCTGGGCACCGACGCCGTCCGGGACGGCGTCGACGTGCCCGGCCGCTCCCTGCGCATCCTCGCCTTCGACCGGGTGCCCTGGCCGCGCCCGGACCTGCTGCACAGGGCGCGACGCGAGCGCTTCGGCGGCCGGCCGCAGGCGCGGGCGTACGACGACGCCCTGGCCCGCGCCCGTATGGCCCAGGCCTTCGGCCGGCTGATCCGCCGCGCCGACGACAAGGGCGTCTTCGTCATGCTCGACGCTGCCTGCCCCACCCGCCTGTTCGCCAGCCTGCCGCCGGGCACGGAGGTGCAGCGCATGGGGCTGGCGGAGGCGGTGGAGCTTGTTGGCGAATTCCTCGCCTGACGTCAGGCCTCGAACGTCACCACCACGCTCTCCGCGCTTTTCCGCGCCTCGCCGTGATAGACCGCCTCGACGTTGTTGCCGTCGGGGTCGAGCAGGAAGGCGCCGTAGTAGCCGGGATGATATTTCCGCTCGCCCGGCGCGCCGTTGTCCCGTCCGCCGGCCCTGAGACCCGCCGCGTGCCAGGCGTCCACGATAGCGCGGTCGCGGGCCTGGAAGGCGAAGTGGTGGCGTCCGGTCAGCTCGCCAGCCGCCGCCTCGCTGTCGGCGGTCGAGACGAACAGCTCGTCGACCCAGAAATAGTCCTCTCCCTCGCCGCCGAGCGGCAGTTCGAGCACCTCGAACAGCGCCTCGTAGAATCTCCGGCTGGCCTCGATGTCGCGCACGACCAGCTGGATGTGGTCGATCAGGCGGCCGCGGTGCAGGGTCTGGGTTTCCATCGCGTTCTCCGGCCCCGGCGTTTGAACGGCGGGCCGCCGGCCGGCGTTCCCCGCTTGCCTCGGGTCGCGGCTTGACCCTATCCAGAACCGTCCCGCGCCGGAGCCTCGATGACCAACCCCGCCGACGCCCCCTATCGTCACCCGCGCCGCGGCCTGGTGTGGCCGTTCGTGCTCGTCGGCCTCCTGCTCGTCGTCTGGACCGGCTGGTGGTTCTACCTCGCCAAACAGGTCGAGCAGCGGCTGGCGGTTCAGGCGGCGGCCCTGGTCGAGGACGGCTGGACCGTCGAGTATGCGCCGCCCGTCACCACCGGCTGGCCGTTCCGCGCCCGCGTCTCGATCCCGCACGCGACCGTCACCGCCCCCTCCGGCCACGGCTTCTCCGCCCCCGAACTGGTCGCCGAGGCCAACGCCTGGAACCCCGACCGCTGGGTGGTCGTCGCACCCGACGGCCTGACCCTCGATCGCGCGGAAAAGGGCAAGGTCGGCGTCCGCGCCCGGGCCGTGCGTCTCAGCGTCAGCCACCTGCGGTCCCGCTTCCCGGATCTGCGGGTGCAGGCGGTGGAGCCGGTCTTCACCCCCCACCCGGACGCCGACCCCTTCCCCATCGCCTCGGCCGGGCTGGTCGAGCTCTACACCCGCCCGCATCTGACCGACGGCGCCGCCTCCACCGACGAGATGGACGTGCTGTTCCGCCTGATCGACGCCCGTGGCCGACGCGACGGCCCGGTGGAGGCCGCCACCCGACAGGGCCAGCTGACCGCCGAGGTGGAGGCCACGGTCGTCGGGGCCAGCCGGCTCAGCGGCGCCGACGCGGCAGGCGTGTTCGCCAACTGGAGCGAGGCCGGCGGCCGGCTCGCCGACCTGCGCGGCGAACTGTCGGCCGGCGAGAGCCGGGCGCGAGTGGAGAGCGCCGCCCTCTCCGCCGACGCCGACGGCCGGCTGCGGGGCGAGGTGTCCCTGCGGGCCGAGCGGCCGATGGACGCCGTCGCCGGCCTCGCCGGAGCGCGCTCCGGTTCGGTGAACCGCGTCGGAGCCGCCGGGGCCGCCGCCGCCGCCGCCGCCGCCGGCGACCGTCCCGTCGATCTGGTCGTCCGCTTCGAGGACGGGCGCACCTGGCTGGGCCCCTTCGCCCTGGCCCCCGCGCCGAAGCTGTTCTGATG
>JAEYTA010000186.1 GCA_023434265.1 Pseudomonadota bacterium
TCGTCGATGAGCCCGCGCGCCCTGAGGCGATCAAGGCCCGCCAGTTCGGCGCCCGCGGCCGCCGTATCCGCCGCCTCGCCGGCGTCGGCGCCGCGCCGCGCGCCAGCCAGCACCGGCAGCCCGGCGAGGGCCGCGAGCACGGCGGTCATGATCCAGAACACAGTCATCGCGGAGCGCGATGTAGCGTATCAGGCCGCCCGGGACGAGGGCGCATCCTGCGACCCGGAGCCGCCGGCTACTGCGGCGCGGCGACGCACGGTGCGGGCCGCGGCGCGAGCGTCGATCTCTTCCAGATAGCGGGCGGCGACGGCGACCAGGCGCAGGGCGTGGTCCTCGTCGGGCGCCTCGCCGTCGTTGACCATGAGCAGGACCTGGTCGGCGTAGTCCGTCAGCCGGGCGGTGAGCGCCTCTTCCAGCGCCTTGCGGTCGGCCTCGCAGCCGAAGGTCGCGGTGGCGCCGCGGGCGGCTCCGACGAGGCGGAGCAGGGCCAGGGCGGCGTCGGCAGCCTCGCCCCCGCCGGGAGCGGTCAGCAGGGGCGCGTTGCGGCTCATCCGGCCGGCGAGCTTCACCCGCGTCAGGGGCAGGGCCCTGTCCACCGCCTTGTCGGCCGCGCGCAACAGCCCCGCCAACCAGTCGGCCAGCATCACCCGCGAGTCGCGCACCGCCTTGCCCCAGACCGAGCCGGGATCGAGGGTCAGGGTCACGTCCAGTTCGGCGAGCACATTGGCGCACCAGTCGAGATCGCGCACGACGGCCTGCAGTTCGCTGGCGTCCAGCCGGGGCTGATAGGCGGCGAGGCGGGCGGCGCGGACCTCGACCCCGGCGAGCAGACGGTCGACGAAATCGGCCAGTTCGGAGGCGCTGAGGAAGCCCTCGCGCTCGGCGACGCCGGAGGTCCGGGTGACGATGCGCAACACCAGCACCGCATCCTCGAGATGGGCGAAGAGGATTTCCAGCAACCGCCAGGCGCCGTCGGCGTGCACGGCCGCGGCGTCCTTGACCAGCAGGCGAAGTTCGGCGAGCTGATCGCCGTCGGGCCGCTTCAGCCAGACCTCGATCGACGGCAGGGCGCGGCGCGCCAGATGGGCGAGATCGAGACAGGCGGCGAGGTCGCACAGGCCGGCCTCGCGGACGTCGGGCGCGACGGAGACGGGCCAGACCAGGTCCGGCTGGTCGCGAACGGCCGAGGCCGCGGCCTGGCAGATACGGTTGGCGACCACGATCGCCGCGGCCCGGTCGTCCTCGTCGTCGAGGCGGGGCAAGAGGTGAGGTTCGCGGTCGGCGGCGATCCGCCACAACCGCGCGAGGATCTCGGCGGGGAAGGTCATGGCCGCCACGCCGTCGTTGCGGGCGCGGAACATCGGGGCGACAGGCGCGAAGACGAAGGCGCGCCGCCCCCGGTCGCGCATTTCCTCGGCCAGCATGTCGCGCAGTTCGGCGGCGCGGGGTCCGGGGAGGCGGGCGACGGCGCCGGCGACCGACTTCAGGACAGGGTCGCCGCAACGGCTGACGAGAGCCGCGAGCGCGCTGCGATGGGCGGTGGAAAGCCCGGCCATGTCCCCTACCCTGCTGACCCGCGGATCGCCGGTCGGTCTCCGAAGGTGCCCGAACCCGGTTAACAGGGCCCTAGCCTGCCTCGCTCAGACCTCGGCGGTCGGCAGTTCGAGCGTGGCCTTCAGCCCGCCCATGTCGCTGTCGCCGAGCGTCACCCGGCCCCCGTAGGCGCGGGTCAGCTCGACCACGATGGACAGGCCCAGGCCCGAGCCGGGCGTGCTCTCGTCCATGCGCATGCCGCGCTGCAGGGCGGCCTCGCGCTGGGCCTCCGGCAGGCCGGGCCCGTCGTCCTCGACGACCACGATCATCTGGCCGAGGCCGGTCGGACCCGCGGACACCCGGACCCGCCGTTTCGCCCACTTGCAGGCGTTCTCCATGAGGTTGCCGAGGATTTCCTGCAGGTCCTGCCGCTCGCCGCGGAAGGCGAGCTCGTCGGGGGCCCGCCAGTCGATCTCCACCCCGCGGCCCTCGAAGACCCGCTCCAGCATGACCGCGAGTTCGTCCAGCACCTCGGCGATCGGCGTGCGCTCGCCGAGCAGCTGGGCGCGGGCGGCGGCGCGGGCGCGACGCAGGTGATGGTCGACCTGGGCCTGCATGATGGCGGTCTGCTTGCGGACCATGTCGGGCAGCGGCCCCTGCTGGCTCCCCGCCTCGGCGAGCATCACCGACAGCGGCGTCTTCAGCGCGTGGGCGAGGTTGCCGACGTGGGTGCGCTGGCGCTCGACGGTCTCCTGGTTGTGGTCGAGGAGGCGATTGACCTGCTCGGCCAGCGGCTGGATCTCGACCGGATAGCTGCGCGCGATGCGGGCCGCCCGGCCCTTGCGGACATCCGCGATCTCGTTGCGCAGGCTGTACAGAGGCCGCAGGCCGATCTGGACCTGGAGCAGGACGGCGACGACGAGACCGAGCCCGAGGAGGAGGAGGGCCGCCCAGGTGAAGGTGGCGAACTGCTGGGTGTCGGCGTCGATCGCCGAGCGGTCGATGCCCGCCATGAACACCACCGGCGCGGTGCGGCCGGGAATCTGTTTCATGCTGGCGGCGACGCGCAAGCGCTTCTGCAGCGGCCCCCAGGCGTTGTAGCTGATCGTCGCGCCCCGGGCCTCGCGCAAACGATCGGGTAGTTCCGCCGGGATGACCAGGTTCTCGCCCGCCAGCGAGGGGGAGCGGACGACGATGCGCAGGTCGCCATCGGCTTCCGGCACGGCCACCGCCCAGTATTTGCCCGACAGGGGCCGGAGGGTGCGCTCGTCCTTGACCTCGGCGACAGTCAGGGAGCCGTCGGCGCCGGCGTTGGTCGCCAGCACCACCTCGTCGATGGTGTTGGACAGCACATTGACCAGACGGCGGAGCGAGGACTCCTCGTACTGGCTGGTCAGGGTCAGGCCGGTGGCCAGCAGGGCCAGCACGATCCAGACGGAGGCCAGCCAGATCAGCCGGCGGGTCAGGCTGCGCCCCGGACGGCCGAACCAGCGGCCCCATGTGCGCGGCGTAGCCGTTCCGGTCGCCGCCTCCGACCTGCCCCCCGACGCTTCGGTCACGCCGCCTCGGACTCCCCGGCCAGCGGGGTCAGGCGGTAGCCGAGGCCGCGCACGGTCTCGATGCGGTCGGCGCCGATCTTCTTGCGCAGCCGCCCGACGAAGACCTCGATGGTGTTGGAGTCGCGGTCGAAGTCCTGGTCGTAGAGGTGCTCGACCAGTTCGGTGCGGCTGATCACCCGGCCCTGATGCATCATCAGATAGTGCAGCAGGCGGTATTCGAGCGAGGTCAGTCGCAGGGGCTCGCCGTTGACGCTGGCGCGGGCCGCCCGGGGGTCGAGGCGCAGGCCGCCGCAGGTCAGGGTGGCCGAGGCGATGCCGGCGGAGCGGCGCAGCAGGGCGCGCAGCCGGGCCAGCAGCTCCTCGGTGTGGAAGGGCTTGGTCAGGTAGTCGTCGGCGCCGGCGTCGAAGCCCGACACCTTGTCCGACCACGCCCCGCGGGCGGTCAGGATGAGCACGGGCGTGGTCCTGCCCTCGCGCCGCCAGCGCTCGAGCACCGAGACGCCGTCGATCCTGGGCAGGCCGAGGTCGAGCACGATCACGTCGTAGGGCTCGGTGTCGCCGAGGAAGTGGGCCTCCTCGCCGTCCGCCGCGTGATCCACGGCGTAGCCGGCGTCTGACAGGGCCGCCTTCAACTGACGGGACAGGTCGGCGTCGTCCTCGACGAGCAGCACGCGCATTCAGCGTTCTCCAATCACGCGGCCGGTGCCGCCGTCCACCAGGATGTCGGCCACGCGGCCGCCCGGATATTCCCACCGCACCACGATGACGCCGCCGCGATTGCTGGCGCCGACGAAGCGTCCGGGCCGGCCGGCCGAAACGCGCTGCACGGCCTGGGCCATGCTGACGCGCGGTCGTTCTTCCGACTGCTCGCGGCGGTCCTCACGGTCCGGGCGCTCGCGCCCGCGTTCCTGCGCGACCGCGGCCATCGGCGCGGCGGCGATCAGGGCGGCGAGGAGAAGGGCTGAGGTCCGTTTCATGGGGCGGGATGTAGGCTTCAGGCTCTGAACGACGGCTGAACGCGCACTGTAGACATATTTCACCGACGACGCTCCCCCGCCCGGCCGAGCCGGGACGATCCGGTTCAGCATGATGAACGCCGGCTGACGAGGACCGTTCAGGCCCGGCTCAGCCGCAGGATGGTCTTGTCGGCCTCAACGCAGTCCGAGCGGCTGCGGTGAACGCCAAGGAGACCCCGATGTTCAAGAAGTTTCTTATCCCCGCAATGGCCCTCGCCGCGGCCTCGGTCGCGGTCCCGGCGGCCGCCCAGTCGTACGGTTACGTCCAGATACAGAGCTATGGCCCCGGCTACGGCCACGGCCGTTACGAGCAGAACCACCGCGGCTGGCAGTCGATCGCGAACCGCAAGTATCAGATGGACAACCGCATCGACATCGGCCTGCGCAACGGCGCGCTCAGCTGGCGCGAGGCCAGCAGTCTGCGCGGCCGCCTGAACGCGCTTGTCCGGCTCGAGCACAACCTCATGCGCGGCGGCCTGAGCTGGAGCGAGCGCCAGCGTCTCGACCGCGAGTACGACCAGCTGGCCCGCCAGATCCGCTATGAGCGTCGCGACCGCGACAATCGCCGCTGGTAAGGCCCGCCTGCCTTTCCTCCCCGAAAGGCCGAGGGGCGCGATCCGCAAGGGTCGCGCCCCTTTCCTATGGGCGGAGCCGCAGCCGGCCTTCGATCATCGTGACCGCCTGACCGCGCAGCAGCACCCGGTCGCCGCGGAGCTCGGTGACGATGTCGCCGCCGCGGCCGGGGAAGACCTGGCGGAAGCGCACCCCGGGCCGGCCGAGGCGCGCGGCGTACAGCGGACCGAGGATGCAGTGTGCCGAGCCGGTGGCCGGGTCCTCGTCGATGCCGCATCCGGGCGCGAAGAAGCGGTCGACGACGTCGACGTCGTCGCCGGGGTCGGCCGGGGCGCAGACGATGACCTGTCCGGACTCGACCGCCTCGCCCTGGATCGCGGACAGGGCGCGGACGTCGGGCGCGACCGCCCGCACGGCGGCGGCGTCCGCCAGCACGGCGACGAGATAGCGGCCCGCCAACACCTCCACCGGCTCGACGCCGAGCGCCGCCCCGAGGCCGGCGGGAACGGCGGTAGGACGCGGCGGATCGGCCGGGAAGTCCATCTCGTAGCCCTCGTCCGCCCGGCGCACGACGAGCGGGCCCGAGCGGGTGTCGAAGGTCAGGGCGTCGGCCTGGGCCCCAAGTTCGCGGATCAGCACGTGGGCGGCGGCCAGGGTGGCGTGGCCGCACAGGTCGACCTCCATGCCGGGGGTGAACCAGCGCAGGTCGAGCCGGTCCGCAGCGGCGGTGCGGCGCAGGAAGGCGGTTTCGGCCTGATTGTTCTCCTTCGCCAGCGCCTGCATCCAGTCGCCGGCCGGCCAGGCGTCCAGCGGCTCGACCACGCAGGCGGGATTGCCCCGGAAGGGGGAGGCGGCGAAGGCGTCGACGGTCCACTGGCGCATCAGGCGGTCTCCGGTTCGACGACGGCGAGCTCCGGCCAGCGCGCCAGGGCGCTGGCCACCGCCTTGTCCCAGCCCTTGGCCAGCGGCCGGTCCGGATTGGGCCGCAGGGTCAGGGAGAAGACATCCTCCAGCCCGAAGGGGGCGGCGACGCTGATCGCGTCGTCAGGCTCCAGCCGCACGCCGACGGCGAAGGCCGGGGCGACGAAGCGGGCCAGGGCCTCGTCCGTGCCGCTCAGGGCGGTGTAGGGCTCGCCGAACTTCCCTTCGAACCACAGGTGGACGCGGGCCTGGTTGCGGACCTCGACCATGTCGCGGAAGGGCGGCGCGAAAGCGGCGGCCACGCGCCGGATGACGACGTCCTCGGCGTCCCAGCTCGTGTCCGCATCGAAATAGCCGAGGTCGTAGTCGCGGACGCCGTAGCCCGCCGGGCGGCCGGTCACGGCGTTCCAGACGCTCTGGTAGACGGCCCCCGAGAACACCCGCCAATCGTTCAGGCCGAGTCCCCGCACCGTGGTCAGGACGTGCATCAGCCCGGGATCGGCGCGGACGATGTCGGCGAGGCGGGCTTCGAGGTCGCTCACCGGCGCGCCTCCCGCAACGGCCAGCCATGATCCAGCGGACCGTGGCCGCCGCCGAGGCCCGGCGCACGACGGATGGCCTCGGCGACATAGGCCCAGGCCTCGGCCACGGCGACCTCCAGCGGGAGCCCTCTCGCCAGACCCGCCGCGCAGGCGCTGGCCAGGGTGCAGCCCGTGCCGTGGGTGTGGCGGGTGTCGACCCGCTCGCCCTCCAGCAGGGTCTCGCCGGACGGGGTCAGCAACAGGTCGGTCACGGTCTCGCCGGGCACGTGGCCGCCCTTCATCAGCACCGCCTTCGCCCCCATAGCCAGCAGGGCCTCGCCGGCGCGGCGCTGGCCGTCCAGGTCGGCGACGGCGATCCCGGTCAGCGCCTCGGCCTCCGGCGCATTGGGGGTCAGCAGGGCGGCCCGGGGCGCCATCAGGCGGCGCACCGCCTGCACCGCCCGATCGGGCAGCAGCGGGTGTCCGCCCTTGGCGATCATCACCGGGTCGACCACCGCCGGCGCCTCCGAGGCATCGAGGATGGCCGCGACGCGCTCGACCACCTCGACCGAGCCGAGCATGCCGGTCTTGATCGCGTCGGCGCCGATGTCGTCCAGCACCGCCCGCGCCTGGGCCTCGATCACGTCCAGCGGCACGGCATGGACCCCGTGGACGCCGAGGGTGTTCTGGACCGTGATGGCGGTGATCGCGGTGGCCGCGTAGCCGCCCATGGCCGTCACGGCCTTGATGTCGGCCTGGATTCCCGCCCCGCCTCCCGAATCGGAGCCGGCGATGATCAGGACGCGTCCAGTGGCGGAAGTCATGGCGACGGGATGACCAATCGCCGCCGACTCGGCAAGGCCGGTCTGCATATTGCGATATGGCAATATTGCTGATAAGGGATATACATGCACGCCGCCCTGCAAGCCCTCTCGGACCCGAGCCGCATGGCCATCCTGTCGATGCTGGCCGACGGCGAACGCCCGGCGGGCGACTTCGTCGAGGCCCTGCCGATCGCCCAGCCGACCGTGTCGAAACACCTGTCGGTGCTGCGCGAGGCCGGGCTGGTCACCGTACGCAAGGACGCCCAGCGGCGGCTGTACAGTCTGAACCCCGCGCCGCTGAGGGAGCTGGACCAGTGGCTGGCCCGGTACCGGCGCTTCTGGACCGACCGACTCGATGCGCTGGAGGCGCATCTCGACAGGGAGTTTCCGCAATGACCGACGTCGTCCACCCCGTCCGGCTGGGAGCCGAGGCCGGAACGCTCAGCCGGATCGAGGGCGGCTGGGAGCTGCGCTTCGAGCGCCGGCTGCGCCATGCGCCCGAACGGGTGTGGCGGGCGCTGACCACCGGCGAGGGCCTGGCCTGCTGGCTGGCCGAGGCCGAGATCGACCTGATCCCCGGCGGGGCGATGGAGCTGAACTTCCGCCAGCCCGACCATGAGTTCATGCCCGACACGCCCGAACGGCGGCGGCAGTCGAACGAGGTGCTGCTGGTGCGGCCCTTCACGCGCTTCGAGCACACCTTCGGCAGCAACCCGGAGTCGGTGGTGTCGTGGCGACTGGCGCCGGACGGCGACGGCACGCACCTGACCCTGATCCACCGCATCCCGGAGTCGTGGGCCGAGGCGCGCAGCAAGGTGCTCAGCGGCTGGCATCATCACATGGAGGGGCTGGACGACGCGGCGCGGGGCGTACGCCATCCGTGGAGCTGGGAGCGCTGGTTCGCCCTGCGCGACGCCTATGCGGAACGGCTGGACGCGGAGGTCTGACCCGATGGCCGACCCTGTCGCCAAGCCGGCCCTGCTGATCCGCCGCCCCGTCGCGGAGGTGTTCGAGGCCTTCGCCGACCCGGCGGTCACCGCGCGGTTCTGGTTCACCCACGGCAGCGGCCGGCTGGAGCCCGGCGCGCGGGTGGAATGGACCTGGGGCATGTACGGCTTCACCACGCCGGTCGCGGTCACCGCCTTCGAGCCGGGGCGTCGCATCGCCGTCGACTGGGGCGAGGCCGATGACCGGACCCACGTCGAATGGACCTTCGAGGCGCGCGGGGACGAGACCTTCGTCACCGTCGCCCACTCCGGCTTCCGCGGCGACGACACGGCCCGCGTGCAGGCCGCCCTGGACGGGATGGAGGGTTTCGCCCTCGTGCTGGCGGGAGCGAAGATCTGGCTGGAGCACGGGATCGAGCCCCGTTTCGTGCTGGACCGGCATCCCGACATGCGGCTCGCGGACTGGAGGGACCGGTGACCAGTGCCGTCGAGGTCCGTGTCGAGAAGCGGTTCCGGCATTCGCCGGAGCGGGTGTTCGACGCCTTCCTCGATCCGGCCACGGTCGGCGACTGGCTGTTCGCCACGCCGGATGGCGTCATGGAGAAGGCCGACTACGATCCGCGACCGGGCGGCGCGTTCGCGATCTTCGAGCGGCGCGGGACGGGCCTGGCGCGGCACTTCGGGCGTTTCGTGACGATCGAGCGTCCGGTGCGGGTGATGTTCGATTTTTGGGTCGACGAGGCGCCGGACGAGCCCACGAGGGTGACGGTGACGTTCGCGGCCGACGGCGACGGCTGCCGGGTCGTCCTGACGCACGACCTCGCGCCGGCGTGGGCCAGCTACGCCGAGCGGACGGCCGCGGGCTGGACGATGATCCTCGACGGGCTGGCGCGGACGATGGGAGACTGACCGATGATCACCGCCGCCGCGCCCTTCCTGATGTTCACCGGCCGCTGCGAGGAGGCCCTGACCTTCTACGCCGCCACCCTGCCCGGGTGCCGGATCCTGTCGATGGACAGGAAGCCCGACGGGACGGTGGCCATGGCCCGGCTGTCGGTGGCGGGGCTGGAGATCATGGCCAACGACTCGCCGCCGGTGCACGATTTCGACTTCACCCCGTCCAGCTCGACCTTCCTGACCGTGGAGTCGGCGGAGGAGGTGGACGCCCTCGCCGAGGCGCTGGGGGCGGGCGGCAGGCTGCTGATGCCGCCGGACGACTACGGCTTCTCGCGCCGGTTCGCCTGGGCGCAGGACCGGTTCGGGGTGTCCTGGCAGATCAACCTCCCCTGACCTCCGCCGCCCGCACGGCCGTCTGCAGTTCCAGCGCCTGCACCGTCTCGCGGACGTCATGGACGCGCACGATCGCGGCGCCGCGGCGCGCGGCCTCCAGCGCCAGCGCCAGCGAGCCGCCGAGACGGTCCATCGGGTCGGTGGCCGTCGGATCGATCGACTGGATGGTGCGCTTGCGGCTGGCCCCGTAGAGCACCGGAAAGCCGGTCGCGACGAGGCGGTCGAGGCAGGCGGTGAGGGCCAGATTGTGGGCCACGGTCTTGCCGAAGCCGATGCCGGGATCCAGCCGGATGCGCTCGCGGGCGACGCCGGCGGCCATGGCGGCGCCGGCGCGGGCGACCAGCCAGTCGGCGACCTCGACGACGACGTCGTCGTAGCGGGGGTCGGCCTGCATGGTGCGCGGCTCGCCCTTCATGTGCATCAGCACCACCTCGCAGCCGAGCTCGGCGGCGACGGCCGGGGCGTCGGGCGACCAGCCCAGCGCCGCCACGTCGTTCCACAGGGTCGCGCCGGCGGCGACGGCGGCGCGGGCGACCTCGGGTTTCATGGTGTCGATGCTGATCGCCCCGGGCCAGCGGGCGCGCAAGCCCTCGATGACGGGAACGACGCGGGCGATTTCCCCGGCGGCGTCGACCGGCTCGGCGCCGGGGCGGGTGCTCTCGCCGCCGACGTCGAGGATGTCGGCGCCCTGCTCGACCATTCGCAGGCCGTGCGCCACGGCGGCCTCGACCGAGGCCAGCCGGCCGCCGTCGGAAAAGCTGTCGGGGGTCACGTTGACGATGCCCATGACGCGCGGGCGACTGTGCGACGGGCGGAGGTTCATTTGACTTCGGCCTCCGTCCACCCCAGCTTGAGGGCGTCATGTTCCGGTCGTCCGACATCGCTCGACAGCAGAATCACGCGGGTCGCCTCGTCGCAGGCGATTGACCCGGGACGGAGGCGTGCGCGCGATCGTCCGTCCCGGGCGACGCCGATCCCCCTCCCCGACATGCCGATATCCTGAAATCCGGAGCGCTCGCCGCGGCGACGCTCCCTGACCGGAGGCGCGAAATGACCGCTGCCGAATACCTTTCCACGGGGCCGACCGCGTTCGCGGACCTGCCCGAAATCTTCCTCACCCCGGCCGAGCACGACCAGCTGTCGCGGCTGGTCGGCGATCACGAGGCGACCGGCGTGGCCGGCCTGCTGCAGCAGGAGCTCGACCGCGCCACCGTGGTCGAGGACCGGCCGGCGCATGCCGTGGGCCTGGACCGCTGGGTCCACTACAGCGACGGCCGGGCGAGCGACCTGCGCCGCGTGAAGATCGTGCTGCCGCAGGAGGCCGACATCGACGCCGGCCGGATCTCGGCCCTGTCCTATGTGGGCGCGGGGCTGATCGGCCTGCCCGAGGGGCAGAGCATCCTGTGGCCCGATCCTTCCGGCGCGGTGCGCAAGCTGACGCCGGTGCTGGTCGAGGACCCGGACCCGCTGGAGCTCTGAGCCGGAGGGCCGGCGCGTCGCGGGCGCGCCGGTCATCCCGGGGCCTTTCCGATCAGGCCGGCGATGGCGTCGAGATAGCCGGCGAAGGCCCGCCGGCCCTCGGGTGTGATCGACGCCCGGGTCAGCGGCCTGTTGTTCACGAAGCTCTTGGCGATGGCGACGTAGCCGGCCTCCTCGAGCTTCTTCAGGTGCACCGAGAGGTTGCCCTGGGTGACCTCGAGAACGGTCTTGAGCTCGGTGAAGTCGGCGCTTTCGGCGTCGGCCAGATAGACCATGATCCCCAGCCGGACGCGGCCGTGGATGACGTCGTCGATCCTGCCGAGGTCGGCAAGGCCCATGGGTCAGGCCGCCTTTTCCGTCAGGGACCGGGGCGTCGCGCGGGCGTCGCGGAACATGATCCAGCCCGGCAGGGCGAACAGGGCGAACAGGGCGACGGTGCAGACGCCGAGGTACCACATCGGCTCTCGGACCAGCAGGCCCAGCGCCACCGCCACGAGCCAGCCGCCGAGGGCCGTGGCCAGCATCCAGGGCTTCTTCTTGAGGGTCCAGGCCATGTACCAGGCGGCCGCCTGCAGGGCGAAGACGATGGCGGCGTAGTAGAGCCAGACGGCGAAGTCCTGGTCGCGCACGGCGCCCACGCCGAAGACGATGATCACCGCCGTGTTGGCCATGCCGGTGGCGCTGAAGGCCGCGTTCAGGGTGCGGCTGGCCAGCGGGCCGCGGTTGGCCGGACCGTCCTTGCGATCCTTCAGGATCGCCCAGGTCAGGACCGACAGGAAGGCGACGCTGATCAGCACCACGAAGGCGAGGTTGGCCGGATCGGGCCAGCGGATCAGCCCGGTCGCCTGGCCGACGTGGAACAGGCACTGCAGGCCGTAGAGCAGGCCGCCGGCGAGGTAGCAGACGGCCAGGGTCATGGGCGTGCGGCCGCCGCCCTCGACGATCGAGCGCATGAAGGCGAGGTCGTCCTCGGGCGAGTGCAGACGGGGCTTCGAGGGCATGGCGAGTCTCCGGAACCGGCTCGTCCGAGGCGTGGACGAGCCGGCGGTGGTTGGCAAGCTATTCGGCGGGCACGGCGACGGCGGCGGCGGGGCGGCGCCGCGGAATGCGGCGGCCGTTGAGGAAGCGGCCGAGGACGCCGTGGCGGACGAGCAGTTCGTAGGAGGCGAGGCAGACGGCGAGGACGCCGAGGGTGATCCCGCCCAGCTTCAGCCACCACGGCGCCGGCCAGTCCTGCACCCAGACCTGGGCCAGCAGGACCAGCGGCAGGTGCAGGATGTAGGTCCAGTAGGAAGCGTCGGCGAGGTAGCGGCGGATCGCGCCGCGGCCGGAGAGGAACCTCAGACACAGGCCCGTCGCCGCCAGGGCGGAGGCGTAGACGGCGAAGGCGGTGACGGCGGCGGCGATCGCCTTGGCGTCGGTCGGCTCGACCATCGGGGTGATGCGCGGGCCTCCGGCGAGGGTCCAGGCGGCGACGCCGGAGACCACGGCGGCGAGCAGGTACAGCGGCGACCAGCGGGCGATACGGTCGAGCAGGTCGCGGCGACGGTCGAGCAGGAAGCCGAGGCCGAAGGCGAGGCCGAAGCCGACGAGGGCGGCGGTGTCGGGGATCAGGCCGGCGTCCGGCGTCGGCACGGCGAAGAAGGCGACCCAGGCCGGGTCCCGCCACAGGGCGAGCGCCAGCGGCGCGGCCAGCACGGCCGGCGTCCACGGCCCGACGAGGGCGCCGGTGAACCGGTCGACAGCCCGCCCCCAGCCGCCGGAGCGGTCCAGCGCCGCGAAGGGCGCGCGCAGGATCAGCAGGCCGGCGTAGAGGATGAGCAGGACCCAGAGGAACCACAGGTGGGTCAGCGGGAAGTTGGTCCAGTCGTAGGTCGGCGGGGGCGGCGGCGGCGCGCCGGGAACGATCAGGCCCGAGGCGTGGGCGTTCCAGACGAGGGCGGTGACGATGCCGGCCATCACCGGCAGCCAGAACACCGCCAGCGGCCCGGCGATGCGCGCCAGACGGTCGCGGGCGAAGCCGGCCCAGCCCTTTCGCGCCAGCATCATGTGGGCGAACAGGCCGGCGATGAGGAAGAAGGCCGTCATCCGGAACAGGTGGATGGCGAAGAACAGGCCGGCGGCGCCGAGCGAGCGTCTGTCGTCGGCGACGATCCAGATCTGCTCGGGAAAGAAGGACAGGCTGGCGTGCAACAGCACGCCGAGCAGCAGGGCGCCGCCGCGCAGGGCGTCGAGCCCGTGCAGGCGGTCGGACGGTGTGGAGGCGGACGACATCGGTGAGTTCTCCCCTTCGGATGTCGCCCGCCTACATTAGACTTGTTTGAATTGCAAACTTGTTGCCGTCACTCTTGGGCCTGACCCGAGGACCGGAGGTGGGAGCGGCTCGGATGGGGGGCGGCGGCCCCGCGATCCTGGACCATTCCCGCGATCCGAGACGCGGAACATCCGGCCCTCGGGTCAAGCCCGAGGGTGAGGGAGTGTGTGGGGGGCGTGGGAGGTGACCGGTTGGCCGGCGGCCGTGCGGGGGTGGGGCCGCTGGTTCATCACAACGAACACAAATGACCACAAAGGACACGACGGGAGCGCGTCTGTCTCCGCCTCCTGCTGGCCGCAGGCCCGCAATTGGAATTTATGACGTCGCCCTGCGGGCGCCGGGGGGGGGCTGGGGCCCCTTTGTGTCCTTTGTGGTCCTTCGTGTCCTTCGTGATGAACCGGCGGTGCGGGCCGCGAACGCCCCAGGCGAGGGCATCTGCTCCGGCCCGCAGCGCTGCCCCCTTCCTGATCGCTTCGCGATCGGTCCTCCCCATTCGGCTCATGGGGAGGGGAGTGGCGGGGGTTCACCCATTCGCCATCCGTCGGATGGTCCCCCTCCCCATCGCTGCGCGACGGGGAGGAGACGCGGGTCAGTGGACGGTGGGCTGTTCGACGTCGACGCCGTCGGAGACGGGGGTGATCGGCACCGAGACCGAGGGGCCGGCGTTGGGGAAGTTGTTCTCGTCGCGGTTCGGCGCGACGCCCTTCTCCAGCAGGTCCTTGATCTCCTCGCCCGACAGGGTCTCGTACTCGAGCAGGGCCTGGGACAGCTTCTCGTGGTCCTCGGCCTTCTCGGTGAGGATGCGGCGGGCCTCGCTCCAGCCGGAGGAGACGATGCGCTTGACCTCCTCGTCGATGATCCGGGCCGTCTCCTCGGAGATGTTCTGGGTGCGCGACACCGAGTGGCCGAGGAAGACCTCTTCCTGGTTTTCGCCGTAGGCGACGGTGCCCAGCTTGTCGGAGAAGCCCCAGCGCGTGACCATGGCGCGGGCCAGCTTGGTGGCCTGCTCGATGTCCGAGCTGGCCCCCGAGGTGATGTTCTCGGGGCCGAAGATCAGCTCCTCGGCGACGCGGCCGCCGGCCATGATGGCGATGCGGTCGACCATCTGCTGGTACTTCATCGAGTAGCGGTCGCCCTCGGGCAACTGCATCACCATGCCCAGCGCCCGGCCGCGCGGCACGATGGTGGCCTTGTGCACCGGATCCGCCATCCTGACGTTCATGGCGACGATGGCGTGGCCGGCCTCGTGGTAGGCGGTGAGGCGCTTCTCCTCCTCGTTCATGGCCATGGACTTGCGCTCGGCGCCCATCATGACCTTGTCCTTGGCGTCCTCGAAGTCGCGGTGGGTGACCATGCGACGGTCCTTGCGGGCCGCCATCAGGGCCGCCTCGTTGACGAGGTTGGCCAGGTCGGCGCCCGAGAAGCCGGGGGTGCCGCGGGCGATGGTCTTGACGTTGACGTCGGCGGCCAGCGGCACGTCCTTCATGTGCACGCGCAGGATCTTCTCGCGCCCCGAGACGTCGGGGTTGGGCACCACCACCTGGCGGTCGAAGCGGCCCGGACGCAGCAGGGCCGGGTCGAGCACGTCGGGGCGGTTGGTGGCGGCGATGAGGATGATGTTCTCCGACGCCTCGAAGCCGTCCATCTCGACCAGCAGCTGGTTGAGGGTCTGCTCGCGCTCGTCGTTGCCGCCGCCGAGCCCCGCGCCGCGATGGCGGCCGACAGCGTCGATCTCGTCGATGAAGATGATGCAGGGGGCGTTCTTCTTGGCCTGTTCGAACATGTCGCGGACGCGGCTGGCGCCGACGCCGACGAACATCTCGACGAAGTCCGAGCCGGAGATGGAGAAGAAGGGCACCCCGGCCTCGCCGGCGACGGCGCGGGCCAGCAGGGTCTTGCCGGTGCCGGGAGGGCCGACCAGCAGGGCGCCCTTGGGAATCTTCCCGCCGAGGCGCTGGAACTTGCCCGGGTCCTTGAGGAAGTCGACGACCTCCTGCAGCTCGTCCTTGGCCTCGTCGACGCCGGCGACGTCCTCGAAGGTCTTGCGGCCCTTGTGCTCGGTCAGCAGCTTGGCCTTGGACTTGCCGAAGCCCATGGCCCCGCGCGCGCCGCCCTGCATCTGGCGCATGATCAGGATCCACAGGCCGATGATCAGCAGGAAGGGCAGCAGGCCCATCAGGGCGCCGACCCACCAGCGCTGGGTGGTGTCGGCGACGGTGACCGTGGCTCCGGCGGCGCGGATGGATTCCACCACCTCGGCGTTCGGCATGGTGGTGGTCGCCGAGAATTTGGCGCCGTCCTTCAGCTCGCCGGTGACGTTCTGGTTGCGAACCTCGATGCTCTTGATGTTCCCGGCGTCGCGCGCGGCGATCAGCTGGGAATAGTTCATGCGCTGAGGACGCTCGGCCGCGGCCTTGTCGCCGGGCGCGGTCATGGGTCCGCCCCGGCTGACGGCGACGTAGACCGCCATGGCGCCCAGGATGACGGCGCCCAGGATGGCCAGAT
>JAEYTA010000119.1 GCA_023434265.1 Pseudomonadota bacterium
ACACCGGCTCGACCGTCGCGGGCGCCGCCATCGGCGCGGTGGCCGGCGCGGCCACCCGGCCCGACAAGTAAGGCTCACGCCCGAAACGAAAGCGGCCCCGGCGATCGCTCGTCGGGGCCGTTTCCATATTCAGCGAGGACTCGCCTACCAGATGCGGGCGCGGGCCTCCGGAGCCAGATACTGCTCGTCGCCGGGCTGAACGCCGAAGGCGGCGTACCAGGCGTCGATGTTCCGCACGGTCGCGCCGGCGCGGTACTGGGCCGGGGCGTGCGGGTCGACGGTGACCTGCTGGCGCAGGGCCTCGTCGCGGATGTTCTCGCGCCACACCTGGGCCCAGCCGAGGAAGACCCGCTGCTCGCCGGTCAGGCCGTTGATCACCGGGGCCGGCTGGCCGTTCAGCGACATGCGGTAGGCGTCGAGCGCCAGCAGCAGGCCGCCGAGGTCGGCGATGTTCTCGCCCATGGTCAGGTCGCCATTGACGTTGACCCCCTCGAACGGGCTCAGCGCCGTGTACTGGGCACCGAGCACGCGGGCGCGTTCCTCGAATTTGGCGGCGTCCTCGGCAGTCCACCAGTCGCGCAGCACGCCGTCGCCGTCGACCTTGCGGCCTTGGTCGTCGAAGCCGTGGGTGATCTCGTGGCCGATGACCGCGCCGATGCCGCCGTAGTTCACCGCCGGATCGGCGGCGGGATCGAAGAAGGGGGCCTGCAGGATGGCCGCCGGGAAGACGATCTCGTTGCGCGGCGGATTGTAGTAGGCGTTCACCGTCTGCGGGGTCATGCCCCACTCCAGCGGGTCGACCGGCCTGTCCAGCTTGGACAGGCTCCAGGCCCATTCGAAGGCCGTGGAGCGCTCGACGTTGCCGTAGAGGTCGGCGGCGTCGAGTTGCAGGCCGTCATAGCTGCGCCACTGCTCGGGATAGCCGATCTTCACCCCGAACCGGCTCATCTTGTAGAGGGCCTGCTCGCGCGTCGCCGGGCTCATCCAGTCCAGCCCCTCGATCCGTGCGGTCATGGCGCGGCGCAGGTTGCCGACCAGCTCCTCCATCCGGGCCTTGGACTCGGCGGGGAAGTGGCGCGCCACGTATTCGCGGCCGAGCGCCTCGCCCAGCGAGCCGTCGACCAGCTGCACGCCGCGCTTCCAGCGCGGGCGGTTCTCGGGCTGGCCGTTCAGCAGGGCGCCGTGGAAGGCGAAGTTGGCGTCGACGAAGGCCTTCGACAGGTAGGGCGCGGCCTGGTCGACCAGGTGGAAGGCCTGCCACGCCTGCAGGGTCGCGACCGGGGTCTCGGCGAACACCCGGGCCATCCCGGGGAAGGCGGTGTCGTTGGCGGCGATCAGGGTGCGGCCGGTCCCCAGCCCGGCGGCCTCGGCCCAGCCCGCCCAGTCGAAGCCCGGCGCGGACGCCTGCAGGGCCGCGACCGTGGTCGGATTGTGCATCTTGTCCAGCTGCCGGCTCTGGACCTGGGTCCAGTGCTGCTCGGCGATGCGGGTCTCGAAGGCGACGATGTCGGCGGCGGCCTGTTCGGCGCCGGCCCAGCCGGCCAGCTCGAGCGCCTGGCGGACATAGGCCTGGTAGGCGGCCTTCTGCTCGGCGAAGCCGGCCTCAAGGTAGTAGTCTCGGTCGGGCAGGCCGAGCCCGCCCTGGAAGACGTAGGCGCTGTTGGCGTCCGGGTCCTTCAGGTCCTCGAACACGGCGACGCCGAACAGGGTCGTGCCGAAGCCGGCCTGGCTGCGGCCCATCAGGGCGGCCAGGGCCTCGCGGGTGCCGGCGGCGCGGATGGCGGCGAGGTCGCCGGCCAAGGGGGCGGCGCCGAGGCGTTCGACCGCCGCCTCGTCCATGAAGCTGGCGAACAGGGCGCCGATGCGGGCGGCCTCGGGGCTGGACGACGGATTGGCGGCGCTCTCCTCGATCAGCGTCCGCAGGTTCTCCTGCGAGCGGTCGTAGAGCATGTCGAAGGCGCCGTAGGAGGTCTTGTCGGCGGGGATGGGGGTGTTGGCCAGATAGGCGCCGTTGGCGAAGCGGTTGAAGTCGTCGCCCGGGCGGATCGACAGGTCGCGGCCGGCGAGGTCGAAGCCCCAGTCGCCGATGGCCGGCGCGGCGTGGGCGGCGTGGGCCGCATGGGCGGAATGGTCGGCGCCCGACTGGGCGGCGGCGGGCGCGGCGGCGAGCGCGAGCACGGCGCCCGCGGCGCTGGCGAGAAGGCGAAGCTTGAGCATGGGAGTCCCCGACAGATTGGCGGCGGGACCCTGACTCTTTCGGCCCGGCCTGTCGCGTCGAAAGGCGACGGATTACGAACTTCTAATGCAGCGCCCGGCAGAAGTCGGCCAGCGCCCGGGGATAGAGGGCGTGCTCGGCGGTCAGCACCCGGGCGGCGAGGCTCTCCGGCGTGTCGGTCGGCAGGACCGCGACGCGGGTTTGGGCGAGGACCGGCCCCTCGTCGACGCCCTCGGTGACCAGATGGACGGTGCAGCCCGCCTCGACGTCGCCGGCCTGCAGCGCCCGGGCGTGGGTGTCGAGGCCCGGATATTTCGGCAGCAGGCTGGGATGGATGTTGAGCATCCGCCCCGCCCAGCGCCCGACCAGCCAGGGGGTCAGCAGCCGCATGTAGCCGGCCAGGGCGACGACCTCGACGCCGTGCGCGCGCAGGGCCGCGTCGACGGCCCGCTCGTGGGCCTCGCGGTCCTTGCCGAAGGGGCGGTGATCGACGGCGGCGGTCGGCAGGCCGGCCGTCGCGGCCGTGGCCAGGCCGCCGGCCCCGGGACGGTTCGAGAGCACCAGCGCCACCTCGTAGGGACAGTCCGGCGCGCGGGCGGCCTCGATCAGGGCCGCCATGTTGGAGCCCGTCCCGGAGATCAGCACCGCCACGCGCGTGCGGCGGGTTGGGGCTTGCGACATCAGCTGGCCGGCGCGGCCGGATCGCCGACCGACACGAACGAACCCGACGGACCCGGGAACACCACCGGGCTCTCGTAGCCGTCCTCCGACAGCGCCGAGACGCCGAAGAACCAGTCGTCGATGACCACGCCCGGCAGGGTGATCTCGGTGGCCGTTCCGGCCCGGCGGCTGTGGGTCCACTGCGCGGCGGTGGTCGGGCGCCACCAGACGCGGTAGCCGGCGGCGCCGGGGACGGCCTGCCAGCGGATCGTGGTGTCCGGTTTCAGCGCGCCCTCGATCTCGACGCCTAGGGGGCTGGCCGGGGCGTTGGCCAGGGCGGCCATGGAGACGATGTTCAGCCGGGCCACCTGGGCGAGGTAGTCGAAGTCGACCCCCTCGATGACGTCGCCGTAGTGCACGCCGTTCTCGACGCGCAGGTCCTGGTGCTGGCGGTCGTAGTTCTCGGCCCCTTCCGAGATGCGCACCGCCGGGAAGCCGTGGCGCAGCATCTCGACCTGGTCGCCGCCGCGGCCGTAGCGGTCGGTGCGGTAGATCATCTCGACGTCGAAATTGACCAGGTAGCGGTCGGCGACGGCGTCGACGAAGCGGGCGAGGTTGCGCGAGGAGGAATCGACCTCGCCGCCGTTGTAGCGCCGGCGCTCCTCCTGGGCCTCGGTCTCCACCGTCTTGGTGCCCTCCGAGAAGACCCGCACCCGGGTGGTGTCGCGCACGCCCGACTGGCCCTCGGAATTGCCGACGATGTCGTTGTTGAGGTTGGCCTCGACGCGCCAGCCCTGCGCCTGGGCGTAGTCGGCGAGGATCTTGCCGCCGAGCAGACCCTGCTCCTCCCCCGACAGGGCGGCGAAGACGAGGGTGGCGTCGAAGCGGTGCTTCGACAGGATGCGCGCCGCCTCCAGCACCGCCGCCACGCCCGAGGCGTCGTCGTTGGCCCCGGGGGCGTCGTCGGTGAAGTTCATCACGTCGGTGACGCGCGAATCGAGGTGGCCGGAGATGATGATCACCCGGTTCGGATCGCCGGTTCCGCGCTGGATGGCGACGACGTCGACGACCTCGGTCGGATTGGGCACGCGCCGGCCAGTGACGACGTCGGAGGGCGTGACCACGGTCAGGCAGCCGCCGCAGTCACGGCTCATGGCCTCGAACTCGCGCTGCACCCAGCGCCGCGCCGCGCCGATGCCGCGGGTGTCGGATTCGGTCTCGGACAGGGTGTGGCGGGTGCCGAAGCCGACCATGGTCTCGATGTCGGCCCGCATCCGCCCGGCCTGCACCTGACCGGCCAGTTCGTGCAGCAGCGCCTGTTCGGCCGTGGGCGCCTGGGCCCGGGCGGCCGGGGCGGCGGCGAGCAGGAGTCCGGCGACGGCGAGCGACAGGGTGCGCATGGGCGTTCCTTCTGGATCGGGGCGGCGCGACCTTGCCGGGCGGCCCGGCGGGGGTCAACGGCGCGGACCACTTGTGCGCCGCGCCCGGTCGGGAAATGGTGTCGCTGGTTCCTCCGGAGCGTCCGATGCTGATCCTCGCCCTGACCGCCGTCCTTCTCGCGCCCCAGCAACCACCCCAGGTGATCTCGCGCCGGGTGCTCGACGAAATCTGCCTGCCGTTCGTGACGAGCGGGACGGGAGACCCGGTGGCCGCGATGGAGTTTGTCGCCACCGGCGACGACGGCGAGACCCGCCAGTTCGTCAGTCCGGACGACGCCTGGCTGTTGCGCCTGACCACCAGCGGGACCGCCGAGGACGGCGACCTGACCCGGCTGTGCGTGCTGCAGGCCCGCCGCGGGGGCTTGCAGGCCGTGCGCGACGGCGTGGCGGAGCCGCTCGAGGCCGCCGGCTTCGTCGCCGACCCGGAGATGCCCGCCGACCGGCCGATCTGGACCCGGGAAGGGGTCACCGTCTCCCTGCGTCAGAACGAAGGCCGCGCCACCCTGATGCGGGTCAGCTGGAGCGCGCTGGACGAGGGTTAGGCGGCTTCCAGCTGGCCGCAGACGAAGGCGACCTCGCCGGCGTTGAGCAGGGCGGCCAGCACCGGCTCGGCGTTCTCCGGGCTGACGATCAGGATGAAGCCGACGCCGCAGTTGAAGGTGCGGCGCAGCTCGTGATCCGAAATGCCGCCCGTCTCGCCCAGCCACTGGAAGACGTGGGGCAGGGGCCAGGCGTCCCAGTCGAAGGCCGCCTTGAGGCCCTCGGCGATGCAGCGCGGCGGGTTCTCGACCAGGCCGCCGCCGGTGATGTGCGCCGCGGCCTTGACCAGTCCGGCCTTCATCAGCGGCAGCACCGGCTTCACATAGATGCGGGTCGGCTCCATCAGCGCCTGGGCCAGGGTGCGATCCCGGGCGAACGGGGCGTCGTCGCCCCACGACAGGCCGGACTTCCCGACCACCTTGCGGATCAGCGAATAGCCGTTGGAGTGCGGGCCGGAGGAGCCGAGGCCGATGATCAGGTCGCCGGCCGCCTGGCGGTCGAGATACGGCAGGGCGTGGCCACGCTCGACGGCGCCCAGCGAGAAGCCGGCCAGGTCGTAGTCGCCGCCGCCGTACATGCCCGGCATCTCGGCCGTCTCGCCGCCGACGAGGGCGCAGCCGGCCTGACGGCAGCCTTCGGCGATGCCGGCGACGACCCGCTTCGCCGCGACCACGTCCAGCTTGCCGGTGGCGTAGTAGTCGAGGAACAGCAGCGGTTCGGCGCCCTGTGCCAGGAGGTCGTTGACGCACATGGCCACCAGGTCGACGCCGACGCCGTCATGCCGCCCGGTCTCGATGGCGATCTTCAGCTTGGTGCCGACGCCGTCGGTGGTGGCGACGATCAGCGGGTCCTCGAAGCCCGCCGCCTTCAGGTCGAACAACGCCCCGAAGCCGCCCAGCGCCGCCTCCGCGCCGGGCCGCCGGGTCGACTTCGCCAGCGGCTTGATGGCGTCGACCAGCATCTCGCCGGCGTCGATATCCACGCCCGCGTCGGCGTAGGTCAGGCCGTTGCGCAGGCTGTCGGGGGTGTCGCTCATCGGTCACGGGCCTGATTCTGGAGGCGGAAATGCGTGGGCGGCTCTTGCCACAACGCCGTCGCGCGGGGCTATAGCACCCGAATGACGCCGATCACCACCACCGGGGCGCTGCGCGAGTTCTGCGACCGCCTGGCCCAAGCTCCCTTCATCACGGTCGACACCGAGTTCATGCGGGAGACGACCTACTGGCCGAAGCTGTGCCTGATCCAGGCCGCGTCGCCGACCGACGCCGCCAATATCGACCCGCTGGCCGAAGGGCTCGATCTGGAGCCCTTCCTCGAGCTGCTGCGCGACGAATCGATCCTCAAGGTGTTCCACGCCGCCCGCCAGGACGTGGAGATCTTCGCCAAGCTCGGGGCCATGCCGCGGCCGATGTTCGACACCCAGGTCGCCGCCATGGCCGCCGGCTTCGGCGACCAGGTGTCCTACGAATCGCTGGTGCGGCAGATGCTGCGCCAGGAGGTCGACAAGGGCAGCCGCTTCACCGACTGGGCGCGCAGGCCGCTGTCGGACGCCCAGCTGACCTACGCCATGGGCGACGTGACCCACCTCGCCGCCCTCTATCCCAAGCTGCGCGACCGGCTGGCCCGCGACGGACGGCTGGACTGGGTCATGGCCGAGATGGACGACCTGACCGATCCGGCGCTTTACGACACCGATCCGGAAAAGGCGTGGAAGCGCCTGAAGCCGAAGAAGTATTCGGCGAAATACCTGGCCGCCTTCAAGGCCGTGGCGGTGTGGCGCGAGCGCGCGGCGCAGGAGCGCGACCAGCCGCGCGGCCGTATCCTCAAGGACGACGCCATCGACGAGATCGCCGCCCAGGCGCCGACCGATCCGGACGCCTTCAACCGCCTGCGCTCGGTGCCGAAGGGCTTCGGCGCCTCGCGCCTCGGGCTGGAGCTGACCGAGGAGCTGAAGCGGGTGCTGGCCGATCCGGAGGCGCACGCCCCGAAGATCGAGCGGCCGTCTCACAACCAGCCGGCCCCGCCGTCGGTGGTCGAGCTGCTCAAGGTCCTGCTCAAGGCCAAGAGCGACAACGCCGGCGTCGCCACCAAGCTGATCGCCAACGTCGCCGACCTGGAGAAGATCGCGCTCAGCGACACCGCCGAGGTCGAGGCCCTGAAGGGCTGGCGCCGCCAGCTGTTCGGCGAGGACGCCCTCAAGCTCAAGCGCGGCGAGATCGCGCTCGTGCTGAACGGGCCGCGGGTCGAGGTGGTGGAGATCGAGTAGGGATCAGCCCGTCGTCAGCATGGCGATCTCGCGGGCGATGTTCGCGCGCGCCCGGACTTCGTAACGCGCTTCCCAGACCGGGTCCGCGTAAAGGCGGGGGCTTTCCAGAAAGCGGCCCATGACGGCGGCGCGTCCCGTCCGGTAGAGCGGCTCCGGCACATGCCCGTACTCGAACCGGATCGCGTCGGCGTAGGCGTCGTAGCGGGCCGGGTCCGCGCCGAGGATGGACAGATCGATCGAAACCAGCCGCGCGCCGAGCCGGTCGCCTTCGCGGACCGAATGCCCGGCCGTCAACAGGATCAGCCGCACCACCCCTCGACGACCGCGGGGTCCACGCCATCGGCCGTCAGCCGCGCGCGGGCGAGACGGGCGCTCTCGGCCTCGTTGTCCTGCCGCGTCGGATCGTAGATTGCGTCGTGGAACCACACGGCGGCCTCCAGCAGGTTCCGCTCGCCGTCGGTGAGGTCGGTCGAGGCCCTGACCTGCGCCAGGCAGTCCTCGATATGCGCCATCGTGTGATAGCGCCGGTCATGGCGTCAGGCCACCGTCGCCTTGACGATCTTGCCCGGGTTGCGCGGCGGCTCTCCCTTGGGCAGGGCGTCGACGTGCTCCATGCCTTCGATGACCTGGCCCCAGACGGTGTACTGGCGGTCGAGGAAGCGGGCGTCGTCGAAGCAGATGAAGAACTGGCTGTTGGCGCTGTTCGGGTCGGCGGTGCGGGCCATCGAGCAGACGCCGCGCACGTGCGGCTCGGCCGAGAATTCCTGCTTCAGGTTCGGCTTCGACGAACCCGAGGTGCCGGTGCCGGTCGGATCGCCGCCCTGGGCCATGAAGCCGGGGATGACGCGGTGGAAGACGACGCCATCGTAGAAGCCTTCCGAGGCCAGGTCGGTGATCTGCCTGACGTGGTTCGGCGCCAGGTCGGAGCGCAGCTTGATGACCACGTCGCGGGCTTCGCCGTCGCCGGTGTCCAGGGTGAAGGTGAGGGTCTCGGCCATCGGCGCGCTCCTGTTTCGGGTTGCGGCGGTCTTACAGGCGGGCGGGCGGCGGCGAAACCCCGCCGTTGGTCGCGGACCCGTCGGCGCCGCCCGGGAACGCTAGCCGTTCAGCAGTCGGGCCGCCCGGGGCGCGAAATAGCTCAGCACCCCCGCGCAGCCGGCCCGTTTGAAGGCGTGCAGGCTCTCCACAATGGCCCGCTCCTCGTCGAGCCAGCCGTTGGCCATGGCCGCCCGCATCATCGCGTACTCGCCCGACACCTGGTAGGCGAAGGTCGGCACGCGGAAGGTCTCGGAGACGCGGCGCACGATGTCGAGATACAGCATCCCCGGCTTGACCATCACCGCGTCGGCCCCCTCGGAAATGTCCATCGCCACCTCGCGCAGCGCCTCGTCGGTGTTGGCGAAGTCCATCTGATAGGTCTTCTTGTCGCCGCTCAGCGCCTTGGCCGAGCCCACGGCGTCGCGGTACGGGCCGTAGAAGGCCGAGGCGTATTTGGCGGCGTAGGAGAGGATCAGGGTGTCCTGCAGGCCGTTGGCCTCCAGCGCCTCCCGGATGGCCTGCACCCGGCCGTCCATCATGTCCGAGGGGGCGACCACATCGGCCCCGGCGTGGGCGTGGATGAAGGCCTGCTCGGCCAGCCGCTCGAGGGTGGCGTCGTTGACGATGCGGCCGTCCTCCAGCACCCCGTCGTGGCCGTGGTCGGTGTAGCAGTCCAGCGCCACGTCGGTCATGACGCCGATCTCCGGCGCCGCGTCCTTGATCGCTTTGATGCAGTCGGGGATCAGCCCGTCCGGATCGGTCGCCCCCGTGCCGACGCCGTCCTTGATCGCCCCGTCGACGTTGGGGAACAGGGCGACCATCGGAATGCCCAGGTCGCGCGCCTCGACGGCCGCCGCGGCCGCCGCCTTGGGGCTGAGCCGGAACACGCCCGGCATCGAGGCGACCGGCGCCCGGTCCTCGGCCCCGTCGTGGACGATCAGCGGCCAGACCAGATCGGCGGGCGTCAGCGTCGTCTCGGCCACCAGCCGCCGCACCCACGGACTGGCGCGCAGGCGGCGCGGACGGGCGTAGGGGAAGGCGGCGGGAGCGAACGGCTGGGTCATGGCCGGCTTATAGACCAAGCTCGCCCGCGCGGGAGGGTTCAGTTTGTCGCCGGTTCCGCTAGAAGCGCGGCCAACGACTCGAGGAAACGCCCATGGACTTCGCCCTCACCGACGACCAGCGCGCCATCCAGGACGCCGCCCGCGCCTTCGCCGAGGCCGAGCTGGCCCCGCATTCGGCCGAGTGGGACGAGACCAAGCACTTCCCCGTCGACGTCATGAAGCACGCCGCCGAGATGGGCTTCTGCGGCATCTACGCCGGTGAAGAGCACGGCGGCATGGCGCTGGGCCGGGTCGAGGCGGCGGTGATCTTCGAGGAGCTGGCCCGCGGCGACGTCTCGACCGCCGCCTTCATCTCGATCCACAACATGGCGACGTGGATGATCGACAGCTTCGGCTCGGACGACCTGCGGGCCCGCTACGTGCCGTCGCTGGTCGCCATGGAGAAGATCGCCTCCTACTGCTTGACCGAGCCGGGCTCCGGCTCCGACGCCGCCGCTCTGCGCACCACGGCGAAGCGCGACGGCGACCACTGGGTGCTGAACGGCTCCAAGGCGTTCATTTCGGGGGCCGGAACCTCGGACGTGTATGTGGTCATGGCCCGCACCGGCGTCGACGGCCCCAAGGGCATCTCCACCTTCGTGGTCGACAAGGACGCGCCGGGCCTGTCGTTCGGGGCGCAGGAGAGGAAGATGGGCTGGAACAGCCAGCCCACCGCCATCGTCAGCTTCGACGACTGCCGCATCCCGGC
>JAEYTA010000164.1 GCA_023434265.1 Pseudomonadota bacterium
GCGAGCCGCTCAACCGGCGCGCCACCATCGACATCAACTTCCGCTAACCCCGGAAGGTCGAAGGCCAAGAACAGAGCCGCCGGTCCCGAAAGGGGCCGGCGGTTTTGCTTTGAAGGGGTGGTCAGACGGCGCGCCGGCGGCTATCTCCGCCGCACAACCGGAGGGGCTTGCCCATGCGCGTCGCGATGATCGGAACCGGCTACGTCGGCCTCGTGTCCGGGGCCTGTTTCGCCGATTTCGGCCACGTCGTGACCTGCGTCGACAAGGACCCGTCGAAGATCGAGCGGCTCGAGCGGGGCGAGATTCCGATCTTCGAGCCGGGCCTCGACGACCTGGTCGCCGCCAATGTGCGCGACGGCCGCCTGTTCTTCGCCCTCGACGGGGCCGAGGCCATCCGCACCGCCGACGCGGTGTTCATCGCCGTGGGCACCCCGTCGCGCCGCGGCGACGGCCACGCCGACCTGTCCTACGTCCATGCCGCCGCCGAGGAGATCGCCGGCCTGATCGAGGGCTTCACCGTCGTCGTCACCAAGTCGACCGTGCCGGTGGGCACCGGCGACGAGATCGAGCGCATCATCCGCGAGCGCCGGCCCGACGCCGAGTTCGCCGTGGTCTCCAACCCGGAGTTCCTGCGCGAGGGCGCCGCCATCGAGGACTTCAAGCGCCCGGACCGGGTGGTGGTGGGGACCGACGACGAGCGCGCCCGCGGGGTGATGCGCGAACTCTACCGCCCGCTGAACCTCAACGAGACGCCGATCCTGTTCACCGGCCGGCGCACCTCGGAGCTGATCAAGTACGCCGCCAACGCCTTCCTGGCGATGAAGATCACCTTCATCAACGAGATGGCCGACCTGTGCGAGCAGGTGGGCGCGGACGTGCAGCAGGTCGCCCGCGGCATCGGCCTGGACAACCGGATCGGCGGCAAGTTCCTGCACGCGGGGCCCGGCTATGGCGGCTCCTGCTTCCCCAAGGACACCCTGGCGCTGGTGCGCACCGCCACCGACGCCGGCTCGCCGGTTCGGCTGATCGAGACCACGGTCGAGATCAACGACGCGCGCAAGAAGGCCATGGCCGACCGCGTGGCGGCGGCGCTGGGCGGCGAACTGGCCGGCAAGCGGGTGGCGCTGCTGGGCCTGACCTTCAAGCCCAACACCGACGACATGCGCGACGCGCCGTCGCTGGACGTGGCGCCGGCCCTGCTGGCCCGGGGCGCCGAGGTGCACGCCTTCGATCCGGAGGGCATGCACGAGGCGGCGAAGCTGCTGGACGGGGTGGTCTTCCGCGACGGGCCCTACGAGGCGGTGGAGGGCGCGGACGCCGTGGTCATCCTGACCGAATGGGACCAGTTCCGGGCGCTGGACCTGGACCGGGTCAAGGGCCTGCTGCGTCAGCCGGTGATGGTCGACCTGCGCAACATCTACCGCCCCGAGGATCTGCGCGCGCGCGGCTTCCGCTACAGCTCGATCGGGCGCGCCTAGACCGAAATCGGCCTTGTTGGACGCAGTCCAACAAAGTTCAGATTTCGGTCCAGCATATTCCTGGAGCCTGATTCACGGCGTCGGTGGAATCGCGAAGCGATTCCACCTCAGCCGATCAGGCTCCAGGCGGCCTCAGCGGGCGACGACGCGGACCAGTTCGGGCTGGGCGGCCTGCGCCGCGGCGGCGTCGGGCAGCAGGGCGCGGCCGGCCCCGATCACGAGGGTGGCGGTGACCGCCGCGGACACCGCGGCGATGGCCGCGAGCCTGAGGCCCACGATGAATTCCTGATGATCCGGGCGCACCCGATCCCCCGACTCCAGACGACGCCCGTATCGAGCATCTGGCGGCGGTCTCCGCAAGTCACGGAACGGTGTGCGGCCATGAAAAAGGGCGGACCGGGCGGCCCGCCCCTTCGTCATGACGCCGGTCAGCCGCGGAACGGACGGATCAGGATCTCGACCCGACGGTTCATCGCCTTGCCTTCCGCCGTGGCGTTGGAGGCGATCGGGGCGCTCTCGCCGCGGCCGTCGACATAGAGGCGATCGGCCAGCACGTTGCGGCTGACCAGATACTGGGCCACGGAGGAGGCCCGGCGGCGCGAGAGGTCGAGGTTGTAGTCGTCGGCGCCGTCGGAGTCGGCGTGGCCGATGATGTCGACGATCGACTGGTCGTAGCGGTTCAGCACCGCCGCGACGTCGTCGAGGGTGGCGTAGAAGCGGGTGTCGATCGACGACTGGTTGGTGGCGAAGGTCACGTCGGCGGGCATGCGCAGGACCAGGTTGTCGCCCTGGCGGGCCACGCCGACGCCGGTGCCGGACAGCTCGGCCTCGAGCTCGCGTTGCTGGCGGTCCATGTAGGCCCCGACCGCCGCGCCGCCGAGCGCGCCGATGCCGGCGCCGATCAGCGCGTTCTTGCGGCCTTCCTCGGAGTCCGAGGTGTTGGTCAGATAGCCGAGCAGGGCGCCGCCGACGGCGCCGGCGATCGCCCCCGTGGCGGTGTTGTTGCGGCGCGGCGTCGAGCTGTAGGGGTCCGTCGTCGTGCAGGCCCCCAGCAGGGCGGCGATGCTGACGCCGGCGACGATGAGTTTGGCGCGCATGGGTCGATCCTTTCGGTGAACGAAGTCGGGTGGGAACGCGGCCCTTACGGTCAAGGTTCCAGCCTGTACGGAGGCTGAACGCGCGTGGCGTGCAAAACGTTCGCCGCCTCCGCTTTGCCAAGGTCCTGTCGCAGGGCGTATGGAAGCCGCCAGCAAGACCACAAGGGCCTCCCCGTGACCGCCACCCTCGCCACCGACGCAGCCGCCGCCTCCGGCCGGGCCATCGAGCCCGTGTCGATGACCCTCTACGACGCCGACTTCCAGGCCTTCGCCGACAAGCTCGGCGCCTCGTTCGAGCGCTATGGCTTCGCCGTGGTCGCCGACCACGGCCTCGATCAGGCGATCATCGACGCGGCCCTGGACGACGCCAAGGCCTTCTTCGCCCTGCCGGAGGAGGTGAAGCGCAAATACCACCAGGCCGGAACCGGCGGGGCGCGCGGGCTGACGCCGTTCGGGATCGAGACCGCCAAGGGCGCCACGGCCCACGACCTGAAGGAATTCTGGCACGTGGGCCGCGAGCTTCCGGAAGGGCATCCCTACCGCAAGTACATGCGCGACAACGTCTGGCCGACCGAGGTCGAGGGCTTCCGCGAGCACCTCTACGGCATGTTCACGGCCATGGACGAACTGGGTCGCAAGATCCTGCGGGCGATCGCCCGCCACCTCGAACTCGGCGACGACTATTTCGAGGACAAGGTCGAGCTGGGCAATTCGATCCTGCGCATGCTGCACTATCCGCCGGTGCCGGCGGACGCGCCGGGCGTGCGGGCCGGGGCGCACGAGGACATCAACGTCATCACCCTGCTGCTGGGCGCCGAGGAGGCGGGGCTGCAGCTGAAGGACGCGGACGGCCAGTGGCTGGACATCGCGCCGCCGCCGGGCGCGCTGGTGATCAACATCGGCGACATGCTGCAGCGTCTGACCAACCACGTGCTGCCGTCGACGACGCACCGGGTGGTCAATCCGGCCCCCGAGCGGCGCGGATTCGCCCGCTACTCGACGCCGTTCTTCCTGCACTTCAACCCGGACTTCGTGATCGAGAGCCTGCCGTCGACGGTGACGCCGGACAATCCCGACCGCTACGCCGGCAAGGCGATCATGGCCGAGGACTTCCTCACCGAGCGCCTGCGGGAGATCAAGCTGATCTGACGGCGGCCCCCGGGCGGAGCGGCACGGGGCGCGGCGTCCGGCGACGTCGCGCCCTCGCTATTTCGAGATGCGCAACTGGGTGATGTCGCGGCCGATGGCGGCGAAGGCGTCGCTGAGGTCGCCGCCGCTGGCCGGCAGGAAGAAGTTGGACGGCGTCGAGGCGCAGTAGCGCAGCAGGCTGGCGGCGTCTCCGCCCTCGGCCAGCTGGAAGCCGACGGTATAGACCACGACCCCGCGGGCCTTCATGCCGTCGCAGAGCGACCGGCCTTGGGCGAAGGGGCTGCCGTTGGTCGAGGCGCAGTCGATCTTCGAAGAGTTGGACCCCGAGCCGGAACCCGCGTCGCGCGAGATCACACCGTTGCAGTAGGGCGTGTTGAACTCGCCGTCGGTCATGATCACGACCGCCTTGAGGGTTTCGGAAGTGTCGTAGGGCGCGGCCGCCCCGGACGGCCACAGCGAGTTGAAGCTGGGCGAGATCATGTACCAGCCCCAGGCGATGCCGATGTGGCCCGCGGTCGAGCCCTCGGCGGCGAAGTCGTCGATCCGGTCCTTCAGCGTGGTGCGGTTGCTCGACAGCGGCAGGATGGTGTCGGACAGGCAGGGGTTGGACGAACCCGGATAGTTGCGGCCGACGCGGGCCGTCGAGGGGGCGGCGTCGGTATAGGCCTGGCTGCCCGTGCGTTCGGTCACGCAGGAGCTGATCCGGTGGGTGGTCAGGTCGCCGTACATGTTCTCGAAGGCGTAGTAGGTGCAGCCCTGCTGGGCGCACCAGGCGCGGCCGCCCGAGGTGTAGGGGCTGATCGAAGAGGCGTTCGGGTCGATGGTGAAGGTGTTGGCGGTGACGTTGCCGACGAGGAAGGTCTCGTTGTTGATCTGCGTCATGCCGTTGACGCCCTCGATGTACACGTAGTCGTTGTTGGCCATGCCGTGGCCCGCGGCGGTGACGATGATCGAGCAGTCGTTGTTCTGGCACTTCTGAACGCGGCCGCCGCTCGAATAGCTGTTCCAGTAGCGGCCATCGACATTGCTCCCGGACAGGGTGCGCAGCTCGAAGCTGTTGGTCGACCGGTTGGCCACCTTGAACGCCTTGTTGTTGAGCTGGGTCATGCCGGACACGCCGGTGATCCAGACCACATCGCCGTTGGAGAAGCCGTGGCTGGCCGAGGTGATGACCACCGGCCGGTCGCGGGTCGCGCCGGTGATGGTCTTCTGCTCGCCGACCAGGTTGAGGACGGCGTTGGTGATGTTCACCGACCCTGTGATCGTGCCCCGCGCGGCGTTGGCGTAGGAGCCCGGGTTCACGCCCATCGAGTAGGGCACGAGGGCGATCTTCGAGTAGTAGGGCGTCTGCACCGGCTGGACGACGAGGTCGACGAGATCCTTGGCGGCGGTCTTGAGGTTGGACAGGGCGGTCCCGGCCATTGAGCCGGTGACGTCCAGCACCAGCGCGACCTCGATGTTGCGCGACGAGCGATCGACCTCGGAATGGGCGCCCACCGGCAGGTAGTCGTCCATGAACTTGCCGTACGGCGGCAGGAAGATGTTGGCGACGAGGGTCCGCACGTCGACCTTGGAATCCGCGATGACCACCTCGTCCTGAAGGACGAAGGTGGTGTCCGCCTCGCGCAGCGTGATGTTCGGATAGGCCTTGAGGTTGGCCCGCAGCGCGGCCATGCCGACGCGCTGGATGTCGGCGTTCTGGGTGTAGGGCGAGCGGGCGGCGGCGAGGGCGGCGGCGTCCAGCGCGTCCTGCAGGTTGACCCGCACCGTCGAGGCCCGGTGGATGTCGACCCCGCCGACGGTCATCAGGATCAGCACCGGCAGGCTCAGCCCGAACAGCAGGGCCACGTTGCCGCGGGTTTCGCCGGCCAGTCGACCGACGAAATCACGCAGGCTCCGGGCCGTCCGGCCGATCCAGTCTCCAAGCTGCATTCGCCGCCCCAATCCAGCGCCGCGGACAGAGTCCACCCACGGTCCGTCGGACATCATGGCGCGACTGGGTTAAGGGGATGCCCACCGGAAAGGTTAACGTCGACCGGCGTTCGGCCCCGCGGATGCGCCGCGGGGCCGGTCCGGCATCAGGCGGTCCAGCCGCAGTCCTTGCCGCGGTTCCGCTCGGTCAGCCAGGCGTTCAGCGGGGCAAAATAGTCGGCCACCGCCGAGGCGTCGTTGCCGGTTTCGCCGGTGAAGGCCTGCATCGCCTCGGGCCACGGCCGCGACTGGCCCATCTCCATCATGGCGTTGAAGCGCCGGCCGACCTCCTCGTTCCCGTAGATCGAGCAGCGGTGCAGCGGCCCCGTCCAGCCGGCCTGGCGGCAGGCCGCGCGGTGGAACTGGAACTGGTAGATGTGGGCCAGGAAGTAGCGCGTGTACGGCGTGTTGCCGGGGATGTGGTACTTGGCGCCCGGGTCGAAGGCGTTGTCCGGCCGCGGGCCCGGCGGGACGAGGCCCTGGTAGCGCAGCATGTTGGCCGTCCAGGCGTCGTTGTATTCGGCCGGCGTCGTCTCGCCCGAGAACACGTCCCAGCGCCAGCGGTCGACCATCAGGCCGAACGGCAGGAAGGCGATCTTGTCGAGCGCCATCTTGAGCAGGAAGGGAATGTCCTCCTCGTCGCCCGGAACCGTGTCGAGCAGGCCGATCTGCTGGAGATAGGTCGGGGTGGTCGCCGACAGGCCGACGAAGTCGCCGATGGCCTCGTGGAAGCCGTCGTTCGCCCCGTTCTTGAACAGGAAGGGCTGATCCTTGTAGGCGCGCTGGTAGTAGTTGTGACCCAGCTCGTGGTGGACGGTGTAGAAGTCGTCCGCGTTCACCTGGGTGCACATCTTGATGCGGATATCCTCCAGGTTGTCGACGTCCCAGGCCGAGGCGTGGCAGACCACCTCGCGATCCTCGGGCCGGGTGATCATCGACCGTTCCCAGAAGGTCTGCGGCAGGGGCGCGAGGCCCAGCGAGGTGTAGAAGCCCTCGCCGGTGCGGACCATGCGGGTGGCGTCGTAGTTCTGGCGGGTCAGCAGCTCGGTCAGGTCGTAGCTCGACTCTCCGCCCTCGGTCGGAGCGACCACGTCGTAGATGTTGCCCCACTGCTGCGACCACATGTTGCCCAGCAGGTCCGCGCGGATCGGGCCCTCGTCGGGCTGCACGGCGTCGCCGTACTTCGCATTCAGCCGGCCGCGGACGTAGCAGTGCAGATTCTCGTAGAAGGGCTTCACCTGCTCCCAAAGCCGGTCGGTCTCGGCGGCGAAGGCGTCGGGGTCCATGTCGTAGCCGGCGCGCCACATGGCGCCGGTGTCGGCGAAGCCCAGTTCGCGTGAGCCTTCGTTGGCGATCTCGACCATGCGGGCGTAGTCGGGCGCCATCTGCGGCGCGACGGTGCGCCAGCCCTCGTAAAGCGCCTTGGTCTCGGCCGGGTCGCGGCTCTCGGCGATCAGGATGTTGGCCTCGTCGAGGGTGATCTGCTCGCCCTCGAACTCGAACTTGCCGGTCGCATAGGTCGAGTCCAGGCGGGTGGTGATCTCGGCCAGCTCGGTCGCCGCCCCCGGCCGGTTCGGGGCCGGCAGGACGATGCCGAGACGCAGCAGGTTCAGCTTGCGGCGGACGTCCTCGGGAACCTGGACGTCGTTGAAGGCGGCGGCCTTGTTGGCCAGCTCGACCTGCAGCTCGGTGTATTCGGCGTTGATCCTCGACTCCAGCCACATGGTGTCGAAGGTGATGTTGGTGGCGCGGGTCCACTGGATGCGGGCGGCTTCTTCGGACAGGGCGGCGAGGCGCTGCTCGGCGCTGGCCACGAAGGCGGTCGCGCCCTCGGTGGTGACCGGGAAGTCCGCGGCGGCGACCTGGGCGGCGGGGGCGGCGGGGGCGGCGGCGTCGTTCGCCGGCGCGGCATCGACGCCCTCCATGCCCATGCTGGCGCAGGCGGCGAGGCCGAGGCCGAGGGCGCAGACGGCGGCGGCGGTCATCAGATGGCGCTTCATGCTTCCTCCTTCGCGGCCTCCCGCCGCGTGTCGGGCGGCAAGGGACGCGAGCGGGACCGTAAGGTCAAGCGCGGCCGTTCAGCCGAGGACGCACGCGGCCAGGCCGTCGTTGCGCACCGTTCCCATGGCGGCCTGGATGCGCGAGGCCCGGCGGCGGACGTAGGGGCCGGGCGAACCCGCGTTGTAGCGGCGGGGCGAGGGCAGGATGGCGGCCAGCCGGGCCGCCTCGCGGGCGGACAGCTCGTCGGCGCCCTTGTCGAACCAGTGTCGCGCGGCGGCCTCGGCGCCGTAGACTCCGGGGGCCCATTCGGCGACGTTCAGATAGACCTCCATGATCCGCCGCTTGCCCCACACGGTCTCGATCAGGACGGTGTAGCCGGCCTCCAGCCCCTTGCGGACCCAGTCGCGACCCGGCCAGAGGAAGACGTTCTTGGCGGTCTGCTGGCTGATCGTCGAGCCGCCGCGGATGCGCCCGCCCCTCTCGTTGGCCTTCAGCGCCTGTTCGATGGCCTTCATGTCGAAGCCCTTGTGGGCGCAGAAGGTCGAGTCCTCGGCGGCGATCACCGCCTCGACCAGGCGCGGCGAGATATCGTCCAGCGAGCGCCAGCGCCGCGACAGACCTTCGCCCTCGAAGGCGCGGGTGGTCATCAGGAAGGTGGCGGGCGGCGGCACCACGGCATAGGCGACCACGCCGCTGAGCAGCAGCAGGCCCACCGCCAGCAGGGCTGTCAGCAAGGGCCGACGCCGCCTCGTCTCTCCGCGATCGGAACTCATCGCCCGATGTCGCCCGACAGCGTCGCCGTATGCAAGCGGTCAGACGTCGGCGACGCCGGCGTGGCCGTCCTCGTCGGCCCAGGCGACGCGACGGGCGTCCTCGCTCATGGCCAGGGCGACGATCGGCGCGCCGCGCTCGGCCTTGAGGAAGTTCAGCCCCTGCCCGGCGGGGTCGGCCAGCCAGACCCGGCCGTCGCTGAGGCCGGCGGCGAGCAGGCCGTGCCTGGGCCGGGCGGCGACGAGGACGACCGTGCTGCCCTCGTCGAAGCCGATCTCGGTGGCCTCGCGGCCCATCGGGCCGTTGGCCCCGACGAAGGGCCACAGCACCGCGCCTTGCGCGCCCGAGGTGGCCATCAGCTGACCGTTCGACAGGAAGGCGACCGACTTCACCTTCCCCGGATAGCCGCCCATGCGCAGGTTCTTCTGGTCCTTCAGCCGCCAGCCGTGCAGCTGGTTGTCCTGCATGGCGGTGACGACGAAGGCGCCGTCGGGCGAGAAGGCGACGCCGGTGTGCGAGCCGGCCCACTTCAGCAGGGTCGGCTTCTGGTCGGCGATGCGCGCGAACCACAGGGCGGCGCCGCCGTAGGTCGAGGTCGCGACGCGTCGGCCCTTCGGCTCGAAGGCGACGCCGGAGACGGTGCGCTCGTGCTCGAAGTCGCGGCGGAAGGCGGCGTCCTTCGCGTCGATCACCGACAGGGTGCGGCCGTGCGAGAAGGCGATCAGGCCGCTCTCCGCCGAGGCGTCGATGGCGTCGATCCAGGCGCCCTTCGCCGTGGCCAGCAGGCCGGCCTCGCCGCGTCGGTGCCAGATCACCCGCCCGTCGTCGCCGCCGGTGACCACGCCGTCGCCGGAGGGGTGCAGGGTCGCGCACAGGATGGCCCCGTCGTGGGCGGCGCTGAACTCGCCGCCCTCGAAGCGGACCGAGCCGTCGCCGAGGGCGAAGGCGGCGCCGGTGCGGTCGAACAGGGCGGCGGTGGGCTGGGCGTCGAACTGGAAGCGGCTCATGCGCCGGCCTTGTGGGTCTCGACCCAGCGTTGCGTCATCAGCTCGGCGGTGGCGTAGGCCTCCTGCAGCTCGACGCTCCAGTAGGTCAGGCGGTCCAGCGGGATCGGCCGGTCCGACACGGCGCAGCGAACGAAGTCGCCGGGCTGCAGGATGTCGAAGTCGGGCGTGTCGTAGCGGATGACGGCCTCGCGGTGCGGACGGGGCGGCGGGTTCATGCGGCGCAGGCCTCGAAGCCGGCGCGCAGGTCGGCCTCGTCGAGATCGCGGCCGATGAAGACGGCGCGCGACCAGCGGCGCTCCTTCTCGCCCCACGGCTTCTGCAGGTCGCCCTCGAGGATCATGTGCACGGCCTGGAAGACCAGTCGGCGGTCCTCGCCCTTGACGTCGATGATGCCCTTGGCGCGCAGGATGTTCTGCCCCTGCTGGCCCAGCAGCGTGTCCAGCCACTGGGTGAATTTCTGCCCGTCCAGCGGCCGGTCGAGCGACAGGGCGACGCCCCGGATGTCGTCCTCGTGGGCGTGGCCGCGCGGGCCGTGGTGGTGGTCGTGACCGTGGTCGTGGTCGTGATGGTGGTGGTCGTGGCCGCAGTGCGCGTCGTGGACGTGGCCCTCGGCGCCGTGCGGCGGATTGACGAAGTCGGGGCGCACCTCGGAAATCCGCTCCAGGTCGAAGGCGTGCACGCCCAGCACCTCGTCCAGCGGGACGTTGGCCCGCTGGGCGCGGGTGATCGGGGCCAGCGGGTTCAGCGCCCGCAGCCGCGCCTCGACCTCGGCCAGCTCCTCGTCGGAGGCCAGGTCGGTCTTGTTCAGGATGATGCGGTCGGCGAAGGCCACCTGCTCGCGCGCCTCCTTCGAGTCGTCGAGCCGGGCCATGACATGCTTCGCGTCGACCAGGGCGGTGACGCTGTCCAGCTGTGTCTTGGCCTTTACCTCGTCGTCGACGAAGAAGGTCTGGGCAACGGGGCCGGGGTCGGCCAGGCCGGTGGTCTCGACGATGATGGCGTCGAAGGCCGGCTTGCCCGGGCGCTGGCGCTTCATCAGGCCGTTGACCACACGGATCAGGTCGCCGCGCACGGTGCAGCAGACGCAGCCGTTGTTCATCTCGAACACGTCCTCGTCGGCGCCGACGACCAGATCGTTGTCGATGCCGATCTCGCCGAATTCGTTGACGATGACGGCGTAGCGCTTGCCGTGGTCCTCGGTGAGGATGCGGTTCAGCAGGGTGGTCTTGCCGGCGCCGAGGTAGCCGGTGAGCACGGTGACGGGAATCTTGCCGGGGGAGGAGGCGGTGTCGGTCATGGCGCCCATCTAGGCAGGGCGGGGGCGCGATGAAAGAGTGTTCACTTGCCCCGCGGCCGTTCCACGCCCTTGATGGCGGCATGTTCGCCCTGTTGCTCGCCGCCCTGCCGGCCGCCGACCCCGCCTGCACCGCCGCCTTCGAGGCGCTGCGCGGCGAAGGATCGGTCGAGGCGGCCTACGAGGCCCATGTCGCCTTCGTCCGCGCCGAGGCAGGCGACGGGACGCCGCGCTGGTTCCTGATCGACACCGGCGCCAACCGCAGCGCGCTGGACGCCGGCGTGGCGCGGGCGCTGGGCCTGCCCGACGAGGGCGGGACGACGGTCGAGGGGACCGGCGGTGTGGTCGAGGTCTCCAGCACCACCGTGCCGCGCTTCACCCTGGGGCCGGTGATCCGGCGGCTGTCGCCCACGGTGTCGGATTTGTCCGGGCTGGCAGGCCCTGCGGGGGAGCCGGTTGCGGGCATCCTCGGCTCGGACCTGTTCGGCGACCGCGTGCTGACCTTCGACTTCGAGCGCGGGCGGCTGGCGCTGGCGGAGCCCGGCCCGCTCGCGGCGACCGTCGCGGCGTGCGGTCGGGGCGTGGCCATGGCCGACGACAACGGCATCCCGCGGCTGACCGGAGAGATCGACGGGCGGCCGGTCGAGCTGCGCTACGACTCCGGCGCGGGGATCTTCGACAGCCCGCATTTGTGGATCAACCTGTCCGCGCCGCAGCACGCCGCCCTGCTGGACGGGCGCGATCCCGGCGAGCCGGTGCAGGTTCTGGGCGGGGCCGGCACCGGCGGGGCGGTGCGCCTGCCGGTCTACAAGGCGGAGCGCTTCCGGCTGGGCGGCATCGACTGGGCCGAGCCGCGACTGATCGTGCAACCGCCGCAGGGCTATTTCGCCCGGCCCGGGGCGGTGGGTTTCCTCGGCAACGCCGCCTTCCGGCCGTTCGGCCTGGTGGTGGTCGACTATCCGGGCGGCCGGATGACCGTGCCGCCGGCGGACTGATCAGCAGGCGGGGCAGTCGGGCAGGGGATCGGTCTCGAGCTGCAGGGTGGTGTGCCCGATGCCGAAGCCGTCGCGGGCCAGTCGCTGGGCCTCGCCCAGCAGCGCGGCCGGATCGGTCCGGTCGTGGACGAGGTGGGCGGTCAGCGCCGTCTCGGTGGTCGACAGCCCCCAGACGTGCAGGTCGTGAACGGCGCTGACTCCCGGCAGGGTCAGCAGGGCCTCGCGGACGGCGCCGACGTCGACGCCGCGCGGGGCCGCGTCGAGGGCGAGGTTCACCGAGTCCTTGAGCAGCCCCCAGGTGCCCCACAGGATCACCGCGACGATGAGCAGGCTGACGATCGGATCGATCAGGCTCCAGCCGCTGAACAGGATTGCGGCCCCGGCCACCACCACGCCCAGCGATACGCCGGCGTCGGCCATCATGTGCAGATAGGCCCCCCGCACGTTCAGGTCGGCGTGCTGGTCCTTCATGAACAGCAGGGCGGTGCCGAGGTTGATGAAGAAGCCGATGCCGGCCACGACCATGATGGTGGTCGACCCGACCGGGGCGGGGTCGTTGAAGCGCCGCACGGCCTCGAAGGCGATGGCCCCGCAGGCGAAGATCAGCAGGATGGCGTTGCCCAGCGCCGCCAGCACGGTGGCCTTGCCGTAGCCGTAGGTCTTGCCGGGCCCGGCGGCGCGGCGCGCCAGCCAGGCGGCGCCGCCGGCCATGGCCAGGCCGAGGACGTCCGAGAGATTGTGGCCGGCGTCGGCCATCAGGGCGGTGGAGCCGCTGAACACCCCGGCCCCGAACTCGATGGCGACGAAGGCGAGGTTGACGATCAGGCCGACGGCGTAGCGCCAGTCTCCCGTGTCGACCGGGCCGTGGTGGTGGCCGTGAGCGTGGCCATGGCCGCCGTGATCGTGGTCGTCGTGGTGATGGTCGTGCGCGTGCGCCATGCCCTAACCCTTAGTGCTGGCGCAGCACGACGAGAAGGCCGATCAGGATCAGGGCCAGGCCGAGGATGACGCCCTCGTAGCGCGCCCAGCGCTCGAGCCGCAGCACCGACCAGCCGGCCCGGGCCAGCACGGTGAACACGGCCATGCCGAGTACGGTGCCGGCGGCGAAGGACAGGGTGAGGCCGCCCAGCAGCGGCAGGCCTTGGGTCGCCTGCGACAGATAGATCGGCAGCAGCACCTCGCCGGGCGACACCGCCATCATGGCGACCAGGCCCCAGAAGGCGGCGCCGTGCGACACGGTCGGCTCCGACAGCTCCAGCGCCGGCCCGCCGCCCATGATCGGCTGCCGCAGGAGGGCGCGGCCCAGATAGAAGGCGCCGAACAGGAAGAGCAGGCTGGCCGACAGGTTGGGCAGCAGGCCGGATATCCACTGGTCCAGGGCCAGGCCGAGGGCGACGATCAGCGCTCCGGCCAGTGCGGTGGTGACGATATGGGCCAGCCCCGCGGCGGCGACGGCGGCCAGCACCCGCGCCAGGCTCCAGCGCTGTCCGCGGCCGACCAGCACGAAGGGGAGCCAGTGGGTCGGCAGGGCGGCATGCAGGAAGGCCGTGGCGAACCCCGTCCCCAGAACGGAAAGGAGAACCGGTTGCTGGAGGTCGGGCGGCGCCATCGCGCTCCCTTAGCCTGTTACTTTATAACGGTCGAGGGGGTTGCGGCGGTCCGGATGTCGCGGGGCCGCGGGCTTGGCGCTCCCGCGGGCTTTTTCGCCCGCCCGCGTTGACTCCGCGGGCCCCTTCCGTATATGTCGCCGCTCTTCGCCCGCGGGGGTCCCCGTCGGGCGCTATTCTTTTTGCGTTTCGCTGAGGCTTCAACATGTACGCGGTGATCAAGACCGGCGGCAAGCAGTACCGGGTCCAACCGGGCGACGTGATCGTGGTCGAGAAGCTCGACGGCGAGGCCGGCTCGAACGTCAAGTTCGGCGAAGTGCTGATGCTGGGCGGCGACAAGGGCGTCACCGTCGGCGCGCCGATGATCGACGGCGCCTCGGTCGCGGCCACCCTGGTCGAGACCCGCAAGGGCGAAAAGATCAAGATCTTCAAGAAGATCCGTCGTCAGGGCTACCGCCGCACGAACGGCCATCGCCAGATGGAATCGGTCCTGCGCATCACCGGCATCGAAGGCGCCGGCGAGAAGGCCAAGTGGGACGGCGAAGTCGCCCTGCTGACCAAGGCCGAGATCAACGCCCGCGCCCGCGGCCTCGCCCCGCGCGTCGAGACGGCCGAGGTCGAGGCCAAGCCGGCCAAGAAGGCCGCCGCTCCGAAGGCCGCCAAGGCCGAGGCGGCTGAAGCCAAGGCCCCCGCCAAGAAGGCTGCGCCGAAGAAGGCCGCCGCCAAGAAGTCCGAAACCGCCGCCTCGTCCGACGAAGCGTAAGAACGATACGAGAGTAGGAGCGCACCCATGGCTCACAAGAAATCCGGTGGTTCGTCGCGTAACGGGCGCGACTCCGAGTCGAAGCGCCTCGGCGTGAAGAAGTTCGGCGGCGAGCGCGTGCTGGCCGGCAACATCATCGTGCGTCAGCGCGGCACCACCTTCCACCCGGGTGACAACATCGGCATGGGCCGTGACCACACCCTGTTCGCCCTGACCAACGGCTCCGTGCAGTTCACGAAAAAGCGTGGCGGCCGTTGTTACGTGTCGATTCTCGCCGCCAACGACCAGCCGGCCATGGCCGCCGAATAGCGCGAAACGGAAGACAGACCGGATCGCGCTAGGCCGAAAGGGCCGCGATCCGGACCAAGGGAATTATTCCGCGGGGAGTCTGGATCACCAGGCTCCCCGTTTTCGTTCCCCGCCTCGAACGCCGCCCGAGCCCTCCAAGGAGGCGGCGAACACGAACGAGGCGTGCCATGTGCGTGATCGAGCCCACCCCCGTCGTCGAGACCCGGCGCCTGCGCCTGCGCGGCCCGCAGGCCCAGGACGTGACCCGCCTCGCCGCGCTGGCCAACGACATCGACATCGCCCGCATGACGCTGCGTATGCCGCACCCCTTCTCGGTGCAGGACGCCGAGGACTTCGTGCTGCAGGTGGCGGGGCAGGATCCCGGGCGCGCCCGCACCTTCCTGATCGAGCACGAGGACCACGGCCCGGTCGGCGTGCTGGGCCTGTTCGAGGCGGGCGAGATGGGGCCGGAGGTCGGCTACTGGATCGGCCGGCCCTTCTGGGGGCGCGGCTACGCCACCGAGGCGCTGGAGGCGGGTCTGGTCTGGGCCAGCCGCACCTGGCGGCGGCGCGCCCTGGCGGCCGGACATTTCGCGGACAATCCGGCTTCGGGCCGGGTGCTGGAGAAGGCCGGCTTCCTCTACACGGGCGAGGTCCGGGCCGAGTTCAGCCGCGCGCGCGGCGGCGAGGCGCGCACGCGGCGGATGATCTGGCTGCCGTGAGGTCAGCCGAGCAGGCCGGGACCGAAGGCGGCGGCGACGGCCACAGCGCCGCCGACCAGGGCGACGGCGGCCCCGGCCACGAAGGCCAGCAGCGTCCGCGCCTTGCGCTGGCGCCGCAGGCCGCTGGACTTGACACCCCGCAGGATGACGAACGGCTTGGGCCCGAACACTTCGGACCCGGTGATGTTGTGCTGGGACATCTACGCTTCCCCCTCGACTGCGCCCCTGTCGGGAACCTGTCGAGCGAAGCGGGGCGGGCGGGGCGAAACAATGGCGAACGCCGCTCACCCACACGTCTGTGATCGGGTGAACGGCGTTAGTCGCCGCTCGTCAGCCGCACCAGACCAGGCGACCGCTCCAGGCGCGGTAGTAGCCGCTGCCGGGGTCGTACGACCGGTAGGTCGCCCGGCACCATGAGATGCGGCCCGGGTCGCGGCCGCCATAGCTGTGCCCGCCCGACGGATAGACGATGTCCGGTCGGCCATAGGCGCCGTGGTAGCTTGTGCCGCCCGAGCCGTAGCCGTAGGTCGAGCCATAGCCGCGACGCGAGTAGCTGTAGCGGTCGTAACCGTGACCGTAGCCGTAGCCGTAGCCGTAGCCGTAGCGGCGCCGGTCGTGGCTATAGCCATAGTCATACCCGTATCCGTCGCGGCCATAGCCGGCCAACTCGCGGTAGTCGCGACGGGCTTGCGGGCTCACCCGATGACGCTGGTCGCGCCAGCGGGCGCCGCAATCGGTGCGGTTGGCGTCCCAGAAGGCGTCGCAGCGATAGTCCCCCGGCCGGTCCAGCTGGCTGCGCCAGTCGAAGGTCGAGGGGACCGCGTTCCAGTCCCGGTCGCGATAGCGGTCCTCGCGCCAGTCGCCGCGGTCGGCGTCGTAATTCCGGTAGCCGTCTCCATAGCCGCCGTAGCGGTCCCAGCTCTGGGCGGCGACAGGCGCGGCGGCGGCGAGACAGAGACCGGCCAGGGCGATCGGGAGCAGGCGCATGGTTAACTCTCCGGGGCGGCCCGATACGCGGCCAGAAAGACGGGAACTCTAGAGGACGACGGACACCCTTCCGCCGCGGGTGTCGACATGGCGCATCAGCACCACCCGGTCGTCGCCGCCGGCGCTGACCGGCACGATGACGAACCAGCCGCCGTCGGGCAGGCCGGTGAATTCGAAGCGGTCGTTCCGGCAGGTCGCGGACCGGACGTAGGAGCGATAGTCGGCGTTCGGATCCGCGACGGTGCGGGCCCGGACGATGGCTTCGGGCACGGCGGCGCGATCGGTCGAACCATAGAGGGTGCGGAAGCGGGCGCGCGTGTACGGCGTGTCCGGCGTGAGGGCGACGGAGCCGGTGCAGTCGAAGTCCTGACCGTCGCGGCGATAGTCGATGCGGCCCTCGATCGAGGCGCGGCCGCCGCGGGTCGACCAGGCGAAGTCCTCGGCCCGGAACGGCGCCGGGCCCGGCGGCGGGCCGAATCCGCCACCCATGGGCACGGTCTCGCAGGCGCTCAGCAGGGCGCCCGCGGCGGCGATGGCGATCAGGGGCAGGGCAGGCTTGGCGGCGGACATGGCTCTCTCCGGGAAACGCGCGGTTCGAACGCCGGATCAGATGCTGAACGCCTCCTCAAGGGCAAGGTTGCGGGGCGCCCGGCGCTGGTCCACAAGCGCCACAAGCCCGGCGCGAAGACCGGGCCGGGAGCGCTCAATGACTGTCACCTTCGACGACATCCTCGCGGCCCGGGACCGGATCGCCGGCCAGGTGGACCGCACGCCGGTGCGTCACTCCCGCCGCCTGTCCGAACTGACCGGGGCGGAGGTGTGGATCAAGTTCGACAACCTGCATTTCACCGGCAGCTTCAAGGAGCGCGGGGCCCTGAACCGGCTGCTGCAGCTGACGCCGGAGGAGCGCAGGCGCGGGGTGGTGGCGGCCAGCGCCGGCAACCACGCCCAGGCCCTCGCCTACCATGGCGGCCGGCTCGGCGTGCCGGTGACCATCGTCATGCCCGAGGGCACCCCCTTCGTGAAGATCGACGGCACCCGGCAGCACGGCGCCAATGTCGTCATCAAGGGACTCGACTTCTCCGGCTCCACCGAGGAGGCGCACCGGCTCAGGGACGAGGAGGGCTTCGTCTTCGTCTCCGCCTTCGACGATCTCGGCATCGTCACCGGTCAGGGCGTCTGCGGCCTGGAGTTCCTCGAGGACGCCCCCGACCTCGACGTCCTCATCATCCCCGTCGGCGGGGGCGGTCTGATCGCCGGCTCGGCCGTGGCGGCCAAGGCGATGAAGCCCGACATCCGCATCTTCGGCGTCGAGGCGGCGATGTATCCGTCGTTTACCGCGAAGCGTCGCGGGGAGGCCCCGAAATGCGGCGGACAGACCATCGCCGAGGGCATCGCCATCAAGGCGGTCGGCGACATCCCCTTCGCCATCGCCGATCCGCTGGTCGAGGAGGTGCTGGTCTGCGAGGACGCCGACTTCGAGAAGGGCGTCGCCTTCCTCGCCACGCTCGAGAAGACGGTGGCCGAGGGCGCCGGAGCCGGCGGCCTGGCGGCCCTGCTGGCTTATCCCGACAAGTTCCGCGGCCTGAAGGTCGGCATCGAGCTGACCGGCGGCAACATCGACGCGCGCATGCTGGCCGTGGTGCTGAACCGCGAGCTGGTGCGCGAGAAGCGGCTGGTCGTCTACCGCATCATCGGCGACGACCGGCCCGGCATGCTGGCCAGGATGAGCGCGGCCATCGGCGCGCTGGGCGGCAACATCATCGACGTGGTGCACAACCGGCTGGCGCTCGACGTGCCGGCCAAGGGCGCGGAGTTCGACATCATGGTCGAGACGCGCGGCGCGGCGCACGCGCAGGACATCCGACAGGCGCTGGAGGAGGCGGGCTTTGAACTTCGCATGGGCTAGGGGCGCCGCGGCGCTGGCGGCGATCGCCGCGCTGGCGGCCTGCGACCGCGGAACGGCGCCGCTCGACGCGATCGCCGCGGAGAACGCGCGCGCGGCCGAGTTCTTCCTCAAGTCGAACGCCCGCGCCGAGGGCGTCCAGACCCTGCCGTCCGGGGTGCAGTACAAGGTCGTCCAGTCCGGCCCGCCGGGCGGCGAGAGCCCCGACAGCAACGATCTGGTGCGCGTCGACTACGAGGGCACGTTGACCGACGGCACGGTGTTCGACAGCTCGTTCCAGCGCGGCCAGCCGGCCGTCTTCACCCTCGGCGAGGTGGTCGAGGGCTGGACCGAGGCGCTGCAGCACATGGCGGTCGGCGACGAGTGGATCGTCTACCTGCCGCCGGAGAAGGCCTATGGCGAGCAGGGCCGGCCGGGCATCCCGCCGAACAGCGTGCTGGTGTTCAGGGTCAAGCTACTGGACATCGCCCGCGCCCCCGGCGGGCAGCGCGGCGTCGGCGTCGGGATGGGCTGAGCCGAGGCGCGCCAGCGCCCACCGGGCCGCGTCCCTGACCACCGCATCCGGATCGTCCAGCAAGGCCTCGGCCGCCGGGATTAGCGCCGGGTCGCCGCTGTTGCCGATGGCGTAGAGGACGTTGCGGACGAAGCGGTCGCGACCGATGCGCTTGACCGGGCTCTTGGCGAACAGGGCGCGAAAGGCGGCGTCGTCCAGGGCGGCCAGATCGGCCAGGCGCGGCGAGACCAGCGCCTCGCGCGCCTGCAACCGGCTCTCGCGCGACTCGGCGGCGAACTTGTTCCACGGGCAGACCGCCAGGCAGTCGTCGCAGCCGTAGATGCGGCTGCCGGTCGCGACGCGGAATTCCTTCGGCCACGGCCCGTCGAACTCGATGGTCAGGTAGGACAGGCAGCGCCGCGCATCCAGCTGGAACGGGGCGGGGAAGGCATTCGTCGGGCAGGCCTCGAGGCAGGCGGTGCAGGTGCCGCAGTGCTGGCCCTCGGGCGCGTCCGGCTCGAACTCGGCGGCGCTGAGGATCACGCCGAGGAACAGCCAGTTGCCGTGCTCGCGGCTGAGCAGATTGGTGTGCTTGCCCTGCCAGCCCAGTCCGGCCCGCTGCGCCAGCGGCTTCTCCATCAGCGGCGCGGTGTCGACGAAGACCTTGACCTCCTCGCCGGTGCGGGCGGCGATCTGGCCGGCGAGGGTCTTGAGCCGGCCCTTGATCAGCTCGTGATAGTCGTCGCCCCGGGCGTAGACCGACAGATAGCCCGCCGAGCGCTCCGCCAGCTCCGACAGCGGATCGTGGCCGGGGCCGTAGTTGAGGCCCAGCACGATGGCGCTGCGGGCCCCGTCCCACATCGCGGTCGGATGGGCGCGGCGCTCCAGCGTCGTCTCCATCCAGCCCATGTCGCCGTGTCGGCCCTCGCCCACGAAATACGCCAGCCGCTCGCCCGCGCTCCACGGCTCCGAGGCCGAGGCGAAGCGGCAGACGTCGAAGCCGAGATCGGCGGCGCGTTCGCGGATGAAGATGCGGGGATCCCGGGCCATGGCGGCGGCCTTCTTAGCGCCGATGCGGGCGAAAGTCGGGTCAGAAGTCGAGGTCGGCGTACCAGGTCGAGGGCTGCACGCCGGGGAAGCGGTCGGCCAGCAGCGGCCGGAAGCAGGGCCGCGACTTCAGCTTCATGTACCAGGTCTTCAACCCCGGCCACTGCGGCCAGGCCACTTCGCCGAAATAGTCGAGCACCGACAGGTGGGCGGCGGCGACGATGTCGGCCTGGCTGAGCCGCCGGCCGGCCAGCCAGTCGCGCTCGGCCAGCAGACCCTCGAACTGGCCCAGATGGGCGCGCAGGGCCTCGCGGCCGGCGCGCAGGGCGCGGGCCTCGGGCGGGCCGAGGCGGAGCAGGGGCTTCTCCATCCGCTCGTGCAGCAGGACGGCGTCGACCTCGTCGGTGAAGCGGCGGTCGAACCAGCCGACCAGCCGCCGCGTCTCGGCGCGTTCGGCCGGGTCGGCGGGCATCAGGAAGGGCTCGCGCGAGCGGTCCTCCAGCCAGCCGAGGATGGCGGCCGGTTCGCACAGCGTCAGGGGGCGGCCGGTCTCGGCGACCTGCAGCACCGGCGGCATGCCCGACGGATTGAGGCCGGCCACCGGGCAGTTCGGCTCCCACGGCTTGACCGTCGTCTCCTCGAACGGAACCTTCGCCTCGCCCAGCGCCAGACGCGCGGCGCGCGAGCCGGGATCGAAGGCGAAATGGTAGAGGACGGCGGACATCGTCCCGTCATGCGCCCGAGGCCGTTAAGCGGGCGTTAGCCATGGCCGGGGCGGGTCAGCTCCAGGGGCCTTTTCCGGACGGGGCCGGGCGCGGGTCCGGGTGGATCAGGATGTCGGCGTGGGGCCAGCGCTCCAGCAGCCGGTTCTCGGCCTCGACGAGGATGGCGTGCGCCTCGGCCAGGGTCAGGGCCGGGTCCATGTCGACGTGCATCTGGATGGTCATCACCGGCCCCGCCATGCGGGTGCGCAGGCGGTGCACCCCGGTGATGCGCGGATCGGACAGCATGGCGGTGGTGATGGCCACGCGGTCGGCGTCCGGCGTGGCCCGGTCCAGCAACTGGTCGGCGGCCCCGCGCAGCACGCCGGTGGCGCCCCAGAACAGCCAGACCGCGACGACCAGACCGGCGGCGGCGTCGAGACCCGGCGCCGAAAGCCAGGCGCCGGAGATCACCCCGATCAGGACCACGGCGTTGGCGGCCAGATCGGCGGCGTAGTGGGCCCGGTCGGCCTCGACGGCGACCGAGCCGCTGGCCGCGATGGCCTTGCCCTGCCGCCACACCAGCCAGCCGGTCAGGGCGATGGAGATCAGCACGACGGCGACGCTCCAGTGCCCGGCGGTGACCGGGCGCGGCTCGAACATGCGCTGCACCGCCTCCCAGCCGATGAACACCGCCGAGGCGAAGACCAGGCCGGCCTGCACCAGGGCGGCCAGCGCCTCGCCCTTGCCGTGGCCGAAGCGGTGGTCCTCGTCCGGCGGGGCGGCGGCCCAGCGCACGGCGAAGAAGGTGGCCAGCGAGGCGATCAGGTCGAGCGAGGAGTCGGCCAGCGAGGCCAGCATGGACACCGAGCCCGAGGCGCCGAGCGCGAAGGCCTTCAGCAGGATCAGGACCGCGGCCACGCCCACTGACAGGCGGGTGACGCTGCGGGTCGCGGCGTGGGCGTCGTCCAGGGAGGCGCTGGTCATCGCCGTCCTTGTCGCGGAAAGGCGCGGCCCTGCCAAGGCCGGCGCGGCCGGTTAGCGGCTTCGTCACGAAAGGGCCCCATGCTGGCCGCCGAATGGACCTGACGGCCGCGGGCCGGAGGAGGCGACGCATGTCGGCGGATCCCGACCGCTGGATCGGACGCGGCGAGGCGCTGGGGCGGCTGGGGGTCAAGGCCCAGACCCTCTACGCCTATGTCAGCCGCGGCCGCATCGCGGCCCGCCCGGACCCCGAGGATCCGCGCCGCAGTCTCTACGCCGCTCGCGACATCGCTCGCCTGGCGGGGGACAGACCGGCCGACAACGACGACGCGCCGCTCCTCCCGTCGCCCGGTGCCGCCGGGCGCGGCGAGGCCGAACTCCATTCCTCGGTCAGCGTCGTCGCCGGGGGGCGGCTGCTCTATCGCGGCCTCGACGCCGTCCAGCTGGCCGAGGCGGGGACGCTGGAGGACGCCGCCCGCGTGCTGTGGGGCGCCCGCGCGGTCAATCCGTTCGCCGAGCTGCGGCCGCGCGTTGGCGCCACCCCCGGCGCCTCGGCCCGGGCGCGGCTGTTCGCCGCCCTGTCGCGCCGGGCGGAGGAAGACGCCGACGCCGGTTCCCGGCCGCCCGAGGCGCTTCTGGTCGAATGCGCCCGGGTGCTGGACGAGGCGGTCGACGCCGTCGCCGGCCCCGGCCCGCGCCTGTTCCTGCACCAGCGCCTGGCCCGGTCGTGGAAGACCCCGGAGCGGGACGCGCATCTGGTGCGCCGGGCCCTCATGCTGGCGGCCGACCCGGGATTCGACCCGGCGGTGCTGGCGGTTCGCGCCGCCGCCTCGGGCG